>CALELF010000098.1 GCA_937902895.1 uncultured Synergistaceae bacterium | reverse complement strand
TTTGTTTGTTTTGATTTCCACATTCATTTTATCCCCTGTATTACGCCGTTGTATTCTGTTCAGTGCAATTCCTCAAGAACTTTTTTACATCTATCGCAGACTTCTTGTCCGTCTTTACCTACTTCGGCTGCATGTCTCCAGCAACGTGGGCATTTTTCTGCTTCAGATTTTTCAACCGCAATTTCTATTCCTGTTAAGTCGTCCTTATATTCAATGCTTGCCTTTGGCAAACTTGTTGCAACCTTACAGGAAGAAACTATCAAAATTTCCTGCCACTCTGTGTCAGTTAAATTAAGGTCGGCAAACTTGTTATTAAGCACAAGGGAAACTTCTGCATCAAGTGGGTGACCTATGACACCTGCCGTGCGTGCCTTTTCCAGTCCTCTTTGAATTGCACTGCGTGCCTGTAAAACTCGTTCCCACTTTTCCTCAATGGAAGAATCAAGACCGGTTGCGATTTCTGTTGGCCAATCCGCAAGCAAAACACTCTCTTCCACATTGGCATCCATCTTTCTAATTTCCTGCCATATTTCTTCTGCCGTAAAGGAAAGAACTGGCGACATAAGCTGTGTTAGAGTCTTTAAAGCGTGCCACATAACTGTGCGAATTGCCTTGCGTGATGGTGCAGAGGCAGAATCTGCATAGAGCTTGTCTTTGCATACATCTATGTAGAAGGAAGACATTTCATTATCACAGAATTGGTAAATTAAAGTCATCGGCTGGTGGAATTCATATTCATCAAGTCCCGCTGTCACACGAGCACGGAGTTTTTCAAGTTTTAACATAATATATTGGTCAAGCTCTGACATTTCGTCAAGCGGAACTATATCTGTCTTTGGGTTAAAGCCAGCGAGGTTTGCAAGTAAAAATCTTGCTGTGTTTCTAATCCTACGGTAAAGCTCGCTAAGGTTATTGAAAATTTCTATTGAAATACGAACATCACCACGGTAGTCACTGGAAGAAACCCACAGACGAAGCAAATCAGCACCC
This sequence comes from uncultured Synergistaceae bacterium, assembly GCA_937902895.1. GTDB lineage: Bacteria > Synergistota > Synergistia > Synergistales > Synergistaceae > CALELF01. The sequence continues at coordinate 15,203 of CALELF010000098.1, read as the reverse complement.
CATTTGTCGATAATGTTCTCCGGCTTCATGGTATTTCCAAGAGACTTTGACATCTTTTGACCGTCCGGTCCCATAATAAATCCGTGGGTAAGGACAGCTTTATATGGAGCAGATCCCTGCGTTGCCACACTATTCAAGAGAGATGTCTGGAACCATCCTCTATGTTGATCACTTCCCTCAAGGTAAAGATCTGCAGGCCAGGAAAGGTCTTCCCAGTTATTTAAAACGGCGGTGTGGCTGGTGCCTGAATCAAACCACACGTCCATAATGTTTTTATCTTTCGTCAAATGCTTGGAGCCACAATGTGGGCAAACGGCAAGCTCGCCAAGCAATTCTTCTGGTGACTCTTGCCACCAAATATCGCTTCCTTTTTCTCTTATCTTTGTTGCAACAGCTCTAACTCTGTCTGCTGTCAAGATAACTTCACCACAATCTTCGCAATAGAAAGCCGGGATTGGCACGCCCCAAGTTCTTTGGCGACTAATACACCAGTCGCTTCTGTCACGCACCATGTTAGTGATTCTGTCCTGTCCCCAGTCTGGAATCCATTTTACACTGTCTATTGCCTTCAAGGCCTCATCCTTGAACTTCGCAACGTTCACAAACCACTGGCTTGTTGCACGGAAGATAACGGGTTTTTTACATCTCCAGCAATGTGGATAGCTGTGGGTTATCTTGCTTTCCCCAAGGAGTCTGCCATTCTCTGTCAAGATTTCAAATACACGAGCTTCACCTTCGCCAAGGCTCATTCCTCCAAAAATAGGAGTTTCTTTATAATAATGTCCCGTTGGATCAACTGGATTATAAACTTCTATTCCATACTTTACGCCTGTCTCATAGTCTTCCACACCATGTCCAGGGGCCGTGTGTACACATCCAGTGCCATCTTCTAATGTAACATAATCTGCAAGGCAGAAAGGAACAACTCTGTCATAGAATGGATGCGTAGCCTTTGTATTTTCAAGGTCACGCCCCTTGCATGAATAAACTGGCTCGCCTAATACAAGACCAGTAGCTGCTTCAACTTGAGCTTTCAATTCCTTTGCAATTAAATAATATGTTTCGCCAACCTTGTAGAAAGCATAATCATACACAGGATGCACAGACACAGCCATAGAAGCAGGAAGCGTCCAAGGTGTTGTCGTCCAAATTATGACATTAACGTTTTTGCCTGCAAATTGTGGTGAAATTTTTTCTGCATCCTGATAATGATAGGCAACAAAAATGGAATGGCTTGTTGAATCCTTATATTCGATTTCAGCTGCAGCAAGTGCTGTCTGACAATCTATGCACCAATAGGTTGGTTTTAGTCCCTTATAAACAAGTCCTTTCTCCACCATTGTTGCAAAGCCTTCAAGTTGTGTCGCTTCATATTTTGGAAGGAGAGTTAAATAAGGATGTTCCCAGTCCCCAATAACACCAAGACGTTTGAACTGTTCTGTTTGAATTTTGACATGCTTCTTCGCATAGGCAGCACATCTTGAACGAAGCTCTGTTGGAGTAAGCTCATCTTTGCTAACGCCGTCATCTTTTAAAACCTTTAATTCTATTGGAAGTCCGTGTGTATCATAACCAGGAACGTAAGGGGTAAAATAACCACGTTGCCATTTATATTTAACTACAAAATCTTTTAAAATTTTGTTTGTCGCTGTTCCTATATGTATGCTTGCATTTGCATATGGCGGTCCATCATGCAAAATGAAGCTCTGGGCATTACGCCTTTTTTCTTTCAATTTCTGATATACGTCAATATCTTCCCAAAATTTCAAAAAATTTGGTTCACGAGCAGAAAGATTAGCTCTCATTGGAAAATCTGTTTTTGGCAAAAACAGTGTCTCTTTATAAAATGATTTATCTGCCATAAAAGTGCCTCCTAAAAACTAAGCGTCTTTGATTGTTTAACATAAAATAAATTTCAAGCGAATAACACAGTTGTTACTACGCATTTTTAATTTTGTAATAAGCCCTTATATTGAGAAGTATCAGCAAAATCATGAGCACTCCAAAACTCCATGAGATATATAAATTTTGCGTATACCCAGCAATTATATAGGTAAGAAAACATACTATTGCGACTGTAACTGCGTAAGGAAGTTGTGTTCTGACGTGAGCCATATGTTTGCACTGCGAACCAGCAGACGCCATAATTGTAGTATCGGAAATTGGAGAACAGTGATCACCACAAACAGCACCTGCCAAACAAGCAGATATACCTATAATAAACATTTTGTTTTCAGGTGGGAACATTGCCACTATGATAGGAATGAGAATACCAAATGTGCCCCAAGAAGAACCCGTAGCAAAAGCTAAAATACAACCGACCAAGAAAATAACTGCCGGTAATAAACTATAGAGTGATGAAGATGCACCACGCATTAACATAGCTACATATTGATGCGCTAAAAGTAAATTGGAAATGTTTTTCAACGCAATTGCAAGTGTTAATACTAATATTGCGGGGACCATTGTAGCAAACCCCTTTGGAATGCAGGTCATGCACTCTTCAAAGGTAAGAACCCTACGACCGGTAGCATATATGACAGTAATTACCAAAGCAAAGACCGCTCCCCACGGCAAGGCAAGCGCAGAAGTCGTATTTGCAAATGCATCTACTAAACTAGCACCTCTCCAAAAACCACCAACATAGAGCATTCCGGTAATACAAAAAACTATCAATACACTTACTGGGACTAACAAATCAAAAAGATTTGCTTTTGGGTTTGTGGTAACCGTCACCTTCTCCATCAATACATCCTTATCTTCTCCCTTGGAAGCTTGTAATTGTGCACTTTTCATTGGACCGTAATCAAAATTTAGTAATGTTAAAAAGAGAACAAAAACAATTGTAAAAATAGAGTAAAAATTATATGGGATAGCCTGGCAAAAAAGCTGTATACCACTTACTCCATTGTTTAACCCCTTTGCAGTAGTTGAAACTGCTGCAGCCCAAGATGAAATTGGTGCTATCATACATATTGGAGCAGCAGTAGCATCTATTATGTAAGCAAGCTTTGCTCTTGCCACATGTTGCTTATCAGTTACAGGTCTCATAACTGAACCAACTGTTAGGCAATTAAAATAATCGTCCACAAAAAGCAAAAGCCCAAAAATAAAAGTCAAAAAAATCGCGCTACGCCGCGTATTACATCTTTTTGCAGCAAAATCTCCAAAGGCAGAGGAACCACCAGCTTCGTTTATTATAGCGACCATAATACCAAGCACAACTAGGAAAACTAGGATACCTGCTGTAGTTTTATCCGCGATACCTTCAATTAATCCCTCTCTAATGATAACATCCAATGCACTTAACGGTGCAAAGTTAGTATAAAACAGAGCACCAATTAAAATTCCTACAAAAAGTGATGAATAAACTTCCTTTGTTATAAGTGCTAAAGCAACCGCCACAATGGGTGGCACTAACGACCAAAATGTTCCAGCCAAAGAAGCCACCTCCTAACCAAGAGCGTTAGCTCTGCGGCATAGTTTTAAAGAAACAAAGACAAAAATGACGTTTGCGGACCAAGCAGCAACCGCAGGATGAACCTTACCATTTTCACCAAAAGCGCTGGAAAATGACAAAATAACGTAGTAAGCAAATATGATTATAACAGACATCCCTAGCCCTACACTTGAACTTGACCTCTGTGGTCTGCTACCCAATGCTGCACCAAGCAACGCAAATATAAGGCATGCCCAAGGAACAGCAAAACGCATATGTAGTGTCATTTCATGCCAACCTGAAAATTCGCCCGTCTGTTTTTTCAATTTTATTGCATCAATAAGTTCTGGTATTGTCATTTCATCTGGTGTGTCATGAGAAATATTGAGTTGTTTCTGTGTTAAATTTATGTGCAAAATCTGATTTTCAAATGAAAAAAGCTGTTGTACCTTTTTTGTGTCTGTATCAACTTCAAACACCGCACCGTCATACATGTGCCATTGCCCATTCTCCCAATTTGCACGAGTGGCTACAGCTATTTGCGTAAGTTTCCCATCAGTAAACTCTTGGGATACTATATTGGACATCTCCTTTGATTTATTATCCAATCTATCAATGTAAAGCATACGCTTTACTTGCCCATCTTCTTCCTCTTTGAAGAAAGTCTTTTCGGTAAAAATCGGTGCTTTTTCATGCAAAATTTCATAGTGAAGTACATTTTGCGCTGCCTTTTCGCTCATAGGGACTATCGCTTCATTCAAAAAAAACATAGCAAAAACAACAAAGATTGAACAAAGTGCAACAGGACGTGTAATTCTATTAAAGGAAAGTCCCGCTGACTTTAAAGCCACGAGCTCAGAATTGGAAGAAAGCTTGCCAAACCCCAAAAGAGAAGCAAGCAAACAACTCATTGGAAAAGTAAGAACTATGAAACGTGGCAAGCTATAGACAAAAAGGCGAGCTACAACAAGCACTGGGACATGCTTTTCAACTATCAGCTGTGCAGTCTTAAAGAGCAATCCACCTGCCACAAGCAAAATTGAAAAGGCCACAATGCCATAGATGAAAGGTCCTTTTACTTCATTTAATATGAACTTATCAAGAGTCTTAAATTTAAATGACTTTTTCATATTTCTAGGCCAATTCTTCATCTGTTGCAGATTTTTTTGCTTCCCTCGTAAAACGTGGAGCAAAGCCACGAATTGTTGAACGAGCAAAATCTATTATCAACCTTGCCTCTGGATCAGTTGGGAATTCCCTTTCAATTTCTGCAATTGCTTCCTTAAAAAGCAGTCCTTCATCATATATTTTTTTATAAAGGTTATGAATCTTCGTCCTCTGAGTCTGATCAAAACCACGACGACGAAGTCCAACTTTATTTATGTCATAAACTCTAATTGGTGCACCAACTGCCATCATAAAGGGTGGAATATCTTGAGTAAGTCTGCTCATTCCTCCAACCATACAATAAGAACCTATATGCACAAACTGATGAAACCCGCTCATGCCACCAATAACGGCATAGTCACCAATATGGACATGACCAGCTATACCATTTTTATTAGCGATCGTACATCCTTTGCCTGTTTTCACATTATGAGCACAGTGCACGTTTTCCATAATAAAACAACCATCACCTATCTCTGTCGTTTCACCTTCGCCTGTTGCTCGGTTTATTGTTACATACTCACGACATGTAACCCCATCACCTAGGATAGCCCAGGTAATTTCACCTTTGTAACTTAGGTCTTGTGGTGGACCACCTATGACTGCATGTTCATGTATACGGCAATTTTTACCAATTTTTGTATAATCACAGACACGTGAAAATGGGCGAAGAATCGTGCCTTCGCCTATTTCCACCTTACCATCTACAACACAATAAGCACCAATTTCAACATCTGACGCAATTTGAGCATCTGGAGAAACTATTGCAGTTGGGTGAATTTTAATGTTTGCCATGTTGATAACCTCCTACCTGATATTTAATACCTTAAGCAATTTACCTCTTAACAATCCGTGAGTTGAATGCCCAGCACAATGGGCAACATAGTGTCCAATTGGAGCTTGTCCAAGCAATGCAAGATCCCCTAAAAGATCTAGCACTTTATGTGTAACACACTCCAAAGGGAAACGAAGTTCTTGCCCCTCTGCAAGACCATGCTCATCAAAAACCATTGCGTTATCTAACGAACCTCCGCGAGCAAGACCGTATTTTTTCAGAAATTCAAACTCACGTGTTAAACCAAAAGTCCTAGCTTTACAGATTATGTTAATAAAATTCTCTTGATTTATTTCATAAGTCACTGTTTGAATCCCAACCGGTGTTCCAGAATAATCAATAGTGTAAGTTATTTTTAACACTTCAGATGGCAAGGCAATTACTAGTCTGCATCCTTTTTGCTCCACCACGGAGACAGGAGAAGAAATGAAGAGCTTCTTAATTGGTTTGCCATCATCAACAGTGTTAGCTTTTATTTGCTCAACAAAAACTTCCGCACTTCCATCCAAAATCGGAATTTCTTCAAACTTGTTCTTTATGAGAACAGAATCCAACCCCATGCCAATGATAGCTCCAAGCAAATGCTCACCAGTCCGAGTCACTACACCATTGGGTAAACGAAAGGCTGTTAACCGAGAATCTTCAGCTAATTCAGCTTCTGTGATAGAACAAACACCATGCTCATTTTCAAAGTATATACCTTGCTTATCATAAGGACAAAGTGTAACACACGCTTCTTGTCCACTATGAAGGCCTATTCCATTGAAGGTTAATTCTTTTGCTAATGTTTTCATTTTAATTACCTTCAAGCTTTTTCAATTTTACTTCAAGCTCCTTAATTTTCTTTATCAAATCTGGCACTCGACGCAACGAAGCTTGATAACGTAATTCTTTTTTATGCTCTTGTGCAGGAAAACCAGAAACCATAGCTCCAGCAGGTATGTCCGTTGAAACACCAGACAAACCACCGACAGTAACACCATCACCAATCGTCACATGATTTCCAGCTCCGCTACCAGCAGCAAAGGTAACACCATTTCCGACAATAGTGCTTCCAGCAAGCCCAGCTCTGCCACAAAAGACACAAAACGCGCCGATACGGCAATTGTGCCCAATTTTTACATGACTATCTATCTTTGTAAATTCGCCAATCAAAGTTTCACCAAAAGTCGCTCTGTCTATTGAAGAATAGGCACCAACTTCAACTCCACGTTTGATGTGAGCAAGGCCAATTTGTGGCACGCGAACAATACCACATTCTTTATCTGGCATAAAACCAAAGCCTGGACAGCCTATTACAGCATGCGAGCGTATTATACATCCATCTTCAATAATGGTTCCATAGTATATTACAGCATGGTTTTCAACAATTGTTCCCTTACCTATAAAGGCGTTTTCACCAATAACTGCATATTCCTTTATCACAGCACCATCAGAGATTACTGCTCCACTTTTTATCACTGCACCAATGCCTATGGTTGCAGTCTCGGAAATTTTTGCATCCGTCGCAATAAGAGTTTTTTGTGCTACATTTTCTATTGGAGCTTCGTCAAAAAGCTGAAGTAATTTTATCAATTGCTCTTTAGGATTTTTTTCAAATACTATACCAGAAGAAAACTCCGCAATTTGCCCTTCAACAGTAAATAAAACCATCTCAGATGTCACATATTTCTTGTATTTTTTCTCCCAAAGCGGACAAATTGTTCCTTGCACATAACTGTCAGGAGCAGAAACACCGTTAATGATAAGTGTTTCATCCCCCACTATTTTTCCACCAGTTATATTTGCAATTTCCTTTAATGTATATTGTTTCATCTCGGTACCCCTAAAGTAAATCCTTTGTCACACAGAAAAAAAGAAAAAACAAAACAAACCGTGGTAAGAAAGCTCACCACAGTTGTTTTGTTTGTGTATTTTTCATTAGAACATATCACCAAAGCCAAAGTGGAAACGCCCCTCGTCTCCGTTTGCATAGTCAAGACGAATATTTCCCATTGGCGTATTAAGTCTTATACCAACACCCGGTGCATATTGCATATTATTAAAGAAGCTTCCTTCAAGACAGCCACTATCTCCACCCCAAGCACCGCCAAAGTCATAAAAACCGACCAAGGTAACCATTTTGGCGACTGGCAAGCGAAGTTCAATGTTACCCAAGAACATCTGCTCACCATGCAAAAAGTCATTATCATAACCACGAAGTGTGGTATCACCACCAACCTCATACATTTCATCATATGGAACAGTTCCAGTGGAACCACCTACAATAGCGCGCATAGCAAGGGACAAAGGAACACCATCAACACCATCAAAGAGCTCACTGTCAATTATCCCAGCAAAGAAATTATTAAGTGGCAAATAAAAACGACCATCAAACCAATATTTCATATATGTATCCGTTGTGTCTGTAACACTAGCATAGCCCAATTGGAAGTGGACACTCTCAACATCACCCTTTGGATATGCGACATACTCACTCAACCCATTACGACGAGCACTTAATGTCAAAGAATAATAATTACCGTCACGAAGTTCACGTTCTCTTATAAACCTAACAACGTCTTCTTTTTTATTTGGATTAAGATGTGCGTCTTCAATCAATTTCCTCTTATCTCGTGCATATTCTGTCCAGTTAGACTCAACCTTAATATCGCTGTTTCTTGTGTTGTGCCAGTCAAGCAAAGCATACCAACTAAAACGTGATTCATCTTTAAATAATTTACCAAATCCAAAATAAAGACCATATTTGTCTCTGTCATATTCCATTACACGCTTACCATGGTAATAGAAGTAGACATCGTTCCACATCCTACGATATGCACCTAATTTCCAAGACAAAACTTTCCCAGACATGTATGGCTGTTCGTAAGAAGCCCAGTAGTTACTTCTAGTACCAATTTCAAAACCTACAACAAGTTTCATACCGTTACCACCTATGTTGCTATTTTCATAGGTAATACCACCACCAAAACCACTCTGCGTACCATAAGAAACATTAAAACCGAGCTTACCTGTTCGTGCTTCTTCAACAGTAATAATAACAACCATTTCATCTGGAGTTTCTCCACTGTCAAAACTAACATTAACATCACTAAAATAACCTAGCGACTGCAAACGAGTTATAGACTGACGAAGCTTGCTTGAATTAAAGACCTCACCCTGTTTAACTTTCAAATAACGATCTATAACATAACGCTTAGTATACTTATTGCCTTGGACTATTATCTGAGAAACTATCGGCTCAGCTATTACAATAGTAATTTTTTCGCCCTCAATACGTACGTCCTTGACCGTAGCCATAGAGTAGCCAGCATTTTGGTACTTTTCTTTTATACGCTGGATATCATTCCTAAAAAATGTTCTATTAAAAATCATGCCTGGTTGAGTAAAAAGAATCGCGCGAAGTTCTTCCGTGGAATATACAGTATTGCCCTCAAAATTAATTTCAGAAACATTAGGGTTCTCTGTAACAACAAACGTGACTTTCAAGCCACCTTCAACATCTTCAACTTCATAGTCAGTCATGCCAAAGAAACCAAGTTCAAAGATAGCTTCCGCATCTTTGCGCAGTTTTTCTTCGTCAATCTCATCCCCAATTTTTGATGTACAAACACTCAAAATATGGTCTTTGGCTACTTGGGAATTTCCTGTAACGTCAAACGCCACTATCCTTGTTGTAGAAGTTAATTTTCTCTTATAAGCATCCTTTAAAATATCAGGGGCAACTGTGGAAGCGTCCTTGGATTGTTCTGGGATAGGAACAGCTGGTTGTGTTTTTTGCTGCTCTGCGTCTTGCACTTGCTGATGCAGTTGTTGTTGCAACCTCGTCGTAGCGCCAACTTGTTTTGCAGAATCATCAGCAAAACTCGGTAAAGCTACTCCAAATAACAACATAAAAATAAAAGTAACGCAAAAAAGATATTGGCATATTTTCTTCATGGTAAATGCTCCTTAAATTATAATTCTTTGATTCTCAAAATTTTTAACCGTAATGTGCCCACTTCATATGTATCATAAAAGCACACAGGGTGAATTCTACCATAATTATTCGTTTTTGTAAAACAAAATAATCGTTCCTCGCATAAAAAAACAGAATTGATTTAGAAAATTGGAATTTTAGAAATTGCATCGAGAGGCACTTTATGGTGAAGCATATCATTCAAAGTGTATAGAAAAAAGCTTTCTCCCTTTTGCAAAAATGTGCTGATACTACAATTTTCAACGGCACATTTCCAAAAGATACTACTTGGAGCTTCCCCTAAAAGTGCAATAAAGAGAGCTCTCGCTTCTGCACCATGACCAACTAACACAATATTTTTTTCACGTCGCTCCAATAATTTTTTGACAAATTTTTGGTGACGGGAAATAATTTCTTCTGCACTCTCACCACCAAATGAGGTATTGTCTAACAGATTTTTTTTCCACTGCATAAAAAATTCTTTTCCATAGATTTCATTGACTTCTTGAATTGTTTTCCCCTCAAGTTTGCCAAAGTCTGCCTCTATCAACAAGGGCTCCTTTTCAACTGGCACACCGCCACATTCGCTTGATATAATTTCCGCTGTGGCAAATGCACGTTTTAGTGGACTGGAAATAATGACCTCAGCGGGAAATTGTTTCAGGCGTTTCGCCACACGAAAGGCACCTTCTATCCCTTCTTGACAAAGCTCAATATCTGTTCGCCCTTGATAACGAAAATCTAAATTCCAAACAGATTTTCCGTGACGAACAAAGACAATTTTTTTTCCAGAAAAATCTATAGTAAAACCTGGTGAATCTAATTTTGTTTTTTGTTCGTTTTCTTCGTTATTTTCGCTAATCACAGTTTGCTCCATTTTGAATTCACTCCACACACTATAAAAGAGGGTGTTAGTCACCCTCTTTTATAGTTTTGTTATTCTTGTACTTTTTGTTATTTTTACTATCCTTGCTATCTTCTGTAGGCTTATCTATCCTAAAAGACAATTTGTCTGCTCCATCTTCACGTGAGATAAAAATTGTATCTCCCTTCGTAGCTTCGCCAGAAAGTATAACGTCAGAAACAGGGTCTTCTACAAGATTTTGAATTGCACGTTTCAGTGGTCTTGCCCCATAATCACGGTTAGTTCCTTTCTCTAAAATATAGTTCATAGCAACAGAGTCGAGCTCTAAGGTAATTTCCTGTTCAAGGGCTCTTGCTTTTAGTGAATTTAACATAAGTTCCACAATGCTTGTCAATTCTTCTTTATCGAGGAAATTGAAGACACAAGTTTCATCAATTCTGTTCAGAAATTCCGGCTTAAAAAGTTTCTTAGCTGCATCCTTTACAGTTGAGACAAATTTTTCCCTGTCTCGTTTTGTTCCTTCCTGTTCAGAGGTAAATCCAAGATGACGGGAAGAATTGCCTTCCTTCACTCCTGCATTGCTTGTCATGATAATAACGCAGTTGCTAAAATCTGTAAAACGTCCCTGTCCATCTGTCAAGCGTCCATCGTCAAGCACCTGCAACAACAAATTAAAGACATCAGGATGTGCCTTTTCAATCTCGTCAAACAACACAACAGAATAAGGATGACGCTTCACGGCATCCGTTAACTTTCCACCTTCGTCAAAACCGACATAACCGGGAGGCGAACCAATTAGTTTTGACACCTCGTGTCGCTCCATAAATTCTGACATATCAAAACGGATAAGAGCATCTCTGTCATTAAACATAAAATCACAAAGCACCTTGGCTAATTCCGTTTTACCAACACCTGTTGGTCCAAGGAACAAGAAAGACCCTACTGGCTTTCTTGGATCTTTCATAGCAGAAAGCCCTCGACGAACAGCACGACACACAGCGCTAACTGCTTCATCTTGACCGACAAGTGATTTTTTCAAAATTGCTTCCATTTCAAGGTATTTTTTGTTTTCTTCTTCTGTCATACGTGCAACAGGAATACCTGTGGAAAGGCTAACAACCTCTGCAATTTCTTTCTTTGTTATAACAGGGCAAGCATTCTTTATTTTTTCAAGACGCATTTTTCTTGTGATTTCTGCTTCCTGCCTCATAACATCTATTGTATCTCTGTAATAGATTGCTAAATTAAATTGCTCGCTCTGCGCTGTTTTTTCTTTTATGCTGTCTAACAATTGAATATTGTTATCTAGCATTTTTACTTCTTCCGGTATTTTATAAATTTCAGTTTTCACGGCAGCACCAGCTTCATCAAGCAAATCTATTGCTTTGTCTGGCAAAAATCTATCCGTAATATATTTTTTTGAAAGGTGTGTTGCTGCGACTATTGCTTCATCAGAAAACGTCACTCCATGGTGTGCTGCATACCTCGGAGCGAGCCCTCGCAATATTTGAACAGTTTCTTCTTCCGTAGGTTCTGGCACATCTATTGTTTGAAAACGTCTTTCTAATGCTTGATCCTTTTCAATGAAAAGACGATATTCTCTTGTCGTTGTAGCACCAATTAACTGGAATTCGCCTCTTGCCAGAGCAGGCTTTAATATGTTAGCGGCATCAGATGTTCCCTCTCCGCCACCAGCACCGATGATAGTGTGAAGCTCGTCTATGAAAAGTATCACATCTTTTGACTGCACAACTTCAGAGACAAGACGAGAAATTCTCTCCTCAAACTCACCTCTATACTTTGTTCCTGCAATGAGAGTTGCCATATTTAATTTTAAGACACGACTTCCACGCAAATTGAATGGAATTTCGCCTGCAATAATTTTTTGTGCAAGTCCCTCTACAATTGCAGTCTTGCCCACTCCTGGGTCTCCCAAAAGAACAGGATTATTTTTTGTCCTGCGAGCAAGAATTTGTATCAAGCGTGCCAGTTGAGAATCCCTACCAATAACAGGATCCAGCTTTCCTTCCTGTGCCAAGGCGGTAAGGTCAACAGAAAAGGCGTCAAGCACTGGCGTTTGCCTTTTTTGTTTGCCACGTTTTTGTCTTTTCTCTCGCTCAAGCTGACGAATTTCATCCATTTGGATTGATTCTTCCTGCTCGGCTTTTTTCGCCTCAGGTGCTGTCGACTCGGCAGATTGATTCTCTTGCTTTGGTGGAACGCCACCAGACATAAGAAACGCAATCTCCTGCCTTGTTTCCTCTAACGTAAAGCCTGCGTCCTTAAAGATTTTGGCACATGGAATATTATCCTGTGAAAGGTAAGCCAAAAACATATGCTCAAGCCCAACATAGGTCAGCCCCATAAGTTTTGACTCTTCTTTTGAGGTATCTATGATGTTTTTCGTCATGATGTGTATTGGCATATCAGCATCCTGCGCTATTTCTTCAACTTTTGTTGTTGAAATGGCGATTTGCTTTATCACATTTGCAAAATTTTGAATAGAAACTCCCTTTTGTTCAAAGAGCTTTAAAATGACAGGGTCGCCACTCTGCAAAAGTGCCAATAGCAGGTGTTCTGGCGTTATTATTGCATGTTTCAAAGAAAGCGCTATCAATCGCGCTTCCAAAAACATTTTTTTTGCATTTTCACTAAAATTTGAAATCAAATTATTTTCTCCCTAAAAATAAAACCGTTACCGTTTGACTAAAGACGACACTAAAAGCCTAACTAACACCGCATTTTGTATCTTTAAGATTTGTTTGCTTTTTCCTTAAGCCTGTTAATTTCCTTACGGATAGCCGCTGCTTCCTCGTATCTTTCTTCACTGATTACAGATTTCAGCCTACGTTCCAAATATGTAACCTTGTCTTTTGCAGATTGAGTTTTTTTAGTAATTGGCCTCGTGCTTGCTTGTATTTCGACATTATTCAATGTCTTAAAAAGCTCATCAAAAAACTCAGGTGGTAATTCTTGCCCACAGTGAGGGCAGGTAATGTGTTGAACCTGCGCCTGCACCTTTGCAATCTCCGGCAAAACTAATTTATCAATGACATCATGCAGCATAGCATTTAATTCATCTGGTGAAACCGGAGGTATATCAATATTTTGCTCTGCCAAACAAAGCTCTTTGCCCACAGCGTGACCAGCTGCACATTTTTTACAAAGGTGTAGCAGTTTTTTCTCACCATTGACAATCTGCAAAACATGAACTATGGCTTCATTTTCTCCACAAATATCACACAACATTTTCTATTCTCCTAAACTAAAGCAAGGCTAGTCAATAGCCGCTTCAATGTATCAGCACGAAGGACATCTCTTTTGTATATAGAGATTTCAAACAAGTCTCTCGCTTTTTCCTCTTGATCTCTAAGGGCAACTTCAATGAGCAAACGCTCACGCAATGAAAGCAAATTTCTATTCTGCAAATTTAGCAAAAGGCGTCTTGCATCAGCCTCAGAAATTTTACTTCCTATAAGGCTTTCTAAATGTTCAACCTTTTCTTCGTTTGTAGAGAAATCAAGGCGTAAAATTCTGATGTAACCATGTCCGCCTCTTTGACTTTCAACCAAAAAGCCATTTTCTGGGGCAAAACGACTGCGAAGCACATAGTTAATTTGGCTTGGGACACAGTCAAACTGTTCAGCAAGACCTTTTCTGCTGAGAGAAATATCCCCTGCCTCTTCCAAAAGCTGTTCTATATACTTTTCAATTTCTCTTGTAATACTCGTCATTTTGTCTCTCCCAAAAATTTACTTTGTGGCATTGTAACACATTGGTCAAGAAAAATCAATTATTAAAAAAATTTATTTGTGAAAATTTTTTGATGATAGACACAACCTTTACATTTTTCGAAAAAAGAAAAGTTTTGTAAGATTTTTTTCAAATAATATCTTGCCTATATATTCGCTACGTGTTAGAATAATGCCAAGTAGAATTCTTGATTAACTCTAGTGAGTCCAAAGGAGGTATATTACCATGGAAGTTCGTTATTTAGTTCGCAACGTAGAAGTGAAAGACAGCTTGAGAGACTATATGGACGACAAGCTATCAAAGCTCGAAAGATTCTTCGCAAACATCGGCAATCCTAATGTTACCTTGAGTTACAAGCGCGGGCTTTTCACAGTGGAAATAACAATAAAAGCAGGACATGTTGTCCTTCGTGGTGAGGAATCTGATGATGATCTTCACACAGCTTTTGACAAGGCACTAAAAAATCTTGAACGCCGTGTCAAACGTCACAAGGAGTATCTGCAAGATAGAGGAAGAGTTCTCCGTCATTTGGATGAAGATATCAACTTTGGAATTGATTTCCCCGAACCACAAGAGAAGGAGACAGCTCTTGACGTCATAAGACGCAAGGAATTTGACTTGGAAGTTATGACAGAGCAGGAAGCAGTCCTTCAAATGGAGCTTATCGGACACGACTTCTTCGTTTTCAAAAATTATGAAACAGGAGACGTCAACGTTTTATACAAGAGAAGAGACGGCAACCTCGGCATTTTAGAGCCAAGAGGCTAATCAATTTGAATTTACAAAAGAGATGCAGAAAAATCTGCATCTCTTTTTTTCTTTAGGAAAATCAATTTTTAATTTTTTTAAGCCATAAGCGCTCGGCTTTGCCTCGCTAACATAAAGTCGTCAAGTCTTCGCTTTGCTCTGCCTTGACTGACATAAAATTTAATTGCTACTTATGTAACCTAAATGTTACATAAACAAAAAGCAAAAGTCAGTATTCTCAAGGGAAATTTGCACAAAAAATGCGAATTTTTTTGAGAAAACCGATAGTGTAGAAAAATTCAGAAAATCTTATAAAACTATTTTTATGTTCTGAATGGATAGTTTTGCTATCCATTCAGCTTATGTTAACCAAGCCAACGGCTTTGGTCTGCACCCCGTCAAACGGACAGTGAAATAAAAAAAATAAGATTTTAAATTT
>CALELF010000097.1 GCA_937902895.1 uncultured Synergistaceae bacterium | reverse complement strand
CTTCATGATAGACTGTTTTTTTATTTCACTGTCTCTCATGAGGGGAGCATATCATAATGTTCTTACGGCTATATTATTTTTTTTCTCGTTTCTTTTGCTTTTGCCATAACTTCTCCTATGTCAAATGTGGTAAAGGCTCCATCTTGGTAAAGAGTCTGTCCTGCCACCACTGTTGCTCTGATATCCGATGAGCTTCCTGCATAGGCAAGGAATTCATGTAAATTTTCCTCTGTGACACCAAGATAATGTGGCTTGTCCAAATCTATCAAAATAAAGTCAGCCTTGTAACCTTCCTTTATTAAGCCAAGTTTTTCAAATCCAAGAGCACGCGCTCCGTTGCCAGTAGCCATTTCAAATAATTCCTTTATCGGCATCGCAGTGGGATCTTTGCCCTTTTGCAAGAGTGCTGCAAAACGGAGTTCTTCCCACATATCAAGCCTGTTATTAGAAGAAGAACCATCTGTGCCAATGGCGACGGAAACTCCAGCTTTCCTGTATGCTTCTATGGGAGCTATACCGTTACCAAGTTTCAGATTTGATTTAGGATTATGTGCTATCGTAAAGTTTGGCCTTGCATAAAATTTATAGGCATTTTCCCTTATGTGAACACAATGTGCAAGGAGTAGGTGAGGAACGTCGCAAAGTCCTGTCTCTTCAAGATAATTTTCAGGGCTCATTCCCTCGGAATGGTTTGAAATTTCCCATTCATTGCTTGCTTCAAGCCAATGAAGTTGGACGGGAAAATTGTATTTTTTTGCAACCTGTGCAACTTTTTTCATTGCCTCAAATGGCACTGTATAGGTCGCATGAGGTCCTAGTGAGGTGCGAATAAGGCCATCTTGCTTGTTGTATTGTGCTGCAAGTTCAATATTCTCCGTTATTTTTGTGTCAGTTTCTATCTGATCCCCCATTATACAACGAGATAGGTTTGCACGTATTCCGCTTTCCTCGCAAGCCTTAGCAACCTTATTCATGAAAAAATACATATCAGCAAAGCACGTTGTGCCAGTGGAAAGCATTTCTGCAATGGCTAGGCGTGACCCATTATACATATCCTCGTCATTAAGTTTGTCCTCACGAGGCCAAATTTTTTTTTGTAGCCACTCCATTAGGGGAGCATCTTCGCCAAAACCACGCAAAAGACCCATTGGGGAGTGCCCATGTGCATTGACAAATCCAGGAATGAGTGCTGTATGGCACTTACCATCAAACGCACATTTTGAAGACATATTGCCTGCTGGTGCTATCTCTTCAAATTTTCCCTCACGAACTTTCACATCACAAAGTGACGCTTTGTCACGACTACTATCCCACACATAAACGTTTTTGTAAATTTTTATCATATTATTTACCTCTATTCAGCCCAACTGTTCATATAGGCTTCCTGCTCTGTCGTCAAAATTTCTAGTTTTAACCCCATTGATTTTAACTTGTATAAAGAAACCATATCATCAAGTTCCTTTGGAACTTTGTGTAGTGCAACCGGCATTTTGTTCTTGGTAAAATATTCTGCTGCCAAAAGTTGCATTGCAAAGCTCATATCCATAATTTCAACTGGATGACCGTCACCTGCCGCAAGATTCACAAGACGACCTTCTCCCAAGAGGTGTAGCCTTCTTCCATCAGGCATTTCATAGGTTGTAATATTGTTGCGTGACTCATAAATTTTTGCAGCAAGCTTTTCTAGGTCAGGTTTACTAATTTCAATGTCAAAGTGTCCTGCGTTTGCAAGTAACACTCCATCCTTCATATTCTTAAAGTGACGCTCCGTTATTACATTTATATTGCCGGTAACAGTGATAAAAATATCACCTATCTTTGAGGCTTGCTCCATATCCACTACATGGAAACCATCCATCATTGCTTCAAGTGCTTTGTGAGGGTCAAGCTCTGTCACATAAACCCTAGCACCAAGTCCTGCTGCTCTTTTTGCCGTTCCCTTGCCACAATAGCCGTAACCAGCAACAACCACATTACTTTGCGCAACAAAGAGATTAGTTGTTCTACAGATTGCATCCCAAGTAGATTGTCCTGTTCCGTAACGATTGTCAAACAAATGCTTGCTATTTGCATCATTTACTGCAAACATTGGGAATGGCAGCACTCCCTGTTTTTCCATTGCAGCAAGTCTTTTTATGCCTGTCGTCGTCTCCTCACAACCACCGAGGACATTTTTTGCAAGCTCTGGAAATTCTTTCAATATCATTGCCACCATATCTCCACCATCGTCTATTACAATGTTTGGATTTGTAGCAAGCACATCTCTCATATAGCTGTTGTATTCCTCTTGTGTCATGTCGTGATGACTAAAAACATGAAGACCATTAGCAGCCATTGCAGCACAAACATCATCTTGTGTGGAAAGCGGATTACTACCACAAATTGCAGCATCTGCTCCCAAATTTTTTAATGCTAATGCTAAGCACGCACTTTTTGCTTCAAGATGCAAGCAAAGTGCAATTCTGTATCCCTTAAAGGGTTGATTTTTTTTCTTTTCCTCCGTTATAAAACGCAAAACGGACATATATTGCCATGCCCAGTCAAGTTTCTTTTGCCCTGACTCTGCTAACGAAATATCTTTTATTTTATAATTTTCCATAACAAACTCCTTCGGGGTATTTCACATCTTCATAAATTTTGGCTATTATAGCACATATTACGACATTAGCTATTGAGATTATAATCTTTTTCTTCTTCTATAAATTTCTAATTAGAAATTTATATATGTAAGTTGACAAAAATAATTTTCTCTATATAATAACGGCAGAGGATATATCGCTTTGAGCGGTTACCCCCAAAAATCAATGGTTTATGGTTTTACAAACCGTCAACTTTCGGTGAGTTGGCGGTTTCTTTTTTTGTCTATTTTGAAATATCCAGAAAAAGTATGATTGTAATGAATTGTAACAACATCTTAAATATTATTTTTTTCATTTACAACCACCCCCTTTACAAGAAAGGGAGTAACCGCCACGCTTGCAATATTCCTCTGCTTGTTAAAATTATACCACACTCAAAGCACAAGAGAACTATATTTTTTTTGTAAACTAAATAATAATAACCGTCATTATGCTTATTCTTTATTCAACTTGACACAGTTTTATGAATAATTTATAATTTCGCTTGGTGTTGGAAAATGCACCCTATATCATTCACTAAAAAGGAAAAACAATGCTAACACTTATAAAAAACGGACAGTTGATTGACCCCAAAAACAAAATAAATTCACGTCTTAATCTTCTCTTGGAAGATGGACGGGTAGCAGATGTTACACGAGATGATGTGCCAAATGCAGATAACATTATAGATGCATCTGGACTTATCGTGACTCCTGGCTTTGTTGACATTCACATGCACGAGGATCCGTTAAATGACGACGGAACAGTTGCTGTTTCTATTACACGCTCAATGCTTGCAATGGGGGTTACAACTGCTGTTGGCGGTAACTGTGGACTGAATGTTGCAGACCCTGTTACATACCTTGACAACGTGGATCACCACGGCGCTCCGATAAATATGGCACTCCTTGCAGGTCAAGGGTGGCTACGCGAAAAGGTGAGCAGTGCTGATAAATATTCAACAATTACAAAGGAAGAAATTACACAAGAAGCACAAGAAGCAAAGAAAGCTCTTGACGGTGGCTGCATTGGGCTTTCCTATGGAATGAGATATATCCCAGGCCTCACAGAAGAAGAATACGAAGCAACAGCAGTCTTGTGCCAAGGGACAGATAAAATGGTTGCAGCACACGTCCGTGATGATGCAGCAGGAGTTTTTGTCGCAGGAGAAGAATTTATTTCTGTTGCAAGACGCCTTGACTTAAACACAGAATTTTCTCATATAGGTAGTATGGCAGGCTTTGGACAAATGCCAGAATTTCTTCGTTACATTGACGAAAACAGGGCAAGAGGAATGAATTTACATTGCGACTGTTATCCATATTACGCCTTTAGCACACACATTGGCTCAACAACATACGACGAAGGATTTTTGGAACGTTACAACACGGACTACTCCGTTGTTGAAATGTGCGAGGGCAAGTATAAAGGTCAACGTTGCACAGAGGAAATTTACAATTATTACAGAAAATATGAACCAAATGCTATTACTGTTTGCCATGTTATGAAGCAGGAAGATGTTGACATGGCACTTTCACACCCTGGGGTAATGCTTGGGAGTGACGGACTAATCAACAAGGGACAGGGACACCCAAGAGCATCCGGTGCCTTTCCACGCTTAATTGCTGAGTTTGTCAAAAAAGGTGTCTTGCCTCTTTATGATGCTATTGCAAAAATGACTAGTATGCCAGCAGACAAACTTTGTCTGCAAAACAAGGGACACCTTGGTCGTGGTGCTGATGCAGACGTTACGATTTTTAATTTGGAAACAATTAAGGACAATGCAACCTTTGCTTCTCCCATGACGGCACCAGATGGCATTGAATATGTTATAATCGGTGGTAAACTTGCCCTTGAAAAGGGAAAAATTGTAAACGAAACGTTAGGTCGCGCAGTTAGAAAATAGTTTTTAGCTCACACATGAGAGCTTATGTTGGAGGAAATAAAATGCCAGAAATTGCAAGATTTTACGGTATAATAATCAAGATGTTTTTTAAGCCTAAGGAGCATGAGCCAAGTCATATTCATGCTTTGTATGGCGAATATGTTGGCATCTTTGATATAAAAACATTGCAGATGGAGCAGGGTGATTTGCCACAGCGTGCTCAAGATTTAGTTGTTGATTGGCTGAAATTATACAGCGAAGAACTCCAAAATATGTGGAATTCTCAAGAAATCAAAAAACTTCCGCCCTTAAAGTAAAGTGAGGTGTATTTTTCATGATACCAAGGATAAAAAATCTTTTTACGTTGAATGATTATATTTTGAAAGTTACTTTTGATGACGGGAAAACTGTTTTATATGATGTGAAAGATGATATAAATAGCATTCCTTCCTATGGTGATTTGATGAAGGTTAAAGGATTATTTCATGCGGCACAACTCGATGAAAGTCGCACTGTTGTTTCTTGGACAGAAGATATTGATTTGCCAAGTGATTCCATATATGAATACGGGAAAGTCGCAGTCACAGATTAAGCGATTGTCTTAAAATCTGTTCGTTAGGTCGCGCGGTTAGAAAATAATAGCAAATATCGCCTTATGGCGAAATAAAATAAAAAGGAGTTTTACAAATGGAGTTTGGTTTTTGGTCAGTAGTCCCCCCAGTGCTAACAATTATCTTGGCACTCCTCACGAAAAATGTTTTTGTGTCGCTTTTCATCGGTATTTTTCTTGGGCAAATGGTTATCGGCGGTTGGCATTTTATCCCTGCTTTGAATGAAACATTGCAGTCTTGTGTCAACACTATGGCAAGCAGTGGAAATACAATTGTCATAGCTTCCATGCTTTTTATCGGAGCTCTCATTTATCTAATTGAAAGAAGCGGTGGCATTGACGGTTTTGTTGATGTCATGGTCAAGAAAAAAGGGCTAATTAAATCCAAAAGAGGAGCAGAAATTTTTACGTGGCTTCTTGGAGTTCTTGTTTTTACGTCTGGCTCTCTTTCCTGCATGGTTACAGGATCTGTTGCACGTCCTGTGAATGATGCTTTGAAGGTTCCACACGAAAAGGCAGCTTTCATCGTCCATGCAACATCAACACCTGTTTGTGTTCTTATTCCTCTTTCCGGCTGGCTTGCAGCTATGATCGGCTATCTTACCTCTGGCGGTATTGCAGAAGCAAATGCGTTAAATGTGCTTGTGGAATCAATTTACCTTAATTTCTATTGTCTCTTGGTTGTATTTGGTGTGTTAATCCTAGCACTTCTACAAAAAGACTGGGGAGCAATGGCACGTGCAGAAAAGAGAACAGAAACAACTGGTGAGCTTGATGATCCAAATCATGTAACAATGGAGAGCATAGGTTTGAAATCTTCCAGAAAAGAAGGGGCAAGCCCACGCGCAAAAAATCTTTTCATTCCTATTATCACACTTCTTTTGACAGTCATTGTTACGCTTTTTGTCACAGGCGATGGCAACCTTATGAAGGGCAGTGGCATGACAAGTTTGCTTTGGGGTTGTTTTGTTTCTCTCGTCGTAATGGGAATCATGGCCGTTTGCCAAAAACTTTATACGATGAATGAAGTTGTTGCAGAAATGTTCAAGGGTGCTGGTGGAATGCTTCCAATTGCATTTATCCTCATGCTTGGCTTTACAATGGGGACAACCGTTAAAGCTCTTGACACTGGCAACTATCTTTCCTCTATCTTCCTTAGCGTGCTTCACCCTGCACTTCTTCCAGCGCTTGTTTTCATCGTTGCTTGCATGATTTCTTTTGCAACAGGAACATCAATGGGCACAATGGCAATTATGGTCGTTATTGCATTGCCAATGGCAATAAATATTGGTGTCAGCCCAGCGCTAGTTGCCGGCGCAATTTGGGGAGGAAGCATTTTTGGTGACCACACAAGCCCAATTTCAGACACAACAATTATGTCCTGCTCAACTTCCGGATGTGACATTATAGATCACGTAAAGACACAGTCACCATATTGTGCAGTATTTGCTATCTTGTCAATTGCACTTTATGTTGTAGCCGGCTTTATACTGTAATAAACTCAAAAATAAAAAAAGAGACAAGGAGAAATTTTTCCTTGTCTCTTTTTTTATTTTTTTATTCAAACAATTTATGGTGGCACGTAACTTCCAATCCGCAAAGTTTTGGCGAAAGCTCCCTTAACCTTTCATCATCTGGAAAAATCAGTCTGTATGCATGGAGCATTAGGCGTGGTCCTCGCACCGAGCCATATTTTGCATCACCAACAATGGGGCAACCTATGTGGCTAAGGTGCACTCTTGCTTGATGAGGTCTGCCAGTAACAAGATTTGCTTCAACTAAATATTCGCCTGGTCTTTTACCGTCTTTTATCTTTTTGAAAAGTGTTACGGCTCTCTGTCCCTTTCCATTTTCTGCAACCTTTACCGTGTTTGTTGCGGGGTCTTTTTGCAAAGGGGCATCAATTTTGCCCTCATCTGGAACTTCTCCGCTAACCAAGGCACGATAAATTTTTGTAATTTTTTCTTCCCGAATGAGTTCTGCAAAGACACGGAGCGATTTGCCATTGAGGGGTACAATGACAGCACCGCTCGTGTTTCTATCCAGCCTTTGAACAGTGGCTGGCACAAAGTCATGTCGCTGCCAATCGAGAAAGCGAAGCACACGAGTAATGAGTGAATCCTCACCTTTTGCAGAGGGTTGTGTCAAAAGTCCAGACGGTTTTTCCACAACGAGCACATGTTCATCTTGATAAAGCACATTCAGGTCAAAATCATCTTGACTTGAATTTTTTTTGTCTGTTTTATTATTAGGAGAAGTGTTTGGTGTCAGTTGGTTTGCTCTTTGCTCTGCTTCACCCCAAGGAACAGAAAGAATTTGTCCTTCGGCAAGGCGAGTGTCTTGCTTTGCACGTTTGCCATCTAGCCTGACAAAACCTGTTCTGATAGACTTCATAATCTGACCAAGTGGCACAGAGGGAAAAGTTACGCGTAAAAATCTATCCAGTCGCCGTCCATCATTATCCAGAGTTATTTTTATTTCCATTACTCCGTTCTCCAAAATCTGCGTTGCGTTGCGTTGTTCCAAGCAGAAATCGGAGCGACAGCACTTGTTGCCTTCAAGGCATCGTGACAGCAATACATGCGAAAATCTAGCTCGTCCGAAGCAGAAACAATCATTGCTTCTGGCGTGGCAGGAAGGACTGGTGAGCCAAATTCACGCTGCCCGTGGTGACTGAGCAAAATATGGAGCAGGTGCAATTTTGTTTTTTCTTCAAGCCCAAAGTCATCTGCTAATTTTGCGAGCATTTCATAGCCCAAAGCAATATGGTCAAGCACTGCTCCACCAACAGTAACCTCCGGCACAGATGTCATGCGGTAAGCCTTTAATTTGCCAAGGTCATGGAGCAAAGCACCGGCTATCACAATATTTTTGTTTATTGTGTAGCCAGATTCTTCAAGAGAATTTGCCATATTGAGGGCTAAATCAGCAACAGACACTGTATGCTCCAAAAGCCCAGCTGCATAGGCATGATGATGCCCGACAGCTGCCGGCCAATAGAAGAAATCTTTCTTCAAATTTTCACGAAAAACATATTGCAAAAATTCTTTTATTTTCCCGTCAGTCTGTGACAAAAGATTTTCAAAGCGAGCTTCAAGGGTTTCCTGTGGAATTGGTGAATGTTCCACATAGACACTCGGTGGAAATTGATCCTGATTCAAAAGTGTTACCTTGGTGATTGAATACTGCGGAGCTCCTCTGTATTCTGTAACACGGACATTGATGCCGATGGTTTTACCCACAATTTCTGGAATATCATCTTCCGGTATATGTTCATCTTCTGTCTTGGCAAAGCCACTTTTGTCTAGCCAAAGTGCATCTGACCAAATTTTTGCGTCCATGTTTCCCGTTGAATCACACGCAGTAGCATCGTAATAGGTTCTGCCGTTTTTGTCCTGACGCTTTATAATCTCGCGAAAAACACAAAAAGCTTTAAAGCTTCCCCCTGTTGTTACTGCTTTCCCCTCTGCTATTTGTTTAATTTCCTGTTCCATAATCGTTTCCTTTCAATGTGACAAATTTTTAATCTTATTTATTTAGCCATAAGCGCTCAGTTTCGCTTCGCTAACATAAAATCGAAATGGCTACGCCATTTCTCACGTAAAGTTTGATTACTTCCTAATGTAACACAAATGTTACATAGTAAAAACTCAAAAGATTGTATTTTCAAGTAAAATTTGCACGAAAAACGCAAAAAATTTTGAGAAAATAAAAAAATTTTTTTTATGTTAAGAATGGCGAGCTTGGCTCGACATTCTGCTTATGTTAGCCAAGCTGAAGGCTTGGCGCCTATGGCAAAAAAAATCAAAGATAGTATAACGTTTCAATTTCATTTAATGTTTCTTCAAATTGTGTGCAGACGGCTTGCACAGTTGCAGGGCTTTCCATATCTGCTCCTGCGTCACGAAGCAGATTTATAGGAAAATCGCTTCCACCCTTTGTCAAGAAAGCAAGATATTTTGACAAATTTTCCTTTCCCTTTTGCACATCATCTGACAAAATGCCTCTGGCTATCGCCGTAGCAGCAGAGAAACCTGTCGCATATTGATAGACATAGAAAGGTGTGTAGAAATGCGGAATACGAGCCCACTCCATTTCAAGAGAGCTGTCCACCACAATTTCTGTACCATAATATTTGCGGTTAAGCTCGCTCCACAACTTGCAAAGTGCATCTGCCGTTGTGTCTTCACCGTTCAAATAGCGGTTATGCACTTCCTTTTCAAATGATGCAAACATTGTCTGACGATAAACCGTCGTTCTGATGTTTTCCAAGCGACGATTCAAGAGAAATATTTTTTTCTGTCTTGTGGCTTCGTTTTGCGGTTCTTGCTCTAACTTTTTCAAAAGCTGAGAGAGGAGCAAAACTTCATTTGTTGTGGAAGCCACCTCTGCTGTAAAAATGCAGTAGTCTGCCTTTGCGTATGGTTGAGTTTTGTGTGAATAGAAGCTATGCATTGCGTGCCCCATTTCATGCACTATCGTAAAAACATCTTCCAGCCTGTTTGTGTGGTTTAAGAAAATGTATGGATGTGTGGCGTATGTGCCCCAGCTATATGCACCGCTACGCTTGCCCTTGTTGCAAAAGACATCGCACCAACCATCTGCAAGTGCCTGCGTAACCTGTGATTTGTATTCTGCACCAAGGACACCAACCATATCAAGCAACATCTCTTTTCCCTTGCTCCAAGGAATTTCGCCATAAGGATTTTCCACAAGAGGAACATAAAGGTCATACATGTGAACCTCGTCAAGCTTTAACACCTGCTTGCGAAGTGCAACATAACGGTGAAGTGACGCCAGATTATTTTCAATGGTGTTTATTAAGTTATCATATACCGAAATTGGCACGTTGTTGTCAAACAATGCAGCGTGCAATGGTGTTTCGTAATGATGTGTTACAGAAGCAAATTTTGATGATTTTAACATCCCGTCAAAAGTGGCGCCAAGTGTATTTTTTGCCTCAGCGTATGGTTTGTATAACGCACTAAATGCATCCTGCCTGACACGCCTGTCTCTTGAACGAAGGAACGAAACTGCCTTTTCTTCCGAAAGCTCAACTTCCTCTCCCTTTTCATCCTTTATCGTGCCAAAATTCATATCCGCATTTGTCAGCATGGAGAAAACATTGTCTGCAACTTCTGTCAATTCCCCTGCCTGTGCATAGATTTTTGCTTCTGATTCGCTCAAAATGTGTGGTTTGCTACGAAGAAGCTCACGGAAATAAAAATCTCTGTCTGCCAAATCCTTGTCGGTAGCCAATTCATTTAGCAAATCGTCACTTAAAGCAGAAAGTGACGGCACAACAAAGGAAGTTGCAACAGCAAAATCATTCGCAAGGCTAGACGCCTTTTGTGCAGCTGCTTGGTATGTAGCTTTTGCCGTGTCTTCATGGTTTTTCATATTTGCCCAAACGTAAATTTTTTCCAGCACGACGGAAATTTCTTGAGACAATGCAAAATATTCAGCAATAATTTTTTTATTATCAAGATGCCCCTTGAATTTTTCAAAACTTAGTAAATCTTTTTTTACCTTGTCAAAATCTGATTGCCAATCTTCTAACGTGCTATATATGTCTTCTATGCTCCACTTAAATTCCTTTGGCACATCTTCACGACGTGGCAACTCACGACAAGAACCAAGTGTCATTTCATCATATATCATACAACTCGCCCCTTTATTTTATGTTTACATTATTATAATTATACACGAAACAGCAAAAGTCGGCTACTCATAATTAAGTAGCCGACTTTTTTAATTCACAAAATTTTATTTTGTCTTGCTTTTTTTACCGCTTTTTTGTGTTTTTTCTTTCTTAACCTTCGTTTGTTTTGCTTGAGATTTTGCTTCTTTTGTCCTCATATTTAGTTTTGATTCAATAAGTTTTTTCATCTCGGCAAGTTCCGCTTCTAACTTTTGTGTGCGGTCTTCATATCTTTGAATCCGATCTTCATACTTTTGAATACGGTTTTCATAGCTAACCTTTTGGCTAGCGAGCTGATTGTTGAAGTTCTGCTCTATGTTAGCCATAGCAAGCTGCATCTGCTCTTTTTCCAAGGTTGCGTTTTTGGTTTTCTTTGAGTTACTCTTGCCGAGCGAGAAGGCAAAACCGGCTCTGCCCATCACATCTGC
>CALELF010000096.1 GCA_937902895.1 uncultured Synergistaceae bacterium | reverse complement strand
GTTTTTGATGGTCACTTCATAGGGCTCGGAGGTGAACAGGGTGGAAAACCATGCGTTGCAGATCTGAAGACCGCGCACGTCCAGCTTGTGCTTGAGAACGTCTACGTCCTGCGGATATTTGTTGCCGATCTCGCTGCCTTTGAAGCCCGCCAGCGCCATTTCGCTCACGCACTGCTCAAAGGTGTTTTCCGCACCGAGGTCGGGCATGTCGTCATTTGTCCAGCCGATGGGTGCAATACCGAGTTTTACTTTGTTTTTGTCAAGCATTTTAATATTTCCTCGCTTTGCTTAAATTTTCTTCTTTTTGTTGTGCTTCTTGAGATTCTAATTGTTCAGAACTTTCTGAAATATTTGTTTCTTGATATTCTTGTTTCTTTAATAAATTTATAAATATTCTTAACACTACTCATAGTGTCGTATGTTTTTTTTATACCAGACATTGAGAGATTATATTTAGCTTCTGCTGGAATAAAACTTGGTCTTACAATGTTTGGATAAGACAACAACTCAAGCTTTTCCAATGTCGGATTTTCACACATCATTCCTATGTAAAGGACTAAATCACGACATTCGTCTTTTACTTTGAATTTATAGTGGATATTTTCGGCAGTTACAGCTCTTTCAAATCCTGAGATAACTTCTCTTTCCTTGGCTTTATCAGGTTTGCCATTTTCATCAACAGTATCTAAAAAGCGTGGTATCCACTCTTTTGCAAGTCGGTTTGCGTTTATAAACCTTTCATTACTGTAATATTTTCTCCGCTCTTTTGGTGGAATTGTGTCATAAAGCCCCTTGATAAATGCGAGGCTTATAAGGCTTAATCCTTGTTCGTGGAGCTTTTCAATATTTGGAGCTTTAATCTTCTGATTATCGTCTGTAACAGACTGAATGGCTCTCCTATAATTTGCGAACAAGTCTTTTCTTGCTCCGCCAATCTTTTCCCCAAAATCTTGTATTTTCTTACTCTTTCTAGTCTTTCTTTGTGTGTCATCCTCTGTAACAACATTGTCTTTTGTTTCCTCAACTTCTTTTTCTTCTGTGTCTGATATGGTTTTTGTTTCTTCCTCAACAAGTTCTGTTTCTTCAACCTTATTACGCTTAAACAATGAAAG
This sequence comes from uncultured Synergistaceae bacterium, assembly GCA_937902895.1. Taxonomy (GTDB): domain Bacteria; phylum Synergistota; class Synergistia; order Synergistales; family Synergistaceae; genus CALELF01. The sequence continues at coordinate 5,224 of CALELF010000096.1, read as the reverse complement.
TGGTCTAAAAGACGGTGAAATTGGTCTGCCGTTTTCGTCCATTACCTGATAATGAGTATTTGCTAATCTCAACTGGAAGGCATCTACGAAAATACTGTTTATGCCGTCTTTTTGTTTATCTTCGGGAATAGTAGCAGTTTGCGATATTGAATTACTAGCTTCCATTAAAATCTCAAAGAATTTATCGTCTCCAAGAGTTTCACGAGCTACATTTGGTGTAGTTCTTCTTCCGATAAATTCACCATCATCGCTTTTGCCAAAGCGGAAACGACAATACGGATAGTTATAATCTATCTGTATGCAATCTTCATCGCTATAACCTTTTGATTTAAGATATTCAATATCTTTCTTGGTGAGGTAATCGTATTTTTCTTTGCCTTTTGCATACTCATTAACAAAGAGCGAAGAAACAAGATATGATGTGTTCCTGTTTTTGTCCTCAAACTCTCTATTGGCAATAACACCAGTTTCTAGTTTTTGGAAAACAGTAAAAATAGCTGGCTCATATTTGAAATAATTTTTAAGTGTATTGAAAAACACCCGAATTTTACGGAAAATCGGTAAGGCTTCTTTGGCTGCGATTTTACTTTCAAGATAATCTGCATAGGCATTTGCTGCCGTTTCTCTATTGCCATAAGCGTGAAGTAGATGATATTGCTCCCTTTGAGTGAGCATACCCCACGAAGCTTCAAAGACTTCGTGTGATAATGTAAGCTTCTTGGAAGTATTACCTAATACAATTTCAATAAGCCTATCTGAACCAAATACTTGTGTTCTTCCTGCGATATATTCGCCAAACTCAAGCCCGTTTTGTCCATAGTCCCTTCGTAAAACTTCATTCTCTGCTTTTATATTTTTGACAGTGGTATCAATAATCCATCTATTGCCATTCTTGAAACGAATTTCATAAACACCTTCTTTGAGTTGCTCAATAGTTCCACTTCCCTTAATACGAGCATTAACCTCTTTCAAAGTTAAAGGCTTACGCTTGAAGATGTTATATCTATCATTACCAGTTTTAATAGAGGATAAAGTTTCTACGCTATAAGCTGTGTTTTCAGCAGATATTTCAGCATCGTCATCTTCGTTAGATTGTTGCTCCTGTTTTTCGGCAGGAAAATTTACCTGTTCATTGTGTGATGTATTTTCTAAATTCTTTATTTCTTGTCTAACTTGAATATAACGAGCTAGTTTTTCTGCCAGTTCTCTTTCTTGTGGAAATGCACTTTGCTCTGTTTTGTGGTATTCAGCAATAATAGATTCATTCTGTTCTAATTCGTGCTTTTTGCTTTCAAATTCTTTGTCAAATCTGCCGATTACATTATCTAATCTTGTTAAATTGCCACTTGCATCTGTGCCTAAAACAACCTCACTAGATTTACGCAAAATCTCATTAACTGCACTAGATGCACTTGGAATTTGTAAAAAAAATATTCTATTATTGTGAGTTGGATTAAGACTGTCACGAGCTATAAGCAGACAAACACTAAAACCTCTATAATCTGCAATCTTTTTAACTTCGTTAAGTTTTTGCGATGATGTAGCCACTTTGTTATATAAGGCTTTTGCAGCATCTGCACGGACGTTATACTCTTTTCTCTCCCCATTGTTACCTATAATGCTTATAGATGCAAAATTAGTTTTTGGATCTAATTTTGCATTTTCATTTCGTGTCTTAATTGCTACATCAAGAGCCTCAATTTTCTTTTTCAAAGCCTCATTGTCCTGTGGCAATAAAATTTCAATTTTCCTTTGTTCTTCAAATCTTTGTCTTTCAAAATTTTGTTTGGATTGTTGAAGTCGTTTAATGTCATTTTCAAGTTCTAATACTTCTTTGTATAATGGATTTCCTTGACATAATGCTTTTGTTTCCGCATAGCCAAGAGCCATTGCAGAAGCATCTGTAACCTCTCTGTTTGGATTGTCTGAGGTCATTATTTGAGAAATTGCGTATGCTTTCATTTCTACTGTTTGCCAAAGATAGCTGTCAAAAGTGCCATTGGTAACATAACGAAAAAGTTTTACATTATCATTTTCGTTACCCTGTCTTACCATACGCCCCTTGCGTTGCTCTAGTTTGGCTGGTGTCCAAGGACAATCTAGGTCGTGCATAGCAACAACTTTGTCCTGCACGTTTGTTCCTGTTCCTAGTTTTTCAGTTGAACCTAAGAGAATACGGATTTTTCCTTCTCTTGTATCTTTAATAATTGCACTTTTCTTGGCATCACTGTTTTTTGCGTCGTGTATAAATGCTATTTCTTCTGCTGGAACACCACGAGCAATTAACTTTTCCTTTATGTCATCATAAATACAAAAATTGCCTGCAAGAGTGGCTTCGCTTAAATTCACTCCGTCATCATCGGCATCATTTGCAGAAGGCTTTTTATTGCTTTTTGGGATACCCCAGTCGCAAAAAACTAGCTGTGTGCCTTTTGTTTCTTTGGACTCCTGCCAAATCTTATAAATATTTTCTACACAAAGATTTATTTTGCTTCCAGCAAAATCAGGAGCATCAGGGTCTAAAAGCCTCATATCTAGTCCAATTTTCCTGCCATCTGTTGTAATGGCAAGCATATTGTCATTTGGGTCACGGGAAAGGTCTTTATTGTAGATTGCATCTGCTCTTCCCTCTAGCCATTTCATAGCTTCTTTCTGTTCGGGAGAAGGTTCTGCAACTATATTTTCAACTGTAAAATCTGGAAGTTGAGCTAAAAGTTCGGGCATATCCATTGCAAGTTTTATGTCCATAACTTCGTGAAACATATTCATAAGTTCAGGTAAATTTATAAACTTATTAAACCTAGAACGCATTTTGAAACCATTACCGTCTGGACGGATTTCTAACGAGTTTTGCACCTCACCAAACTGTGTAGCCCAAGCATCAAAATGGTTTATTCCTAACTCTTTAAGTGCTTTTGGCTGTAAATAACGCTGGAAATTGTATATTTCAGCCATTGAGTTCGTAATCGGTGTTCCTGTTGCAAAGATTAAGCCTTTTTCGTCTGTAATATCATTTATATATTGGGTCTTAAAATATAAATCCCAAGCCTTTTGTGCCGAGGAATTACTTAACCCTGCAACATTGTGCATTTTTGTGTCATAATGTAAATTTTTGTAGTTATGAGCTTCATCTAGGAATATACGGTCAATTCCAAGCTGTTCAAAGTCTAAAACATCATCTTTTCCTTTGTTATTTGTAATAGCTTCAAGTTTTTCTTCAAGTTGCTTTATAGCAAGCTCAATAGCTTTTATGCTATACTTTTGCTGTTGAGCGTCCATATCCTCTTTGGCTGCTCTGAGATTGCCAAGTTCTTTGCTTATATATTCTTTTTGCGTTGCATCTGATAGTTTTAACTTCTCAAACTGCGTATAGCCCATAACAATAGCATCATAATCACCAGTCGCTATTTGAGAACAAAACTGCCTTCTTTTGTTCTTTTGAAAATCTTCAAGATGTGCTACAAGCACATTCGCATTTGGATATAGCTTCTTAAATTCTTCCGCTGTTTGGTCTATAAGTGGCTTTGGAACAACAATTACGCTCTTGTTACATAATCCAAGTCTTTTACTCTCCATTGCAGAGGCGAGCATTTCAAAGGTTTTTCCTGCTCCCACTTCGTGAGCAAGGAGAGTATTACCACCGTATAACACACGAGCGATGGCATCCTTTTGGTGTTGTCTTAAAGTAATGTTTTCAGACATACCAGCACCAAATACAAGATGGCTTCCGTCATAATGACGTAGCTTATATACATTGAATCTGTCGTTATAAATATTTTCTAAATCTTCTCTTCTATGTGGGTCTTTGAAAATCCAGTTTTTGAACTTATCTTGTAATTGAGTTAATTTTGACTCGTAAACTGATATTGATTCAGTATCGGGGACTTCTTCATCCACCCATTCATTTATACCCTTTTTCTTGTTGAAACGTTGAATACGCTTACCCGTTTTTATTTTCCAAGCAGGAGCACCTTCTTGATTTAATGCTTTCTCAAAAAACTCTAGTCCATTTAATTTTTGACCATTATTTATATCAAATATTCCTAAATCTCTTATACCTTGGGTAATCCAGCTCCAACGCTTAAAATACCTAGGGTCTCCAATACTCCAAGTGCCTGATGCTTCGTTATACCGAGCGTGGACATCTTCCCAAAAACCTTCATAGTTATATCTGTTTTGTATGTTTTGACTATTTGCTCCTAGCTCTTCTCTGATAAAGTCATCTATGTAATCTGCTGGTATCCAAGGTGAGCCAAGACGGACATTTATATCTACCGCAGATATTCTCTCAGGTAAAGCCTCTCTCAAAGACCGCATATTAAATGCTATGAGCTGATTGTTGCTTTCAATTTCTTCTTGACTATCTACCTCTTCATAAGTTCCGAGCTTGTAATTTAGTGGCACTTGTTCAAGAGCCTCTAATTTCTTCTTCAGATTACCGCTCAAATACTCGTCTCTTGTAACATAAACAGGCTCTTCCATTTTCTGTGATTCAGTTGGTTCAAAGAAAATATCGCCACTACCAAGTAACTCTGCAAGTGTATCTTCCTTGCTCTTACCACATAGTCTTGCCATATAATCTATATCTAATTTGCCAAACTGATTAAGAGACACAAGTATAGCTTCCTGCGGAGTATCTACACTTGTTATTGTTTTAATGGCATTTGTAACTCTTTTTGAAAAAATTGCTGCTTTTTTAACGCTCTTTACTTCGTTACCATCATAAGTAATATCTTCAAGAGCATATAAGAAGGATATATCAAGCTCACGTTTTCTAAAGTCTGCAATGCTTCTGTCTGTGCCGACCTTTCTCTTTAACTGATATAAATTGCCGTATTTTGATGTATATTCGTCATACAACTTGTTGAGTGTCTCTCTTTGAGACTCAACAGTAGTATCTGATATACTGTCGTTACCCTCATATCTTATAAGAGTTTTGGCAGCATCACGAAGATTTATTACAGCCTGTATCTGTTCCAAGTCTTTCTGACTTGAAACATCTATACGTCTCATTACAGCACCTTCACGGAAATACAACTTGCCATTAACAATAGTGTGTCTATATTCTTTAACACCCATCGTTGCTGGTATTGTCTCTGTATTTTCGTCTATCTCTTCATTGGCACTTTGTGCTTTGTCTATATGGAAATCTAGCGTAGAAAGTGCTTTGTTTAATGCTTCTTCAAGGTTTTCTCCCTCTCTTGCGATACAAGCTGGCTTCTTA
>CALELF010000095.1 GCA_937902895.1 uncultured Synergistaceae bacterium | reverse complement strand
AGGAGCAATTCCCAAGACTTCTGTAAATTTGCTATTATTCAGTGACGACTAATTACACTAATCAAATTTTTTTTATTTTATTTTTTTTGTCAAGTACTGTAAAAAAATGTTTAGTAGTGAAATTCCAAAACAAAAGAATTTCGCTCTATAACAAGTTTTGATTAATTTTTGGGAAAAATTAAAAATATACCCGAAAATTTTTGTTTTTTTTCGTTGCCCTCTTGACAGAGTAGATTTTTTTGGTATAATCTCGCCTGTGTGTCTGAAAGCATATTCTGACACGCATTGTCTTTTTTCTGTCTTTTTTTATAAGAGAAAATCTTAACATTTTTATTTGAAATGTTAAGTATTCTATTAGGACAGTTTGAGGTAGTGGAGGTTATTGTGGCTTGCTTTGTTGACAAGATCAAGGCAAGAAAACCAGGTTTTTCTGTTATGGCAAAAGGCAGCACTCGGCAACATCAAAAACCGAGGCCGAGTCTAGAAGAAAACAATCCACAAACAAATTCTGCTACAAGGACAATCCTAAAAATTATATTTTCCAAATTGGAAGGAGGAAACTTTTTTGCCAACAATTCAACAACTTATTCGCAACGGCAGAGAGGAAAAGAAAAAGCGTTCAAGTGCTCCTGCTCTTATGGAGAACCCACAGCGCAGAGGCGTTTGCACTCGTGTTTACACGGTTACGCCTAAGAAACCAAACTCTGCTCTCCGTAAGGTTGCTCGTGTGCGCCTTACAAACGGTATTGAAGTCACAGCCTACATTCCAGGCGAGGGTCACAACCTTCAGGAACACTCAGTCGTGCTTGTCCGCGGCGGTCGTGTGAAGGACTTGCCAGGTGTTCGTTATCACATTATTCGTGGTGCATTGGACTGTGGTGGAGTCGAAAAACGTCGTCAGAGCCGTTCGCTCTACGGTGCTAGAAAACCTAAATAATATTGGGAGGAATTAAGAATGTCTCGTAAAGGTCACATTAGAAAACGCATTTCAGCCCCCGATACAGTTTATGGAAATCCAGATATTACAAGATTTATTAACTGCTTAATGCTTGATGGTAAAAAGAGTGTTGCAGAAAAAATCTTCTATGGAGCACTGGAATTGGCTGCTGAAAGATTAAAAATGGAATCAAGAGAAGTCTACGAAAAAGCGATGCAGAATGTTCGCCCATTGGTTGAGGTTCGTCCTCGCCGTGTTGGTGGTGCTACATATCAGGTTCCTACAGAAGTGAACCCAGAGAGAGCACAAGCATTAGCTGTTCGCTGGATTCTCAATAATTCACGTTCCCGTAAGGGTATGCCAATGGTGGAACGTTTGGCTCGTGAGTTTAGCGATGCATGTAAGGGTGAAGGCGGTGCCGTGAAGAAGCGTGATGAAACGCACAGAATGGCAGAAGCAAACAGAGCCTTTGCACACTATCGCTGGTAATTTTGGAAATTAGGTAATTTACTATGGCAAATTACGATTTATCAAAAGTTAGAAATATTGGTATTGCTGCTCACATTGACGCAGGAAAAACCACAACAACAGAAAGAATTTTGTTCTATACAGGCAGAAAGCACAAAATCGGTGAAACACACGAGGGTGCTGCAACAATGGACTGGATGGAGCAGGAAAAGGAGCGTGGTATTACAATCACCTCTGCTGCTACAACTTGTTTCTGGAAAGATTGCCTGATTAACATCATTGACACACCAGGTCACGTTGACTTCACAGTTGAAGTTGAAAGATCCATGAGAGTCCTTGATGGTGCAGTTTCCGTCTTCTGTGCTGTCGGTGGTGTTGAACCACAGTCAGAAACAGTTTGGAGACAGGCTGACAAATACCGTGTTCCACGTGTTGCTTTTGTCAACAAAATGGATAGAGTCGGTGCAAACTTCATGAATGTTGTTGACCAAATGAAGAAACGTCTCGGTGCAAAGGCAGTTCCACTTCAGTTGCCAATCGGTGCCGAAGACACGTTCGTTGGGATGGTTGACCTCATTACCCAAAAGGCTCACATCTATGATGACGAGCTTGGAACAGAGTTTCATGAAACTGACATTCCTGCAGAGATGAAGGATGAAGCAGAAGTTGCTCGCATGGAGCTTATTGAAGCACTTGCGGATCACGATGATGAGTTAGCAGAGCGCTATCTTGATGGCCAAGACATTACAGTGGAGGAAATCAAGAGAGTCTTGAGAAAGGCAACAATTGCTTTGGAAATTGTTCCTGTTCTTTGCGGTTCAGCATTCAAAAACAAAGGTGTTCAGCCAGTGCTTGATGCAGTAGTTGACTACTTGCCAAGCCCAATTGATATGCCAGACACCGTTGGTGTTGATCCAGATCACACAGAGAATGAAATTGCAATTAAGCCAAAGATGGATGAACCATTTGCGGCTCTCGCATTCAAAATTATGGTTGACCCATTTGTTGGTCGTCTTGCTTTCTGTCGTGTATATTCTGGAACACTTGAAAGCGGAACTACTATATATAATACGAATACGCGTAAGCGTGAGCGTGTTGGTCGTATCCTTCAAATGCATGCAAATAAGCGTGAAGAGCTTACATCAACACATGCAGGTATGATCGTTGCAATTCCAGGGTTGAAGCAGGTTAGAACCGGTGATACCCTTTGTGATGAAAAACACCCAGTTCTCTTGGAGAACCTTATCTTCCCAGAGCCAGTTATTTCACTTTCTGTTGAACCAAACAGTAAGGCTGACCAAATTAAATTGGCAAAGGGACTTGAAGCATTATCAGAAGAAGACCCAACATTCCGCGTTTCTGTTAACGAAGATACAGGTCAGACACTCATCTCTGGTATGGGTGAGCTTCACTTGGAAATCATCGTTGATAGACTCAGAAGAGAATTCAACGTGGAAGTTACCGTTGGTAAGCCACAGGTTTCTTACAGAGAAGCTATAAAGCAGCCCGCAAGAGCTCAAGGCAAATTTGTTCGCCAGTCTGGTGGTAAAGGTCAGTATGGTGATGTTGTTCTTGAAATCGAGCCATTAGAAGACGGTAAGGGCTTTGAATGGGAAGACAAGATTGTCGGCGGTGCAGTTCCAAAAGAATATATTCCTGCAGCACAGAAGGGTGTTGAGGATGCTTTGAATACTGGTATCTTGGGTGGTTACCCAGTTATCGGACTCAAGGTTGCAATCGTTGACGGAAGCTACCATGAAGTCGATAGCTCTGAAATGGCATTCCGCATTGCTGGTTCTATGGCAATAAAGGAAGCACTTGCAAAGGCAAATCCAGTGCTTATGGAACCACTTATGTCTGTTGAAGTCGTTGTCCCAGAAGAATATATGGGAGACGTCATCGGAGACCTTTCAAGCCGCAGAGGTAGAGTTTTAGAGATGGGCGTTCGTGCAAACGCAAGAGTCGTTAAGGCTTATGTGCCACTTGCAGAAATGTTTGGTTATGCAACAGACTTGCGTAGCCGCACATCAGGACGCGGATCTTATACAATGACTTTTGACCACTATGAGGAAGTTCCAAAGAGCGTGGCAGAAGCCGTTTTGAAAAAATAAATTTATAAACTTTGAAATTTGAAAAGAGGTAATTATTATGGCAAAAGAGAAATTTGTACGTAACAAACCACACTTGAACATCGGAACCA
>CALELF010000094.1 GCA_937902895.1 uncultured Synergistaceae bacterium | reverse complement strand
ATTGAATCTTTATAATTCTCCAGACTTCCCATGCATTCAGAAATTGTTTTTACATTTTTCGGGTTTTAATTTTGGAATATACATTTTTCACGAGATGAATTTAACTTTTGCAAAAAAGTGTATAGCTAAATTCATTGGGACTAGTTTTGCAATTCAGTTTTTTCAATACCTAGTATTACCGAGTATTATTGTAACTTTAGTTGTTATTATGTGTATTGCTTTTAAAAGACTTATGCCCAAGCTCTTTGCACTTTTGACAGGTGGAAGAATTTAATAGCTTAATTTCTAGAAATTTTCTTATAGTCATTGTGAGTTGTGTAGATTGGACAATTACAAAATAAATCAAACAAACAATAAAGAAATTTTTACAGTAGATAATGAATTAGCGGGACATAGGCTTGATTTTTGCCTGTCCCGCTATTTTGGATTGTCGAGAAATTTTGCAAGCACTCTAATTAAAAACGGTGCGGTTGAGATTGCACCAAATAGACGCTTGAAGCCTTCTATCAAGGTGAATGAAGGAGACGGAATTTCTGTTCTTCTGCCTCCTCCGCAAAGTTTGGAGCTTGAGCCAGAGGATGTTGCTTTTGACGTTGTGTATGAGGATACTGATATAATTGTTGTGAATAAGCCGGCTGGACTTGTTGTTCACCCGTCTCCCGGTCATTGGACAGGCACGCTTGTTCATGGACTTTTGTATCGCTTTCGTGACATTGGAATGTTGAATGGAGTTGAAAGGCCTGGCATTGTGCATCGTCTTGACTCTACAACAAGTGGACTTTTAGTTGTGGCTCGCAATGGGCTTGCACAGGAAAGCCTCTTCAAGCAATTCAAAGAGCGAGAAGTAAAAAAAGTTTACCTTGCACTTTGTCACGGTTGTCCTAAAAAAAACAAGGGCAATATTGATTATCCTATTGACCGTGATCCTTTTAACAGGCTGAAGATGGCTTGCATTGAAGGTGGAAGGGAAGCGTCAACGGATTACGAGATTATTAAAAAATTTGACAAATATTCACTCGTCAAATGCACTCTTCACAGTGGCAGGACTCACCAAATCAGGGTGCATATGGCAGCCATAGGTTGTCCTCTTGTTGGTGACACTCTTTATTCTCCTGCACGTCCACAACCATTTATAGAGCCACGAGTTTTCTTGCACGCGTGGCACCTTGGTTTTATTCACCCAAGGACAAGAAAATGGCTTGATTTTTGGCAAAAATTGCCAAAAGAATTATTAGACTTTATCTCTTTACTGCAATAATTGGTATTGATTACCAATTAAACATTTTTTGAGGTTATATCATGGAACAACAAAGCAATATGAATAAAGAAATAATCTTTGGCAGAAATGCTGTGTTATCTCTTTTGGAGAGTAGAGCTGGAGCTGTGACACGCATTCTTGTTTCAAAGACGATAAAACCGCATATAAAAAGCGAAATTCTTGATGCTTGCCGAGCCAGCAAGATTCCCTTTGATGTGGTGGAAAATGCCTTATGTGAAAAATACGCACCTGCGCAAAACCACCAAGGGGTAATAGCTTTTGCCACACCAATTGAAAGTTTGGATTTAGAAGACCTTATTAAAATTTTGCCACAAGCACCAAACAAATGTTTGCTAATTGTTTGCGACCACTTGGAAGATCCACACAACCTTGGAGCTATCATAAGAACAGCGGAAACAGCAGGAGCAAGTGGAGTAATCATTCCAAAACGGGGTGGCGTTTGTGTTACTGGTGTTGTGGTAAAGGTTAGTGCAGGAGCGGCAACACGTTTGCCAGTTGCACGTGTCACAAATGTGGCAAATACTTTGAAACGCCTGCAGGAGGAAAATTTCTGGATAACTGCGCTTGATATGGAGGGCAGAGAAACTCTTTTTAAAGCCGATTTACCACCTCGCTCTGTGTTAGTAGTTGGAGCTGAAGGTAGTGGAGTGTCTCAAGCTACAAAAAAATCTTGTGACGATGTGCGCTTTATTCCTATGGCAGGTGAAGTCGGTTCACTTAACGCTTCTGTTGCAGCTGCTTTGGCGATTTACGAGTGGGTGCGAAGCACGAATAAAATGTAAGTAGGTATGTAAAATTTTGATTAGTGTAGTTAATTAGTCGTCACTGAAATAATAAAAAAGTGTGATTATGACTTGAAATAATG
>CALELF010000093.1 GCA_937902895.1 uncultured Synergistaceae bacterium | reverse complement strand
TACATTCTTGAATATGACTGTTAAAAATTTCAACTTTTAATAGCCGAAGTAATATGTCTGAAGCACAGCCGTTAGCATTGAAAAATAGTGCCTGTAATACCTAAATCAGTTAAGTCAAGCTTTCAGAGCTATTAGTTTACGTATTCCGGCAAAAAAGCACAAAAAAAGCACAAAAAAAGCACAAAAAAAAGCCCTTTCGGGCTTATTTTCCATAATATGGTGGAGATAAGGGACACCACACATCGCTGTTAATACAATATAAAATGGTATCTACTCCCCGTTTTGCTCCCCGTTTGGTCGAACGCTGGGACTTTTTTTTAATTTTTTTTTGCTTTGAAATTTTTATCAAATTTTCAGAAATTCGGGGCAAGTTGTTTTTATATTTTGATTATATTCGTTTTTGGTAGATTGTCAATAAAAATCATCAACAAGGAGGCAGGTTTATCGTTTGGGGTATATTTTCCCCTCTGTATATATCTTTTGCGTTGTGGGGGTGCTGGTTGTTGCCTGGTGGCGTGATGTAAATTAAACTTACGCCATAAAAAAGCCCCCTTGCCATTGTAACAAACGTCACAACAACAAAGGGGAATGTAAACATAACACCGCCAGTATAATAACACGTTACAGAATGAAATCAAGGTCTTTTTTTTAATAATCCGCAATGCGAATGTGTGAAAGTAGCGAGGATATATCATCTTCGCTCACACTAGATGTTTGATAACAGTTGTCTGTGTTCCATTGCTTACTTGTGTCATCATCATCAATGCGGACATTCCATTTTCTTTTTTCCGACTTTGGCTCGTGTAGTGGTTCCAGTCCGTGTCCTTTTCTTATTGCGTCCGCCATATGTCCCCAGCCTCGTGCTTCAAGGGTGCTTATACGCATACGGTCAAAATCGCTTAACTCTCTTACGTCGTCCATTTGGTTTACCTTTTAACTTTCTTGACTTGGTTCTTGATGTTCAAATTGTCAAGTTCGTTTAGTGCGAGGTTATATCCAAGTAACGCGGCAATCATAACTTGCATACTTGATGTATGGTGCGGTGCTTTCTTTCTGATTTTTGCAATCAATGTTTTAATAATAGTTTTGTTAGGGTTGGTGTCCTGGGCTTTTGGGTTCTGCATTTTATTTTTTGCTGTTTTCTTTAACAAGTCTGTGGCATTTCTTTCCTGCTCTTCCTTGAGTATTGCCTTGGCAGGAATACCAGCAAATAGCTGTTTTATTGTTATGGTCTTGAGGATTGCACCATCGTCAAAATGTTTATAATCTGTCTGGGTTATAGCGGGTCCATTTGGTTGTGGCTGTTGTAACATAGTAATCAACTCCTTTTTTTTTATGGTTTCTGTGCAAAAATAATTTGCATTGTTTTGTAATATAGATTGTTGCAGCGCCTTTATCTATATGAATTTTTTTGTTGCAAAAATACATTTATTTTTTTTATAATTTTAGAAATCTTAAAAATAAATTCTTAAAATATACAAAAAATTCACATAGATTGTCTAATAGCCTATATCAATAACCGTTTTTCTAAATCTTCCAAAAGAGAAATAAAATATTTTTCCTCTGGTGTTTTTTGTAGTGCTAGAAAAATAAGATTTTGAATTGCTGCTTTACTATACTCTTTGTTAAAAAGTATATGTGCTATGGTGTGGTGTTCTTCTTGAAGTGTAAAATAGGTTTCCTCATCTAGTTCAAGAATACATTGTTTAAGCTGTGATATCAGCTGTTTTTTCGTTGTCATAGGCTGGCTCCGGAGCCTTGGTATTGCTTAAAATAGCTTCTTGATAATTAAAAAAATCATAAAAGTCATCTGGGATTATAGACAGTTCTTTCAGTCCTTCGGTTGTTGCGATATTATCTAGGCCATATAATAACAATGAGGATAAATATTGACTTTGTCTTTCCGGTAGTTGCATTTTTTTAACAATCCATTCAGCAAGTCGATAGTCCGAAATTGCCTTGTTTGCAAATACTACCTGCTCTCTTTTTCGCCTCATTCCTGCTTGAATAATACGCTGTAGATTGTCATCGTCATCACAAAGGCTACTTTCTGTTTCTGTCTTTAGTGCATAGGCTGTAAGGATTGCAGATGTAACATCTTCTATGACAGTATCATAGAATTTCTGCTCATCGTCCAGGGATAAAGCTACGTCCATTATGTCTGTAAGGTTGCCGGCTACTCCCTCGATTATTGAGTTTTTAACTTCTTCTGTTTCTAAAAAATTTGCTAGTTCGTTGTATGTCATTTTTTTTTTAATTTCCTTTCTGGGCTAAAATATTTGATAAAAATAATAAATACTGGTAAAATACAAAAAGATACAAAGAGGGCTGTTATGCTCTCTCTTGTTCTGTGTGGTGAATAGTTACATCTTGGCGGGTGTCTATTCACCGCTTTTTTTGTGCGCTTTGTGGATTAAACGGAGTAAATCCTTGCCACGCCAAAAATTGAAACGAATACCAGGCAGAATTACAGGTTTAGGGATTTTTCCCTCTGATATCCATTTTCTTATTGTTGGCGGGGTAGCACCTCCAAAGATAGTATCTCGGATTTGTCTATATCGGTATAGACCTGCTGGGTCTATGTTGCTTGGTGTAACAGGTTCCAGTCGTGGTGCAATCATTTTTTAATCACCTCTCTTTCATATTATTTTTATGAAATAATTATATAGGAAAAATGCGAAAAAGTCAAGAAAAATCATAAAAATTTATGGTTTTATATTGTCATATTGTAAAATGTCAAGTCAAGTTTTGAGCTTACAAAAATATATGGTTTTTATCTTACTTCCTTTTTGTTTTTGAATGTGGTATAATCCTCTCTGGCAGAGGTAACGCAAGCGTGGCGGTTGCTCCCTTTCTTATAAAGGGGGTGATTGTATGAAAAAAATAATATTTAAGATATTGTTGCAATTCATTACAATCATACTTTTTTTGGATATTTCAAAATAGATAAAAAAAGAAACCGCCAACTCCACGAAAGTTGACGGTTAATAAAACATTAACTAATACTTTTAGGGGGTAACCGCTCAATGCGATATATCCTCTGCCGTTATTATATAGGGAAAATTATTTTTGTCAAACTGTTTTTTGTTCAGTTGTTTTTTTAGTTTGCTTCTTTACATTCGCATAGTTACAAACGCTGCTGTAAGTTTTCCCCTTAAGATCGTAAGTTACCTGAAACCTTAGCCGTGAAATATCCTGCCAGTCGCCGCGACCAAATAAATAAGGATTAAACCTATATACTCCACGCCCTACGCGTAATAATATTTTGCCTTTTACCAGCTGCGTAATCGTGTTGTTGATACCGCCTATTCCCTTAAGTTCTAGTCTTTGGCTGATTTGTCGTTTCAAGTGTGCATTGATGACTACTTCCATTCCTCTGTCGGCATAGCTCGCTTTTTGCAACAGTTCATATATTGTCGCTGAGTGTTGCGTTGGCATATCACGCGTATAGAGCATATCTTTTAAGTAGACTTTAACGTAATCAGGTTCGCTGCCCCAGGTTCGAGTTACTTTCTCAGTTTTTTTTATAGTTTTGCCGTTTTCGTCAACAACTGTCTGCTCTGAAGAAAATTTTATATTGTGCATATATTTTCACCACCTTTTTGTCCTAAATTTCTTCGCTATAATATTAAAGAAGAGTTTTTTATTCAAAAATGCCCCTGAATATAGGCTATACCTACACAAAAGCTGATTTTAGATATTCACTCTATGAGTGAATATTACTCATTGTATAGATGAATTATATTCATTGTACGGGTGAATATTACTCATTTTTTCTTGTGAATAACATCTAATAATTGCAACTCTGCTCTCAATAACTCTGCTGCTGCCGGAAGCTCTTTTATTGTGTGGTAGTATAGTCTCACTGCGTCATTATGTCTTATTGGTTGCCCTTTTAGCATCTTAGCTATGAGTCCTATTTTTATATTCTCTTCGTGGGGGTGACCCCCTCGTGTTGCTTCCTTGAGTGCCTCAAGTTCTTGCGGTGCAAGCTTTTTAAGGCTTTCAGCGACACGAGAGGTAGCAGTTGCAAGGGTAATCATTGGTTGCACCTCGCCTCATAGTTACGTTGTTTTTTTTCCATAATGATGAGGGGGTAGGCTTCGTCGTTGTTAGTTAGCATAGCATAGGCTTTTTGGCTTGCTATCTCTGATATAATTGTATCTATCGTGTGGGTTATACAGCGACAGCAGTGTTTAACTTTGATGTTGGCTCCGGAGCCTAGCAGAAACACACAAAATGCTTTTATTTTTTTAGCGTCGTTTTTCCAGAGGCTGGGAGCCTTGCCGCAGTAGAGTAGCGCCATATTATCCAGTGCAATACTGTAATCTGTATACTTGCGCCAACGGTGCAGGTCTGTTACAGAGTGTAAATCAATAATCTGTCCCGCTAGTCTATCGGTAAGGTTGGACGGGTCTTGGCAATACCACATTTTTATGCCTCTTGTGTCTTGGCAGATAGCCACTGCAATAGGTCTGAACCACGCCACAGATGATTTCTACTCCATGAAGTAAAAGGCTTCGGAAAGTGACCAGCTGTAATCCAGTTAGCAATGGTGCGCTGAGTAAGACCACCGCATACGCTATTCTGTATCTGACCCCAACTATATACTCCTTGCGGCACTATAGCTTGTGCAGATACTGTTTCAATTTTATTTTTCGCCATAATAATACCTCACTATATTTTTTTAGGGTTATTGCTATATTCTCCATTGGTGTAGGCTAAAATATCCTTGCCCCTCCAATAGTTATAGCTTCCTTGCTTCATTGGAGCTGGGAATAGTCCAGCTTTTATCCTTGCCCTTAAAGCTTGACGAGATAATCCGCATAGGATACTCTCACATATCTGGTCATAGTTATAAATTCCCCCCTCTTGAATAGTTGTGGTAGGTGGCAAGTGCCGACGTGGCGCTCTGTGCTTGATTTTTGACTTTTCTGTTATCATCACTAAATACCTCTTTTGGATAAGATTATTGCTAGCTAGCTGTCAATAATTATTGTTAATCCTATTATATGAGGGCTAAAAACAATGTCAAGCATTGCTATCACACATTTTATAGTATATTTCGTGGCACAAAAATTGACACAAAAATTACCACAAAAACTACTAAAACTTTTATAACATACCTAAATTTATATAGGCTAAATCAATGCAAGTTAAACCCACTAGGTGCTATTTTTTCAATTAAAAAAAAGAGGGCAAATGCCCTCTTTTGTGTTTTTGTTCTTAGTTATTCATCTATATGTTAAGGTAATCACTATACCATTGTAACATTTCTTGTCTTTCGTTGAGATATTCGTTGCGGTTATAGGCTGCTCTTATTGGATTTATGGCGTCCGCTGAGTGTGCTAGGGCAGCTTCTATTACGTCCGGTGCCCAGCCGTTTGCATTAAGAATTGTAGAGGCGGTTGCTCTAAAGCCGTGTGGAGTTATCAATGGTAATCCTAGCTTTTTTGCCATATTCTGTAATACAACTCTTGCGCCATTGTTACTAATAGGGACAGCTCTGTTATTTGCTTGTGGGAAAATATACTTATATTCCCCTGTGATTGGCTTTAGATCTTGAAGTAGTGATATTGCTTGCCTTGAAAGTGGAACTATATGTTCCCTGCTTTTTTTCATTTTGATAGCAGGAATAGTCCAGGTTGCTTTTTCAAAATCAATTTCACTCCATTCTGCTTGACGTGCTTCCCCTGGTCTGGTAAGTGTCAGTATTTGAAAAAGTATCAGGTTTCTCATCACTATATTTGAGTGATTTTTAATTCTATCTAATAACTGCTTAAAGGTTTCTGGGTCTGTAACAGTGATGTAATGTTCCGTTTGTTGCCTTTTAACAAGCACATTGCGTAGATTTTCCCGTGCTTCCGCTATGGAAAAAGACACGTCATAGCCTGCGGATTTTGCAAAGGTAAGGCACTCAAGCAATACTCTTTTTACACGGTGCATTGTTTCAAGCTTTCCAGCTTCCTCAATTCCTATCAAAATTTTTAATATATCATTGTAATTGATTTTTGCTACTACTTTGTCATACAGTGGAGATAAATATTTATCTAGTCTTATGCGTTCCTTATCGAATGAGGTGGGCTTACCCCTCTGTGCAGCTTCTTTTTCTTTCTTGAGGGTAAATTTTGTAATAACTTCCTGCAACGTTGCTTGGTTTATTTCTTGAATTTCTGGGGCTGTTTTTTGTGCTTCTAGTGCCTTTTGTCTTGCTTCTTGTAGGCTAACATCTGGAAATTGTCCAAGGCTCCGAATAATATCACGTCCATTTTTTCTGTATCTGATATAAAATGTCTTGCGTCCATTTGGTTTGATTTCAATTTGCAATCCATCTCCTAAAGACTTTTTGTAGGTCTTATCCTTTGCCTTTAGTGCTTCTACGGCTTTTACTGTGATATTTTTCATCTTGGTTTTACTCCCCATTTGGTTTTGGTTCGGTGGTTATTTGGTGGAGATTTTTTTTTTGAGGATTTTGAGAGTATTTTTTTTTGTCCACCATTTCAAGGAAAATGTTGTTAATACTCTATTTTTTAGGTTCGATTGTTTTCAGAATTTAGATTTTTTCTCTAGTTCAATTTTTGAAAGTTACACCCTTAAAATTTACTCCCCATTTTATCCCCCGTTTGGCTCGTTGCTAGGGTATTTTAGCAAAATTATTTTTCTTCGTCAAATTTCGTCTATTTTCCTTGATTATGCAGTAATACCAAGGATAAACGCTTCTGTTGCTTTCCGTTAAAAGCACACAAAAAAAAGCCCTTTCGGGCTTATTTTTCATAATATGGTGGACGATAGAGGAATTGAACCTCTGACCTCTTCCGTGTCAAGGAAGCGTTCTACCTCTGAACTAACCGTCCGCTGACGAGTTGCGATTATATACTAGTTTGATATTTGTGTCAATAGATAAATTCTCGAATTTGAGCAAGGTAGATTGTAATTTCAACTTGCAAAAAATCTATGATTAACGAGTTTGTGAACTA
>CALELF010000092.1 GCA_937902895.1 uncultured Synergistaceae bacterium | reverse complement strand
ACAACCGCCACGAGTATGTTGAAGAAAGAACAAAAATGCTGCAATGGTATGCAGATTTTTTGGATAAATTAAAAAACTTAAAGGAGTAGAGGCAATGAAAAAGGTTAAGAGAATAATAGTGGTTTTAACAATTACTTGTTTAATCTTGAATTGTGTAGTGCCAACAGCATTTGGAGCAGATATTGAACATAACTATATATTGGTAGATATTGCACCTTGGACACCTGATTACCCTTTACCTTATGGACACGTTATAAACTTCACGGTAAATGGGGATGGCACATTAACAAAGTTGTATCAGATGGTTACAGGAAGTTTTGGAAGTGGCAAGAGTGCTACGTCTCAAGCAACAAAATATTTTAACTGGGATACAGCGAACAATGAGCTGGTTGAAGTAAGCGATACAGGCAATATTTCTTTTACATATAATTCGGCAAATGTAAGGACAACAAGAAGCAATACCTTTGATTCTGCTGTAACGGCTTATATAGGCAACTACGCTCAAGGTAAAAGCGAAGCCCGTGGCGGAGCGATTTATAACGCTAATAGTGCACAAATAGAAGCCATCACGGGAGATTTCATAGGCAACTACGCTCAAGGTAAAAGCGAAGCCCGTGGCGGAGCGATTTATAATTATAATGGCAATTTAACAATCATTGCAAAAGACCAAAAAGATATTCGTTTCAGTGGCAACTATGTATCTGCTCAAAACGGTGGTGTTGCTTACGGTGGAGCGATTTATAACTCTACAGATGCAACTGTAAACCTTAAAGCTGAGGCTGAACGTTCTATTACTTTTGTAGGAGACAAGGACAACGCCAAGGTGGATAATGTGCATAACGAAGGCATAATTAACATAAATGGAACGGGAGAAACAACAACTCCATATACAACAGGCACTGTCATTTTTGCCAATATTACAGATGCACCAGATAGAGATAACACTTTGTCATCAACTGGCACAATAGATATATATGCTGGAACAGCCAAAATTTTAGGTTCAGTGCAACAGAAAACAATAACAGTTTCTACTGGTGCTGAATTAGATTTATCTTGCTCTGTTATAACAGGAACAAACATAACGGGAGCAGGAGACGTTGTAATAATAGGCGACACTACATCTAGTGCCACGAATTTTACTAACACTGGTGCTTTAACTGTAAGTGATAGTGGAACACTTGTCCTTACAGAAGGCACACTTTCCCAAGCGATAACAGGCACAGGCAAGACAGAAATAACTGGAACAGTAACCAACAATTCAACAATTACACAAAGTGAATTAAAGGTTACTGGAAGCCTTACTAACAATAGTGGCAAAAAGGTAGCTGTAACAAATTTTATAAACGATGGCACATCTTCAATATCACTTACAGACTTAACAGCTACAAATATTTCTAACGCAGGGACGTTGAATCTTAATAGCGACGGCACACTTTCCCAAGCGATAACAGGCACAGGCACGACAAAAGCAAATGGAACTACGACATTGAGAAATGGTGCATCTATTGCAGGAACATTAAACCTTAACGACAACGCAGTTACAATGTCAGGAGATAGTAAAACAACAGCTTATGAAGTTGGCACACTTGCAGGAACTGGGAATGTTGCAATAGATATAAACACGACAGGCACTACTCCACTTTCAGACAGTTTCACGATTTCAAATCCAGCTGACACAGCAGGAAATGTAACAGTATCTGACATCACATTATTGGGTGGCAAAACAATAGCAGATGTATCAGATTTTGAAGTTAAAGTCTTGAATGGTGGTAATGCGAATTTAGCAGTATCAGATGCCTTAAAAACTGCGTATTACAAGACCTTCAAAGAATATAAGAGTGATGACATCACTCCTACCGTTCAATGGGACGATACATTTTCTAACTACGAGAGAACAATAGAAAGAAATTTATCAGCTACA
>CALELF010000091.1 GCA_937902895.1 uncultured Synergistaceae bacterium | reverse complement strand
TACATTCTTGAATATGACTGTTAAAAATTTCAACTTTTAATAGCCGAAGTAATAGATGGGAGAGACCGAAATGCAGGACGCATCAAAAATTAGAAATATTGCAATAATAGCTCACATTGACCACGGTAAGACAACGCTAATAGATGGAATCTTCAAAGCGTCGCATCTTTTCCGTGATAATCAAGTGATTGAAGAGCGTGTTATGGACGCTGGCAATATAGAAAAAGAACGTGGCATCACCATAAAATCAAAACAATGCACAGTTGAATGGGAAGGCTACAAGATAAACATTGTGGACACTCCAGGTCACGCTGATTTTTCTGGTGAAGTTGAACGTGTGCTTTCTATGGTTGATTCTGTTTTGCTCCTTGTTGATGCAAACGAAGGCCCAATGCCACAGACACGTTATGTCCTCATGAGGGCATTGAAGCTTGGGCTTCGTCCTATCGTTATTGTGAATAAAGTTGACAGACCAAATGCACAGCCAGACATTGCACTTGACAAGACATTTGACCTCTTTATAGAGCTCGGTGCAACGGAGGAGCAGTGCGACTTTGCAATCCTCTATGGTTCCGGTTTGCAGGGTTGGTTTGTTACAGACCTTGCAAAAAAAGAGCAGGGAGTTAATCCTGGTATGGATGACCTCTTCCATACAATTATTGACAGAGTGCCAGCACCAAAGGCAGAGATGGACAAGCCATTTTTGATGCAAGTTTGCACCCTTTCTTGGAGTGAATACCTTGGCCGTATTGGCTGTGGCAGAATTTTGCAAGGCACCTTAAAGAGAGGTGACAAAATTCTTCGCACTCACACACAATGGAAAGATTATGATCAAACAGACTGGGAAGTTGTCTCTACGGATACTTCCACCTGCGCACATCTTTATGTTACAAAGGGACTTGACAGAGTTGAGGTTGATGAAGTCGGCGCAGGGGATATTGTGTGGTTCACTGGCCCAGAAAATATTGACCTAGGGGATACCATGAGCAATCCAAGTCTTACAGACGCTACTATGCCACCACTGGACATTGAGGAGCCAACTGTTTCAATGCTATTCCTTGTTAATACAAGCCCGTTTGCATCTCGTGACGGAAATGCAATAACACTTCGCCAGTTGAAGGCGCGAATTGAAAGAGAAACAAAGACAGATGCTGCCCTTCGTATGGAAGACATAGGTAGACCAGACGGAATAAAGGTCTCTGGTCGTGGTGAGCTTCACCTTGGTATCCTTATTGAGGAAATTCGCCGTGAAGGCTCGGAACTTTGTGTTTCACGTCCAGAGGTTATTACACAAAAGGATGCTAATGGCAAGGTTCTTGAGCCAATGGAGGAAGTCATAATAGACGTTCCGGAAGAATATCAGGGCATTGTAATTCAAAAGCTTGCTCAGCGTCACGGAGAACTGAAAAATATGGAAAATACGGGAACTGGTGTATTGCGCCTTGAGTTTACAATTCCAACTAGAGGGCTTATTGGTTACCGTGGAGAATTTTTAACGGACACAAGAGGACTTGGCATCTTAGCTTCAAGATTTGTCGGTTACAGCGAATGGGTTGGTGAAATTCACTCTCGTAGTCATGGTTCACTTGTCAGTATGGACACGGGGCAATGCACAAGCCATGCCCTAGAAAACTTGCAGGAACGTGGAACTCTATTCATCAGGCCAGGTGAAGAAGTTTATAACGGTCAGGTTGTTGGTGAAGCAAGCAGAGACCGTGACATTCCAGTAAACCCAACAAAACGCAAACAGCAGACAAACCACCGTTCTGCGACGAAGGACACAATGATTGTATTAGACGTTCCGCGTGTTGTTACAATAGACTCCGCTTTGGAATGGATTGCAGATGATGAGCTTGTTGAAATTACTCCATCATTTGTCCGTATTAGAAAAATTATCCTTGATCACGATTTAAGAAGAAAAGCCCGCATAGCAGCAGGCAAAGCAGCAGAAGAGGACGAATAAGCGTTAATAGAATTGAGAATTGAAAATGGAGAATTGAGAATTTCGGTTGTTTTTGCTTCGCAAAACGATTTATAGTGGTGCGAAGCACCACTACTGATTGTGGCGTAGCCACACATTAATTCTCAATTTTCAACTCTGTTATGAAGTGACTTTTGTCAAGAGTAAAATTCGT
>CALELF010000090.1 GCA_937902895.1 uncultured Synergistaceae bacterium | reverse complement strand
TTTGATTCGTTACTTCACTCTACCATCCCACACTTTTCCGTGAAGAGCCAAAAAATTTAATCTTCTGGAAATTCCTTTTGAGCTCTTTCGTATTTTTCCATTGTGCCAACGTCCAACACATAGGCGTTTGTTTCATAACCATACATCTGGCCGGAGAGCTTTGGCAAAACGGAAAATCCTATATCTTGCGGTCTTGTGTCGTCAATTAAATCAAAGAAATGTTGGTCTGTGACATAAATTCCTGCATTCGCCAAGTCGCTTGTAGGGTTCTCTGGTTTTTCAATAAAGTTTGTAATGAGTTTTTTTTCATCTAGTGTAGCAATTCCACAGGCAGACGGGTTTTCCGCATGGAAAAGTGCCATTGTAAGGTGTCCTGTGTGGCTTTTATGCAGTTTTACCATGTCAGTTATATTAAGGTTCGTCAATATGTCTGCATAGCAAATCAAAAAGTTTTCCTCGCCTGCAACAAAGCTTTTGTTTTCTGCAAGAGTTCCTGCACTGCCGAGCAATGTTTCTTCAAAAAATTCTGTAACCCTGATGTTTGTATGGCTTTCGTTATATTGCTTTATAAATTCGGCAACCGTGGGGCGTAGGTAGTGAGTGTTAATAAGAACATCTGTAACACCATGTTTTGCTAGCAAGTCAAGCCAAATTGCAAGCATTGGTTTTTGCCTGATTGGCACCATGCACTTAGGTACAGTATTTGTTAAGGGACGTAGGCGTGTTCCAAGCCCCGCTGCAAGTAAGTATGCTTTCATCATAGAACCTCCAAATCTTTATACGTTACTATGATAACATATTTCTTTATTTTTTGTTGATTTCATTGAAAAATTCACAAAATAGATTTCTTTTGTTATAATTGATCAGTTTTTGAAATGAGGATTATGCCAATGAAAGAGAAAATCAATCAGCTTGTTGAAAAATACAAGGCAAAAAACCTTGAGTATTATTTTCATCTTCACGAAAACCCAGAAAAAAGTTATCACGAAGAAAAAACCGCTGCATACGTCACAGGGGTGCTAAAAACCTTGCCACTTGATGAAATAAAAACAAACGTTGGTGGTTTTGGCGTAACAGCTTTGTTAAAAGGTGGAGCAGGAGACGGCCCTTGCGTTGGCGTGAGAGCTGACATGGATGCACTCGATGTAACAGAAGCCACAGGAGTGCCCTTTGCTTCAAAAAACAATGGTCTTATGCATGCCTGTGGTCACGACGCACACACTGCCATTTTGCTAACCGTTTGTCATGTGCTTTGTGAGCTAAAAAATGAGCTCAGGGGAAGTGTAAAATTTTTGTTCCAACCAAGCGAGGAATTAACACCTCACGGTGGAGCAAAGGGTATGATTGCAGACGGTGCTTTGGAAAATCCCCATGTAGATATGATTTGCGGTCTCCATGTTTGGCCAACGATAGAAACTGGCTCAATTGGCATACAGCCTGGAGCTGTTTCTGCCGCTTCTGACCATATAATTGCAAAAATAAAAGGCGTGCCCTGTCATGGCTCTATGCCGGAAAAAGGCAGAGATGCTGTGCTTTGCACCGCTGCTACAATTATGAACTTGCAACAAATTGTTTCTCGTAATATTTCCGCATCAGAAACCGCCGTCATCACAATTGGACACACAGAATCCGGCAGTCGCTACAATGTTGTCGGTGGCGAGGGTTATATTGACGGCACAGCAAGAAGTTTTACAGATGAAACACACGAAGCATTACAAAAGCATATTATCCGTGTGATAGAGGGCACGGTGCAAACCTATGATTGCAAAGCTGAAATAAATTATATGGTTGGCTACCCACCAACAATAAACGACGAAAAGATGGCTCAAATCGCTCAGGGCGTTGCAAAAAACATTGGCTATACTCCCGTTACAGAAAATCCAATTCCACCAACTGGTGAAGACTTTGCTTTCTTTGCAAAGGAGCGACCTTCAATTTTCGCTCATCTTGGTTGTAGACCAAAAAATGTAAAAAGTGAAGATATGCCAGCACTACATAACGATAAATTCTTGCCAGATCAAGATTGCTTCCCAATAGGTGTTAACTACACCTGTAACCTTGTAGCAAAATTTTTGGAATAACATCGAATTGAGAGTTGAGAATGGAGAATTGAAAATTTCGGAGATTTTTGCTTCGCAAAAACAATTTTTTGTGAGGCTATGCCTGTTATGAAGTGACTTTTGTCAAGAGTAAAATTCGTAGAAATTTACCAGTATTT
>CALELF010000089.1 GCA_937902895.1 uncultured Synergistaceae bacterium | reverse complement strand
TTAGAAGCTATTTTCAAAACTTCTGTAAATTTGCTATTATTCAGTGACGACTAATATAGTGCTTCGCACTTACAGATGGGTATTCTAGCACAATAAAGACAAAAAAGCTATGAACAAATATAGTGTTTGACACAAAAAGATACCAGCGTTGGATATAAAATCTCACGCTGGTATCTTTTAATTTACTACAATTGTGGCTTAATGACTACTGTTTTTAACACTCCGCCATTTGTCATAAACTGCACCTTGACGGTGTTGCCTGTTTCAGCACGTTTCATGATGTAGGCTTGCATTTGATCATGCATCATCTGGGTGGTTTTGTTGCCGTCAATAGCGACAATAGGTGTTTTCGCTCGTAGTCCTGCATAGTAAGCAGCTGTGCCTTCTTCAACTTCTGCTACTGTCAGATATCCGTTTGACCTGTTATCTGCCAAGGAAAATCCTATCAGTTCAAGTGAAGTGCGCGTGCGTCCCCTTGCAGCAGATTGTCTTTGTGCCATATCTGGTGGATTGAGTCCCGCACGACGACTGGAGTTTCTGCCCGATGCTCTATGAATGACGGTAACTTGAATTTCTGGAGTTTCTCTGTCTACTATGTAGGTAAGCTTAAATATATTTTTAGAATCTGCTACACTAAGTTTGAGATCAATAGGGTCATATATGGTGTCATAGGATCTTTGAACCCAATAGTCATTTATTTTTGAAAGCCCTTCTTCTATGCCATATTGTGCAATAGCTTTTTGTGCTTCAACGACTGCCTGCGCTGAAAATGCTGTCAGTCGTTCTTCAACGTCAGTAATTGTCGGTTCTTTTGGTTTCCTCTCTTTATTGCTGTTAGAGATAACTGAACCGAGTATAAGACCTGCGGCAAGCCCCCCAATTCCCCAAGCAGCGGAATTACCATCATCGTGATGGTAATGATGAACCGGAGGCGGTGGTGGTGGCCCATACCATGCAAAAGCCGGTGTGGCAAGTGGTGTTAAGAAGGTTAGCGTTAATAGCACTGCCAAAAGCTTCATTGATTTTTTACTAGAATTCTTCAATTTGAACTTCTCTCCTTTTATTGATATTAAAATTTATGAAGTATTAGGGGTAGTGTTTCTGTCCGTGTAACTGTGGGGGTTGTTTGTTGTTCTGCACGATTTTGGTTACTTGTGATGACAGATCCAACTATTACGCCGGTTGTAAATCCGGCAAAGCCCCATGCAGCAGAATTTCCACCGTAGTAGCACCCAGAGTAATAATAACGTGGTGGCGGAGGTGGTGGACAGCACCAGACGCGTCTTGGTGGTGGTGGACAACACCACGCAAAAGCAGGCGTGGAAATCGGTAGTGTCAAGGAAAGCACAAGTAGCATTGCTAAAAACTTCATAGATTTTTTGCTAAATTGCCTCATTTTTATTCCTCCCATTCAGCAATTCGTATTTGTCCTTGCATTTAATGAGTGCATTATAAAATTAAAATATGGTGTTATTTTGAAGAAATTGTGGAGATTTTGTGAGGAAGAGAGGAAGAAATTTCGCCGTAACATTCTGGTCGTCTGTCACGGAAATATCCCCAAGATAATCTTTTTTCGCGTATTTGCTCTAAATTAAAGGAGTGCAACAAGATATTTTCTTCGGTTTTTCCTGCTTGCTCTACAATCTCCCCTGTTTCATCAGTGATGAAACTTGTGCCATAGAAATAGAGGGAAGAACTCTGTTGTCCGTTTGCTACAGACGGTGTTACGAGCTCTGTGCCAAATCTATTGGCAGCGGCAACAGGTGTCATATTTGTTGCTGCGTGCCCCTGCATTGCCAGTCTCCACATATTTGAGCTGTCTGTGTCAAGAATAGGCTCACTGCCGATAGCAGTTGGATAGAGCAAAAGATCTGCACCGTTCAATGCCATTATGCGAGCTGCTTCCGGAAACCATTGATCCCAACAAATGCCAACACCAAAATTTGCAAACTGACTTTTCCATACCTTGAAACCTAGGTTGCCAGGAGTGAAGTAAAATTTTTCTTGATAAAAATGGTCGTCTGGTATATGCACCTTGCGGTAAACTCCGAGAACTCCGTTTTTACCGTCAGCAAAAGCAATGGAGTTATAGAAATTCATTCCGTCTCTTTCATAAAAAGAAATGGGAAGCGCAATATTTAATTCACTTGCAAGCTGTGAAAATTCTTTCACCTCATCGCTTTCAGTGAGCGACTGCGCTAGGTTGTAATATTCATATTGCCTTTCTTGGCAAAAGTAAGGTGTGGCAAAAAGCTCTGGAAGAAGCACCACATTTGCCCCTTCACGCGACGCCTTGCACACAAGGTCACGTGCGTGGAACATATTTTCTGCTTTGCTTTTTGTCATTTGCATTTGTATTACTGCTAGGGTTAACGTTTGAGCCATTGTTCTTAAGCCTTTCAACAACAAAATACATTTTATCTAATGATTATGTTCTTGTGTGAATAATAACACAGGAATTGAGAATTGAAAATGGAGAATTTCGGAGTTTTTGCTTTGCAAAAACGATTTTTAGTGAGGCTATGCCTCACTCTAATTCATGCCACAACGTGGCA
>CALELF010000088.1 GCA_937902895.1 uncultured Synergistaceae bacterium | reverse complement strand
AGAAAAGCATTTAGCTTATTATCCAGCAGCATAAAATTTAAAATCTTATTTTTTTATTTCACTGTCCGTTTGACGGGGTGCAGACCAAGTTAGTCTTATGGCTAAAGGTTTTTATGGTTAAAAAATAATTCAACAAAAACTTGCTATATGATTGACGAAGTATAGCTATTGCCATATAATAACAGCTTGTAATATTAGTTGATTATAAAAGCAGACACCGGAGGAGTAACGATGAACCAAATAAAGCAAGTTAAGGTTGGAAATTTGACAGTTGGCGGTGACAAATTGACTATTGTCGCCGGTCCATGCGTGTTAGATACCTTTGAAGATGCAATGACCATAGGAAAAGAAATGAAGCGTATTTGCGAAAAACTTGGTTTTAATTACATCTTTAAAGCATCCTTTGACAAGGCAAATAGAACAAGCATTACAAGTTTCCGTGGACCAGGAATTAAGTATGGACTCACTTGGCTTTCTGTAATAGGTTCTGAACTCGGAGTCCCCACCGTTACAGATATCCACGAACCCTACCAGGCAGATCTTGCCGCTGAAAGTGTTGACCTCCTGCAAATTCCCGCTTTTCTCTGCCGTCAAACAGACCTTCTCCGTGCAGCAAGCAAGACAGGCAAGCCATTGAACATAAAAAAAGCTCAATTTATGGCACCTGAAGATATGGCAACAGTCGTAAACAAATGCAAAGAAAGCGGAAATGACCAAATAATTCTCTGCGAACGTGGCACTTGTTTTGGATATCATGCACTTTCTGTTGATATGCGTAGCTTGCCAACAATGAGGGATCTCGGTTGCCCCGTGATGTTTGATGCCACGCACAGTGTGCAGAAGCCGTCTGCACAGGGCGGGTGTAGCGGTGGAGATAGATCCTTTGTTATGCCACTGGCAAGAGCAGCCGCTGCCGTCGGTGTGGACAGCATATTCCTTGAAGTGCATCCAGACCCTGACAAGGCAAAATGCGACGGTCCAAATTCCGTCCCCTTGGCATTAGCAGAAAAACTTTTAACCCAAATTGCAGTGATTGACAAAGCTTCACGAGAGGTCGGCTTTAGCGACTTAGCTTGGAGCGAATAAATATTTTTACATTCAGTAATATGTTTTCATTAGGAGGTTTTCTATGCAACTTCCATACGAGAGAAAAATAAAAGAATTAGACAATAATTTTCTGATAAATGAAGCACGCCGAATATTAGAAGACGAGGCAAACGCACTTCTTGCCGTTAGCAATTCACTTGACGATTCCATTGCAAAGGCAGCTCGTCTTGTAAGTGCAGCAGAGGGCAGACTCATCGTGTCCGGCATTGGGAAATCCGGCCACGTGGGAAGAAAATCCGCAGCCACCTTTGCTTCTCTTGGCGTGCCTTCTTTTTTTGTGCATTCAACAGAAGCCTACCATGGTGATCTTGGCATGATATGCAAGGGAGATATTGGATATTTCTTGAGCAATAGCGGTGAAACAAGAGAGGTTATCACCCTCGTGCCACATTTTAAGTCACTTGGTTGCCCAATCATTGCAGTTACAGGCAATCCTGCTTCAACCTTGGCAAAGAGTGCCGATGTAGTTTTGAATTGCCATGTTGACCACGAGGCAGACCCGCTTGGTCTTGCTCCAACATCTAGCACCACAGTGCAAATTGCACTTGGCGATGCTGTGGCTGGGCTTGCCACATTTTTGCTTGACATGAAGAAAGAGGACTTTGCCGTGTTTCACCCTGGTGGCTCACTGGGCAAACGGTTATTGCTTCGTGTTACTGACATTATGGTTGCAGGATCCGATATGCCAACAACAAACAAAAACAAAATCGCAAAAGATGCCCTTTTTGACATCACAAGCAAGGGGCTTGGAGCGACGGCTATTGTTGATGACAACGGAATTTTGTTGGGAATTTTCACAGATGGCGACCTTCGTCGTTTGATAGAAAAATATGGCCTTGAAGGTCTTGAAATGCCAGTTGAGCGTGTAATGACCACGACACCAAAGACAATTTCTCCAACCGCACCTGCTGTTGTGGCTTTGAACACAATGCAAAAGTATGACATTTCTGTGCTCGTCGTAACAGACGGACAAAAGCCAGTGGGAATGATTCATCTGCATGATATCTTAAAAGCAGGAGTTGCATAAGGAGAAGCTGTGTTACTTGGGCTTTATAATTGCCTTTTGAATTTGGCGTTTTGCTTTTTCAAAGGCAAACTGCAAAAAAAATATACAAATGGATTTGCTGAAAGACAAGGGAAATTTGACACAGACAAAATCTCCCACCTCACCGGCAAATGTTTTTGGATAAATGCTGTTTCCGTAGGAGAGGCACAGGCGGCTGTTTCCTTCATCAAGGCAGCAAAAAATGAAGGGATTACCTGCCCTTTTTTACTTTCAACAACAACAGAAACCGGACGCAAGATGGCGTTTGACCTTGCAGGAACAGAAAATCTTTTCACACACACATACGCAGTCTGGGACAAAAAAGATTTTGTCATAAATGCGTTAGAAACAATAAAACCTATCGCATACGCAACAGTAGAGACAGAAATTTGGCCCAACATGTTGCTTGAATGCAGAAAAAGAAAGATAAAAACTATCCTCATAAACGGTCGTATTAGCGACAGAACTTGGCATAAAATTTCACGTCCCTTTGCCTCACACATTGCAGGACGTGTTTTTTCACTTTTTGACGTCATCACTTGCCGTGATGAAACAGACAGGCGTCGCCTCACGTCTATTTCTGTTCCTGCTGATAAAATTTATGTAACGGGTGACAGCAAAATTGACGAGCTTCTGCGAAGAAAAGAAGAAAGACAAGAGGGCATTGAAGATACTCGCAAGAAACTTTTAAGCTATTTTTCACAAGGCACAAAAAACCTTATAATTGCCGGTAGCACCCATTCGCCGGAAGAAGAAATCGTCTTTGGCGTTTTTGCAAAGCTGAAGAAAAATAATAACGACATAAAGGTAAAATTTATTTCCGTGCCACGTCACCCTGAAAGGGTTGACAAAGTGCTTGAAATTGCAGAACAAAATGGGCTTTCCGCAATAAGATTGAGCGAAATTGAAAAGGCAAACTGTGCAAGCAACGACCTTGATGTTATTGTCGTGGATAAAATCGGACTCCTTTTTGATTTCTATGGGGCTTGCGACATTGCCTTTGTTGGGGGCAGTTTTGTGAATAAGGGCGGACAAAATATTTTGGAGCCACTTGTTTGGGGAGTGCCCACCTGCTACGGTCCTCACATGGAAGATTTTGCAGAACCAGCAAGCTATTTTGAAAAGGGACAAGTTGCACACAGAGTGCTTGACACTCATGAGTTATATACAAAACTTGAAGAATTGTTAAAAATTGAAAATAAAGCTAAAAATATGTTAGCAAGCGACAGATATTTCACTGAACATGGTGGCACATCTTATAAATTAGCTAGAATAATAAAACCTTTTTTGGAGGTGTAGCAGATGATAAATAGAGAGTTAATCACGCAATTTTACAACGAGCTTGACAGTCGTTCAAAAGAGACACTAGATAAGTCAATTGAGCAGGTTGTTAAGGCAAAAAAGAATGGCAAAAAAGTTGCCGTTGTAACAGGAAGCGGACCAAATCTGCATGAAGGGGTAACAACACTCATTGCCGAGCTTATGAAGCATGATGTGATTGACGCAGTTACCACAAGCAGTGCTGTTATAAACCACGAAATGGGGGGCGTTTTGGACAGAGTAAAGATGTGCCCTGCAGACCAATTTGGACTGGACAAAAATGTTATGCCACGTGGCAATGTCTTTGAATTTACAGACATGACAGACGAGGAGCTTGACGAGCTCGAAAAGGAAATAATACTCGACAGACCTTTCCTTGAAAAACGCAAGACATGTGATGGACATTTTGTCGTAAAGGCTGCAGCTAACATGGCATACCCAATGGGATACAGAACAGAAAGACTTGCAGAAGAAATTTTATCTCTCTGCCGTCAAGCAAGATTGCCATTTGAAAGGGTTGCAGGTTGGGGAGCTGCCCCACGCACAATGATAGGTCAAGGTGCCTTGAAAAATAAACCTGTGCTCGTTACCATTCCACAGATGGTTGGTGGCGGACATGTTGGGCTTTGCGTTGGCGATTCAATTCCTGTCGCTTCACGCAGCAGAGCAATAGCAAACGCACTGGCAAGCTGTGATGTGATTATAGAAAGCGCTGTTGCACTCACTCAAGAAATTCACGACGGTCCTTTTGAGACCTACACTGGACACGGTATTTGGAGTTATTGGCACGGAGAACCGACTTATAGCCTTGAAGGGAAATCACTTATTCGTTTTGACTTGGACGAACACCTCCGCACTTGCCAAGACCTTCAAAAGAACAGTGCTATGATTCAGGAAGCAATCGCAAAGGGACTCCCAAAAACAAAAATTTCAAAAATTCCGTTCCGTATGGAAATGTCCGCCTTTGCAAGACACGAGGGGAGCCTGCCGGTCATTGGCGACATCGGAATGATTTGGCCTGTCTTTGCACTTCGTATTGCAGATGAGCTTGGCATAAAGCTTGACTTTATGAGCTACAAGCAGGAAACGCAAGATGGCAAGAATATGAGAGAATGGATTGTGAAAAACATCAAGCCTCTCAACAGGCAACAGATGCTTGAAAAATTTGCTGATTATATGAAAACTCATTAGTTTGAGGAAATAAGAAATGGGCGGGAAAAAAGAGAAAAGATTTTTGGCAGTTTTGCCGGCACGCTATGCGTCCAGCCGTCTTCCTGGCAAGCCACTTGCAGACATTGGTGGCAAGCCAATGATTCAGCATGTTTATGAAAAGGTTGTGGCAAGTGGCGTTTTCTTCAAGGTCGTTGTGGCAACAGATGACCAGAGGATTTTTGATGCTTGCAACAATTTTGGTGCAGAGGTTATGATGACTCGTGCTGACCATAAGGACGGCACAAGCAGAGTTGCCGAAGTGGCAGAAAAGTTTGACACAGATTATGTAGTGAATATTCAAGGTGACGAACCCATGATAGACCCTCGCATGCTGGTTGAACTTGTAGAGGGGCTAAAAAAGGATATGACTGCTGACTCTGCCACGATGTGCAAACCTATAACGGCGAGGGAGGACATTGAAAATCCAAACATTGTCAAGGTTGTCACGAGAGCCGACGGCAGAGCCTTATATTTTAGCCGTAGCGTTATTCCATACGAAAGAAACCCTCACCAAATTCCTGTGATGGAACACATTGGAATCTATGCTTTTACAAAGGATTTCTTAATGAAACTTATAACACTTCCTGCAACACCGCTGAAAGAAACAGAAAGCCTTGAACAATTAAAAATCTTGGAGCACGGCTACTCCATGGCGGTAATTCCAACGAAATATCCTCCAAACGGACCAAATATCAACACTCCAGAGGATCTTGATTTGCTTCGCAAAATGATGTTAAAAAATTCATAATGGTGAGACAATATCTATGGCGACAGAATTAAAAGGCATTGTGCTTTTGCACGATGGCGTTCGCGGACATTTGAATCAATCACGAGGTGTAGCACGCGCAATTTCTCGCAGGGTTCGTTGTCCAATATTTGATTTTCAAGTTCCGGAGCTATATCCAATACGCAAATTTTTTGCACGAAAAATAGCAAACAAACTTGAAACAGCTTCTGAGGCACTTGAGTGGCTTGACTTTTTTGCTGGAACAAATTTTGTAAAGCGAATAATGCAAGCTCTAGCCAAACATCACGTCAAGGTTGCAAACAATGGAATTCTCATTATATCTGCCGGTAGTGCAGCTGCTCCCTTCAATCTTGCTTTGAGCATAGCTTTGCATGTCCAAAACGCGACCATAATGACACCAACATACCTTGGCACTGCTCCGTTTGACTTCGCAATTGTTCCTGAACATGATGCACCAGATGATGACACAAATATATTTGTTACAATGGGTGCACCAAATATGGTTGAGAAGGAAAATTTGCAAAAAGAAGCAAAAAAATTCCTTGACGACCTCGGCGAATGTGACGAGGAAGAAACAGAAACTGACACTTCCATGCGCTGGAGCATTCTTATTGGTGGCGATGACCAAAATTACACGATAGACGAGGAATGGATTGTAAAAACAATTTCCTCAATTGTTACCTTTGCGCAGTCGCATGATGCATACCTCTATATCACAACTTCAAGACGAACTTCACAGGCAGCAGAAAATTCCCTATTGAAAATTAAGGAAAAAACGGATAGAATACGCTATATTCTCTTGGCAAGCAAGGATAAATTTAATCCAATTCCTGCAATGCTTGGTTTTTCTGAAACTGTTTTTGTAACAGATGACTCAGTAAACATGGTTAGCGAAGCAATTACAGGCGGAACTGTTCCAGTATTGCTAAAAGCAAAAAGAAAAACTGGATTAAAATCACGTCTTCAAAATTTTACCAGAGAACTTGTAAAAAGAGGGTGGTTCACCCGTGATTTTCTCTGGGGTGTGCCACGTTTTGACAAGGTTTTTTCTCGACTTATGACAAAGGGGCTTCTGCTCTCCTTTGAAGACTGGAAAGCAGATATATTGTCCGGCAATGGCAGACCAACACAAGCAACTGATTTCAATGAAGCAGCAAGAGCTGCTGATTGGATACTGAAAAATAGAAAATAATACGAGGTAAAAGAAAATGAAAAACACAGTTAAGAAAGTAGTCTCAATGGCAATTATCACAGCACTTTATGTGTCTCCTGCACTAGCAGCTACATCGGATGCTACAACTACGCAACAAAAGACACCAGCTTCAAAGATCAAGTTAATTGTCATACCAAAAGCAGATACGCCAGAACCAAAGAAAGAAAACATAGCTCCAACACAAACAGCAACAACAACCACCCAACAAAAAGCAACTGACAAAGTCACACCTCCAAATGCAACAGCTCCCTCACAAAAAACAACAACTCCAGCAACGACAACTACTCCAGCAAAAGCGACAACTACACCAAAAGCTGTTACCCCTGCTAAAACAACTACTGAAACTCAAGCAACAACAAAGCCAGAGGAGACAAAAGCTACAACATCCAATGACAAATCAATTGTAGCAAAAATAACAAATGCTAAAGTTGGCATAGAAAATTATTTTGTTTCTGTTGATTGGCTAAAAAAGAACATAAAATCTTGTGTGCTTGTTGACTGCAGGCCATCTTCACTTTATAAAACAGGACACCTTCCAGGTGCAGTAAATGCAGAGTGGACATATTTTGCAAAAATAAACGTTCCAAACGGGACAGAAAAATGGGGAACGGTTTTATCCCCTGCCACACTTTCTGCAAGAATTGGTGCGCTTGGTATCAATGCTAGCAAAACAGTCGTCCTCTATTGTGATGATAAAAGCTGGGGGCAGAGTGGTTGGGGGCTCTGGGTGCTTAAGCAAGCTGGCTTGCAAAAAGTTTATATTCTTGATGGTGGCTTTACCGAATGGAAGCAACACGGTGGCACAGTTTCTAAAACCGACACAAAAGCAAAGCCTGCCGCCTTTAAGGTATCAAAGTATGTTGAAGGCTTTTCCATTGACACAGAAACTTTAAGCAAAAACTTGGACAATGTGTATCTTCTTGATGTCAGAACAAAAGAAGAATACTTGGGCAAAATTCGTCCATTCCAAGAAAAGCGAGCTGGACACATTCCTGGTGCGAAGCACATAGAAAAAGACAATGTGGTTGACGAAGAAAACCTCGTAAAAACAAAGGAAAAAATTGATGCACTTCTAGCTGGTGCCGGTATTGGCAAGGACAAGCCAATTGTTGTTTATGACACTGCGGGAGTTCGTTCTGCATTTGTCACAATGGTTCTTTGCTGCTTCGGTTACCCTGCAACAAATTATGATGCAGGATTTCAAGCCTGGGCAGGAAACGCCAATTTGCCAATAGAAAAATAGAATCAAAACCACCCTTCAAAAGGGTGGTTTGCACTAGGGCTATAAGCCCTGGTTA
>CALELF010000087.1 GCA_937902895.1 uncultured Synergistaceae bacterium | reverse complement strand
AGCGGAGAAAAAAATTTTATGGGTTTTTAGGACTGCACTTTTCTTGACAAGTTCAGTCTGTAATTATAACATGTGTAAAAGCTAAAAAAAGAATTTTACAACGTCTTTAGGCAAAAATTGTTTTTTATGTGTATAAACTATGTAAAATAGATTACAATCTATTAGTTTTATGTTAAAATTTGGCGTTACAGTGGAAGAAGCAAGAGAAAGATAAATTGCTATAAGAATATTTGGAAAGTTTGAAATGTATGCATATTATTGTTTTGGGGGAATTTAGGAGGTTATTATGATTGTCACTAGGCATTCAATTTATGTAGGATTGACAGATTCTGATGAGGCTCGGCAAAAGGATAGCACAAAAGGCTTGAAAGCCTTGATTGATAAAACTTGCCGTCAATATCATGTCAACTATACTATTGCCAATACACAAGGTGGATTTTGGGCGACTGATGACTATTTTGTGTCAGAAAACTCGTTTGTAATCAATCTAATAGGTGCTGATGACGCCATAATTGAAGAAGTGGCAAATGATGTCTGTGTATTTCTGAACCAAGAATTTGTTATGGTGGTTAAAGATGAGGTGGATTGCCACTTCATTGAGAATGATATTAGAGATAAAAGAAAACAGCTGTTGCTAAAAAAATCGGCTCATAGTGAATTTTAAGAAATTGCTTAAGAGTATGAGACAATTGAGGATGTTTGACAAGGCATACAAAACAAAAATTCATGTTAAACAGATTGCAGTGAAAAAGCTTTTGACCCCAAAATATTACAGGTCAAAAGAAATTCGCACTGTCTGTTGTGCTTGCCCTTATTACAACAAAGTTTGGTCTTGTCCCCCCTCGTCTCCAATTGCCTCTGACTTACTTTTTGGTAAAACAAATGGCTTTCTTGTTGCTGTTCAAGTGTATTATGAGCCATACTTAATAAGAGCAACACAGAAATTAAACGAAAAGCAAAAAGATATTTTGCGCCGTGCCACTTACGGTCGTGTAAAACGTGTTTTGAATAACACTTGTCTGGCTCTTGAAGGCGAATTTGATGAAGGAATTGCCATTGCAGCAGGTGTGTGTGAAAACTGTGAGGTCTGTGCCAAGCAAGAGGGGAATGCTTGTCGCTCTCCACAAAAGATGCGTTATTCCTTTTCCGGAATAGGGCTTGACCTTGTGAAATTGACAAGAGACTTTTTAGGACTTGAGATACTTTGGGGCAAAGATTCTTTTCCCGAATATGAAACGCTTGTCGCGGGATTATTTTACTAGGCTAGATAATTAAAATTTTTAGTAGAATTTGTTTTGCAATGTTATTTTTGTTTTTTATATGCTATACTACTATGATGTTTTTAAGAGACTGGAGGAAGATTTGTGTTTAGATTCAATAAAAAACTGAATATCTGGGTAAAAGAAGATGAAACGTCTCCTTTGCTTGAATCTCAAGACAAGTTATTCCCTTTAAGTGAGGTAATAAATCCTGCTGGAAGTTGCATAAAGGTTTTTGGACACCAGCACCCTGATCTTGATTCTATAGCGTCCTCGATTGCAGTTGCCTATCTTTTGAATTCTCGTGGTATGAATGTTAGTGCTTGCAGACTTGGAAAATATAATGCAGAAACGCTTTTTGCAATGGAATATTTTTCTCTTGATGCTGATTTGCAATACCTTGATAATCTCTCTGATGGTGACAGGGTAATCCTAGTTGACCACAATGAAGCATCTCAAAGTGCAGTGAACATTGAAAATGCAGAGATTTTAATGGTTATTGACCATCATGGAATAAATAATTTTAGCAATGCAAACCCGATAGATTTCACAACCAAACCTTGGGGGTGTGCCTCTACCATAATTTATAAAATGTTAAAGGAAGCAAATATTAAGCCAAGAAGAGATGTTTGGGGAATGTTGCTTTCTGCTATTATTTCAGACACCTTGTTGCTTCGTAGCCCTACAACCACAGAAGAAGATAAACATGTCGCGCATGAGCTTGCATCTCAGTTAGGTGAAAATTTAGAAAAATATGGCATTGCGCTTCTTTCATATGGAACAGATACAAGTGAGATGACGGCACGTGATATTTTGCTTGGAGACTCCAAGTTATACACACTAGGTAAATTGCGAATCAGAATTTCTGCAACGAGCTTTGTGAAACACGATTCAGTTTTAGACAGGCGCAAAGAAATTGAGCTTGAAATGTTTAACATAATTTCCAATGAGAGTTTAGACCTGTTTATGGTGATGATTACTGATATTATAAATTGTGATTCAGATTTGCTTGTGCTGGGAAACAGGCGCGATATTGTCTGCCGTGCTTTTGGCATTATGTTGCAGGATAATACAGCCTTTGTAAAAGGACTTGTTTCTCGTAAAAAACAGGTAGTTCCAGTTCTTACAAAATTGTTAAAATCGTAAAAAGAGGTTAATAAAAATGAGCGAAACCAAGCATGTTTTTCCTAATGAAAGAATGAAGCGCGTAAAAATGAGTGGTGGTATCCGTGAAATTTTAACAAAAGCGGAACAAATGGAAAGAGATGGAAGGTCAATTATCCATATGGAGATTGGTCGTCCTGATTTTGATTCTCCAAAGTGCGCAAAAGACAGAGTTGTTTGGGCTTTGAATAATGGACAGGTGCACTACACTGACATGGGCGGTACTCAGGAATTGCGCGAGGAAATTGCAAAGAAATATTGCCGTGAGAATAATATGAAGGTTGACCCTGTTAAAAATGTTGTTGTAACAGCAGGTGGGGCAATGGAAGCACTTAGTGCCACAATGCTTACTCTTTGTAATCCAGGAGATGAAGTGATTGTCCCTGTGCCATATTTTTCTGCTTACGCAGATGTTTTGGCAATTTGTGGCTTGAACATTGTTCCCGTTGAACCAACGGAAGGTTCACTTGAACCATCAGCAAAAAATATTGAGAGTGCTATTACACAAAAAACTGCTGCAATTTTAATCAACACGCCAAACAATCCAAGTGGAACAGTTTTTTCAAGAAATTGTTTAGAGGAAATTGCCGAAGTAGCACAAAGACGTGATATTTGGGTAGTGTCTGACGAATGTTATGAAAAATTTCTTTATGACGGAGAGCATATTAGTATAGCAAGTTTGCCAAGCATGGAAAACAGAACTGTTACGGTTGCATCCGCATCAAAAACTTGGTCGATGACAGGATGGCGTGTAGGCTGGATAATTGCACCAGAACAGATGAGACCTTTTGTAAATAAATGTCACCAAAACCTTGTAACTTGCGCTAATGCCTTTGCACAGGCGGGGGTTGCAGAAGCCTTCCGCAGTGCTGATGGTGATGTAAAAGAAATGGTGTCAGAATACAGACGTCGCCGTGATATGGTGATGGATTACATAAAAAATACTAACGGGCTTTCGCTTGACATACCACAAGGTGCTTTCTACGCTTTCCCCTTGGTAGATAAAATAAAGGATGGCTCATTGACTGGTTTTGAATTTTGTGAAAAGCTACTGGAAGAAGCCGGTGTTTCTGCTGTGCCAGGTGATGTGTTTGGTATGCCAGGTCATATACGTTTAGCTTATTGCAGAGAATATGAATACATTGAAGAAGGCATGAAGCGAGTCAAAAAATTTGTAGAAAGCTTGTAAAATTTACATCAATTTTGAGGGGTGAGTTTTATGGATTTAAAAGAACAGAAGATTAACGATTTTTTAGAAACGCTTTCTTCTTCTTCGCCTACGCCTGGCGGTGGAAGTGTGTCTGCGATTATTGGAGCTGTGTCTTCTGCCCTCGTTTCTATGGTGGCAAATCTTACAGTTGGCAAGGAAAAATATAAAGACTCTTGGGCAAAAATGGAAGATGTTTTGCAAGAAGTGGAAACTTTGCGTAGTGAATTTCTGACTCTTGCTGATGGTGACATAGAGGCATTTAATGGTTTTATGGCAGCACTCCGTTTGCCCAAAGAAACTGATACAGAAAAAAAATTACGTGCCGAGGCAATGGAAGAAGCATCAAAAAAGGCAACAATTGTGCCATTACAAATTGCAGAAACTTGTGAGAAGGTGGCAAAGCTATCTTTAGAGACAGCAAAATTTGGTAACAAAATGGCTGCCACAGATGCCGCACTTGGTGCAATACTTGCAAATGCTGCAGCAAAATCTGCAAGCTACAATGTGTTGATAAATTTGCCAAGCATAAAAGATGTAAGTTTTGTAGAGAATGCTAAATGCAGGTTACAAACTGCACTAAAAAATGTGGAAATAATTTCTGCTCAAGCAGTAGAAAAGGTAAACGAAATATTATAGGAGGAACGAGATGAACTATCCAAGCGATATTGAAATAGCACAAGCAACAAAAATGGAGCCTATTGTAAAGGTTGCCGCAAAATTAGGTTTAACAGAAGACGATTTGGAGCTTTACGGCAAGTATAAAACAAAAGTCTCTCTTGAGCTCTGGGATAAAATCAATGACCGTAAGAATGGCAAATTGATTTTGGTAACGGCGATTACCCCAACTCCTGCCGGTGAGGGCAAAACGACAACATCTGTGGGGCTTGCACAGGCAATGGCTTTGCTAGACAAAAAAGTGTGCCTTGCACTTCGTGAACCATCTTTAGGTCCAGTTTTCGGGATCAAGGGCGGCGCTGCCGGTGGTGGATATAGCCAAGTTGTGCCAATGGAAGACATAAACGTTCATTTCACCGGCGACTTCCATGCAATAACCAGTGCTCATAATCTTTTGTCTGCAATGCTTGACAATTCCCTACAACAGGGAAATCCCCTCGGAATTGATCCAAGAAAAATTACATGGAAACGTGTGCTTGACATGAACGACAGAGCCCTTCGCAACATTGTTGTAGGGCTTGGAGGAAAAACTGATGGTATTCCTCGTCAAGATGGTTTTGACATCACAGTTGCTTCTGAAATTATGGCAATACTTTGTCTTTCAAAGGATATAGATGATTTGAAGGAGCGTCTTGCAAACATAATAGTCGCTCAGACTTATGATGATAAACCTGTAACCGCAAGAGACCTTGAAGCACATGGTGCAATGGCGATGCTCTTAAAAGATGCAATAAAGCCAAATCTTGTGCAGACGCTTGAGCATGTCCCCGCTTTTATTCACGGCGGACCATTTGCTAATATTGCCCACGGTTGCAACTCTGTTACCGCTACAAAATATGGCTTAAAGTTAGCTGATTACCTTATCACAGAGGCAGGATTTGCTGCTGACCTTGGGGCAGAGAAATTCCTTGACATTAAATGCCGTGTTGCAGGACTTGCACCTGATGCAATTGTTATTGTTGCAACAATAAGGGCTCTTAAAATGCATGGTGGAATGGCAAAAGCTGACCTTGCTAAGGTTGATATGGCAGCCCTTGAAGCAGGTATTCCAAACCTTGAAAAGCACGTTGAAAATATGCAAAGCTATGGTGTGCCAGTTGTTGTCGCAGTTAATGCTTTCCCAACCGATACAAAAGAAGAGCTTGACTTTATCACAAAACGCCTCGCAACAATTGGTGTGCCTGTCGTTGAGTCTGATATTTGGGCAGAGGGTGGAAAAGGTGGCATAGAACTTGCAAAAGCTGTGCTTGATGCTTGTGAAAGACCATCTAACTTCCATGTTTTGTATGATGCCGCACTGTCTCCCAAACAGAAAATTTTGCAAATAGCACAGAAAATCTATGGTGCTGATGATGTTGTTTACACTGATAAAGCTGAAAAAGATTTGAAGCGAATTCATGATCTTGGAAAAGATGATTTACTCATCTGTATGGCAAAAACACAGGCTTCTATCTCTGATGACCCGACAAAAATTGGACGTCCGACAGACTTCAAGGTTACTGTTCGCGAAGTTCGACTTTCTGCTGGAGCTGGCTTTATAATTCCTGTAACTGGCACAATCATGACGATGCCAGGTCTTCCAAAACGCCCAGCAGCATGTAACATTGATGTAGATAATAGTGGCAAGGTGAGCGGATTATTTTAATAAACAATATAACAAGAGGTCGAGAAAATTTTCTCGACCTCTTGTTTTTTTTTAATTACTTCAGCAAATTAAAAATAAAATATATTAAATTTATGTTGATAATATCTATTAAGAATGCTCCAACTGCTATTGTTGCGAAGGTAATATTTTGGTTTGGCTCATATAAAATAGACAAATTTTCAATGTTTACTAATGCATTTTCAGTTGTGCCTATACCAAATCCAATATGCCCTGACATAGCAAGCACACCATTATAGTTACCTCCAAATAATCTATAGGTAACAAAATAACACCAAGCAAACGTGAGCAAAAGTTGAACAATAAAAATAACAAGCAAGGGGAGAGATAAATTTGATAAATTGTGCAAATCTATACTCATCATTGACAGTGCAAGCAAAATCATAAGATTAAAATCTGCAAAAAAACGTAGTAGCTGTGGTGATATATAAGATTTATGGGCATGATCAAAGAGAGCTCGTAAGCAAATTGCTAAGAATGTTGCAATAAGTATTGAAGGAATAATAATTTTACGGCTTGAGAGATAATTGCTTAATGTTATTGCAATACCAGCAATAAGGCAGATCTGGAAAATTGTCATCAAAATACTTTCTAATGTGATTTTTGCATGTCCTTCACTAAAAAAGATCTTTTTGGTTATTTTTTTAGCATCTGTTGAGAAACTTCTTTGGGTATGGAGATTATTTCTTTTAATTATGTTTGTGCAAAATGGAGTGCCAAGCAAAGAAGCAAATAATACTCCTAGCGATGAAAACGCTATACCAACCTCCATAAGCCCTTCTGTTTTTGTAAGAGGTTCTAGTGTGGCAGCAACCGAAGTTGCTGTTCCAGCCCCACCTGTTAGAGCAGCACTACCAGTCATTAAAGATATCAATGGTGAAAGCCCGAGACCTTTTCCAAGAAAATATGCCACGAGATTTTGAATTATAATGAGTCCCGTTGCAGAAAGTAATAGGAGAATTATCTCTTTTTTTGTGTGCTTAAAAAAATCTGCCGTTATGCTAAAGCCAATGATTGTAAAGAAAATTGTGTAGCTTGGTTCGAGAAAAGTAAAATCAAATTCAAAATTAATTTTGCCCTTTAGGAGTAATCGTGTTATGACAAAAATTATTCCTCCGACTATTACTGGCGGAACATTTATATCTGACTGCATGTA
The DNA here is from genome assembly GCA_937902895.1 of uncultured Synergistaceae bacterium. Taxonomy (GTDB): domain Bacteria; phylum Synergistota; class Synergistia; order Synergistales; family Synergistaceae; genus CALELF01. The sequence goes on along the minus strand of CALELF010000087.1, from coordinate 5,588 downwards.
AAAATAATTATATAAATATAGACCAATAACAAAGAGAAAACATGCAAATGCAACTGTCTGAACAAGATCAAATTTCAATAGCAACATAATTGGTTCCTCCTAGCGAAATATAGGAACAAAAGTCTGAATAATCATTGCGTTGGTGATGTCAATGAAGAATGCACCAACGATTGACACAACAAAATATGCTCTTGGTGAGGGAACATTTTGAGCCACGATTGCATCCATATTTGCAATAGCGTTTGGTGTTGCACCAAGTCCAAAGCCACAGTGTCCGCCAGAAATTACAGCTGCTGCATAATCACGCCCCATAATGCGGAAAGTGACGTAGTATGCAAAAAGGAACATCAAAAGTGCTTGACATAGCAAAATAACTAACATTGGACCTGCTATATCAGATAGTTGCCAAAGCTCAAGCGACATAAGCGAAAGTGTGAGAAAAATTGCAAGAGATACTTCGCCAAACATAGAAACAATGCGTAAGTGGATTTTGTAGCGTCTTGCTCTGTCGCTTATTAAGCGGATAAAAATACCGACAAAGAGTGCATAGAGATAAGTTGGTAGTGTTATCCCATAGGGTATCATTAAATGTTCTATGAAATGCCCCAGTACCATTGCTAGAGAAAATTGAAAAAAAGTGCTAATTATTGCAATAGAGGTAACTGGGCCATCGTTTAACTCCATGTCAACTGTAATTTTATTTTCCGTTGGTGTTGAAGAAGAGTCTGTTTCCTTGCTTAGTAGGTCATATTTTTTTATAAGTTTCCTTGCAAGTGGACCACCCATGATAGAGCCAGTAACAAGTCCAAAGGTCGCTGCTGCCATGGCCATCTCCATACAGCCTTTGTAGCCCATATTGGTAAATAATTTAGCATATAAAGCACCAGTTCCATGTCCACCAGACATTGTGATAGAACCGGCAAGCAATGACAAAATTGGAGACATACCAAGAGGGTAGGAAAGTGCTACGGACAAGGTGTCTTGTAAAAAAACAAGAAGAGATGCTACGCCAAGAAAAACAAAAACTTGAACACCTCCTTTTTTTAGCATTGAGAAACTTGCAGAAAGTCCCGTTGCGATAAAAAATGCTACCATAAGATGCACCTGCATTGTCATATCAAATTGAAAAGTGACATAGTCTCGCAGTGCCCATTTTAGCAAGGAGAATACAACTCCGCCGATGACAGGAGCAGGAATGAGGTATTTTGAAAGAAAACGTATTCTTTTCTTTAATTGTATTCCCAAACCAAAAATCGCCATGGCAAAGGCAATCGTTTCCAGTAGATTAAATTCTATTACCACAAAAACCACCTCCATTTATTTGCGCTATTATACAACAAAGATGTGTAAAAAAGTTAAAACTACTTGCAATTTAGAAAAAAGTGTTTATAATTTCTTTTTAATTCTTTGAGTTGTTTATAAGAAGTCTATTTTGACGGAGGATGTATAAATGAGTAGTTATTCTGACAGAATTTTAGCAACAAAAGCGTCATTTATTCGTGAAATTTTGAAAGTTACGCAAGATCCAAGCGTAATTTCTTTTGCTGGTGGTTTGCCAAATCCAATTTCATTTCCACAGGAAGCACTGAAACAATCCGCGGTAAATGTAATTGACAAATTTGGTGACAAGGTTTTCCAATATTCAACAACGGAAGGTTATTTGCCACTACGTGAGCAAATTGCAGAGCGCTATAACAAAAGACAAGGCCTTCACCTTGAACCAAAAAACATTTTGATTACAACTGGTTCACAACAGGCACTTGACCTTTTGGCAAAGGTATACCTCAACAAAGGTGATAAAGTTGTCGTAGAGGAGCCTGGCTACCTTGGCGCAATTCAGACCTTTACTATGTTTGAAGTTGGTTTCTTGCCAGTTACATTGGAAGATGACGGATTGAATTTGGAAGAATTGGAGCGTGCTTTGCAAGACCCAAAAATGAAATTTGCCTACACTGTTCCAAATTTCCAAAATCCGACCGGTCTTACCTATGGAGCAGAGAAACGTCAAAAGATTGCAGAGCTTTTTGCAAAATACAACAAGACACTTATAGAGGACGATCCATATGGTGATCTTCGTTTCAAGGGTGAGTTCTTGCCTTACATGGGAGCAGAAAAACTTGAGAGCAGTGTTTTGCTTGGTTCTTTCTCAAAAACAGTTACACCTGGTATGAGAACAGGTTATCTAATTACGGAAAATGACGAGCTTATGCATCATCTTGTTACAGCAAAACAGTCATCTGACTTGCATACAAACATTTTCTGCCAGTATATTTTGGCTGATTATTTTGCTAACAATGATTTTGCTTCGCATGTTTCAAAAATTCGTGCCCTTTATAAGGAACAGTCAGAAACAATGCTTTCTGCTATGAAAGAATACTTCCCATCAGATGTCAAGTTTACTCAACCAGAGGGCGGTATGTTTATTTGGGTAACCTTGCCGAAAGGCAAATCTGCTCTTGATCTTTTCAATAAGTGCATGGCGCAAAAGGTTGCCTTTGTTCCTGGTGATCCATTCTATACTGACAAAACAAATGTCAACACACTTCGTTTGAATTACACCAATTCTTCAAAAGAAGTTATCGTGGATGGTATTAAACGCCTCGCACAAGCGATGAAAGAAAATTAATTTGTGTAAAAAAAGTGGTTACAGTGCATTTTAGCATCTGTAACCACTTTTTAATTTTTATTTAATTGCCTGTTACCATTTGTATAACGGTATCTTGGTCTCTAACTACTATGTTGCGTTTATGGAATTCTGTAAATATCTTTTCACGCAAAACGGCTTGCGAGTCTTTTGGCAAAAACTTTGTCACGTCGAAGAAATATGCGACTTCAAATTTCACTGAATCATTGCCAAGGTCAGCAACACGAATAAAATACGGACGTGATTTTACCACGACTGTATCATCATTTGTGATGACATAGTCAATGACTGATTTTGTGTTTTCAACATCCTTTTCCCCAGATACCCAAAAATAAATAAGTGCACGCATATAATTATCTTTCCAAGTATGATTTTTAACGGATAAATCAAGTATCTTTGAATTTGGAATTATGACGTGTTCACTTGCCAACGCGCAGGATAGAACAGTGTTCATCAGCGTAATTTCTTTTACCTTGCCCCATGTTCCGTCAATGGTTAGCATATCACCGACACGGACACGCTTCTGCACAAGAATGATTATGCCTGCGATTGCATTTCCCAGTATGCGTTGCATTCCAATGCCTATAGCCAATGCACCATAGCCACCGATGAAAGCAAAAGCTGTGATAGGAATTCTAAGTTGCCATAAAATTACGAGTAAGGTAAAAAACCATATTGTAATGCTTGCCAATTTTTGTAAAGACGCTGAGTTTTTATCAAGCCCATCATCAAAACGTTTTTTTATCCGTAAAGAAACGCGTTTAGATATTAAATGGGCTAATAAGAGAAGGGCCACGGCAATTAACAACTTGGCTATTGTGATTGGACGTTCTCCCAAGGTAAAAAGCTCTGTTGTTAAAAATGAACCGAATTTTGTGCGGAGCAAACCAAAATAAAATACTTTTTTGTCAGATTTATTGACCAATTCCTCTGATGTCTCGTCTATAATCTGTGTTTGGTCTCCCATTTCCTTTAGCTGAACAAGGTATTTATCAACCCTTTGTAGCATTTCTTTAATTTCTTTGTCAAAGTTAGCGAAGGCAATTTTATGGTCTTTTGTAAGTTTAGATAAATCTAGAGAAGACATATTCTTTTGCAATGTTTTTAGCGTGCTTAACTGCATCATTGCGGTTTGGTTTGATTGTTGTATGAAATTTTGTGCAAAGTCTGTGTATGTTTGAAGTTGATCCGTGTAAGATATAGGCAGGACATTTTTTATTATATCAAGCAGGCAATACCAATTTCTGAGTAGATATGACCAATTTTCTGCCAGTGAAAGAAGTAAAAGTGTGTCTGTATTAGCAAGAGCATCAAGTCTTGACTCCACAGCTATTAACGTTGGTGATGTCAGGTGTAATTTGCTTGTGTTGCTTCTTTTTTGAGCAATCTTTGTGTATTCACTCCAACACCAAGAAGTATTGCCTTCAATATCAGTATCCAAGAAGTTACTCTCTCCCATCAGTTTTGTTGGATTAGCAATACATTTGTTAGCAGCTATTTTCAAGTCTTCATACTGCACTTGAAATCCACGTAGTAAATCCGTGACTAAATTTGAATATAATTTACAGATAGCCATATTGGTGGATTGAGCTTCTATTTCTGCTTTTAGCTTGCTTAAGCGAAATTTATCTTTATCCCATGAGGAGTAGGCTTTGTTATCCACAGTTTCTGAAAGTTGTCTGTATTCTGTTTCTAGTTGTTCTAATGTTTCTTTGGCAGTTTTGAAAGCTTCTTGCCTTGAAGCAAGTTCTTGCTCATATCCTTGCACAGCTTTATGGCAAGCATATTTTGCCTTGAGGATTGTAATCATATCCTTCATCAAGAAGTTTTCACTTGATAGTATCTTTGTAGCTTCTTTTGGCGTAAAGGTAACATTCTTTGATTTTTCGTTTTCTGCCTTAATACTATCCAAAAGATAATATTCAGCAATTGCCTTTGTTATAGCAGCTTTGTGTTCATAGATGTCAGAGACAGCAATTCCAAATCCACTTGCGAGTGTTTTTTCTGCTGAGTCTAGTTTTTTCACTTCACCTTGTAGAGCAATAGCCCTTTTTATTGGGGTATCTAAATAACTGTCTAACCTCGTATGTAAATCACGTAGACTTTCTTCCGCATAGGATGCAGAAGATAACAAGAAAGACAGTGAGCACAGAAAAATGAAAGAAAAAGAAAAAAGTTTTTTTAAGATTTTTTTACCATGTAGCATAGGGTGTCACCTCGTTGTTTATTGTTTATTGTGAAAAAAAATGTCGTTCCAAAGAAGAACGACACTATATTTGTTAGATGGTGGGCTTACGAACCTCCATACCTCGTCGTTTTTAATTTTTAACCCAAAAGATAAAATCTCATAGAATAAGATATAGCCTAAAAAGACAGATGTTAAATAAAATTAACATTTGTCTTTTTTTGTGTCCAAAAAACAATATTACGTTTTTGTTACGTTTTTGTTACGGTGATTATACATCAATGTCTCATAAAATCAAGCAGAAACAGGAAAATTTAAGGCAAGGATTTTACAGTAAGGAAACGTAAATTTCTAAAAAATAACGAAAGGGGTTGATAACAGTGGAAAAAACAGAGGACATAAAATCTCTTTTATCCATCGTGGATACACTTTATGGTTACATTCAAAATAAGTTATCTACGGGAGAAGAGGAAGAACAAAAGAAAATCGCCAATTTAATACTTAAAAACTTTTAACACAAAAATTTACACATTTTATTAAAAAGGAGAGAAATCAAAATGGTAAAGAAAATTTTTTGTATCGCAAATCAAAAGGGTGGTGTCGGTAAGACTACCACAGCACAAAATTTATCAGCCCAGCTAAACAATTTAGGAAACAGAGTATTGGCAATAGACCTAGACAGTCAATGCAATTTAACTTCTTGCTTGGTAGATGATGAAACAAGCATTGAAAAAAGCTCCCACGAGATTTTAACCAATA
>CALELF010000086.1 GCA_937902895.1 uncultured Synergistaceae bacterium | reverse complement strand
GGCTTATTGATAACTTGACAAAAATTTATTTATTTATATAATAACGGCAGAGGGTGTCGCACATAGCGATTACCCCCGTAAGTTTTGGTTTATTTTATAAGCCGTCAACTTTGCATGATATGCTCCCTTTATGAGAGACAGAGAAATAATAAAAGTCTGTCTATCATGAAGGGAGTATATTGTTATGCCCAAAAAAAGTAAGGTAACAGCAGCAGAGCGAATTGAAGTAGTAAAAGCACTAGTAGCAGGTGAAATATGTATATCAGAGGCTGAACGGAGACTGAAAATTGCCAGTACACATATATATGAGTTAATTTATCGTTACGAGGCAGGTGGGGAAGCTGCTCTTGCGGAAACAAAGAAAAATCGTGTTTACAGTGAAGAAGTAAAATTACAAGCAGTAATGTCATATTTACACGGTGAGGGTTCCCAAAAAAGAATATCCGCAAGATTCGGTTTAAGATCATCAAGGCAACTCAGAAACTGGATAAAGGTGTATAATAATGGCGGAAACTTCAAACACAAAATGTCGGGAGGAAGCCGTATGAAGACACCCCGTAACACAACACAAGAAGAAAGAATCAAAATTGCGAAGGAATGCCTTGAAAACGGAAAGGACTATGGTAAAATAGCCCTTAAATACAATGTCAGCTATCAGCAGATCTATACATGGACAAAAGATTACAGCACATTAGGTCAAGCTGCATTTGAAGATCGTCGTGGAAAAAGGCTTGCAAAACAGGAGCCAAGATCTGAAGTAGAAGCAATGAAGATTAGGATGGCTCAGTTAGAGCATGAGTTATACATGACGAGGATGGAGCGTGACTTATTAAAAAAATTGAAGGAATTAGAGAGGGGGGATGTCTTTCTGAAATAAGACAGACACGTAAATATATAACAATAAAGTATTGTCATGAAACCTATAACTATCCGACAGAAGCGTTATGTAAGATTATTCATGTTTCACGGTCAGCATATTACAAATGGTTGAAAGGCTACCGTTCCAATAGACAAAAAGAAAATGAGAAAATCGCAGAGATATTAGAAGAAATTCATACAAGACATCCTGACAAAGGATATCGTAGAATTCGTGATGACCTTGAAAGATATCATGGAATTAAGGTCAATGATAAACGCGTATTAAGAATCTGTCGTTTCAAAGGTATAAAGTCAACCATTAAATACAATAATAATGGTTGCACTAGGCAGGCAGATAATCCGCAATTCGTTGCAGAAAACATCCTCAACCGACAATTTCAAGCTGAAAGACCAAATGAAAAATGGGCGACAGATGTCACAGAATTCAAATGGTATGATGAAGCAAATGAAAAGCACAAAATTTATCTTAGTGCCATTCTTGACCTATGTGATCGTCGCACTGTATCTCATGTCGTTAGAGAAAGAAATGATAATCCATTGGTTTTTGATACATTTGATAAAGCAGTAAAAGCTAATCCGGATGCTCATCCGATATTTCATAGTGACAGAGGTTTTCAATATACAAACAGAGTCTTTCACACGAAGATTGAAAGGGCTGGTATGACGCAAAGCATGTCAAGAGTTGGCAAATGTATTGATAACGGACCAATGGAAGGATTTTGGGGGATATTAAAACGAGAATGCTATTACGGAAGAAAATTTACCAGCAAAGAATCACTTATTCAAACGATTGAAGATTATATTCAATACTACAACACTGAACGACTTCAAAGAAATCTCGGTGTGTTAACACCAATAGAAAAGCATTTAGCTTATTATCCAGCAGCATAAAATTTAAAATCTTATTTTTTTTATTTCACTGTCCGTTTGACGGGGTGCAGACCACCGCTCCGCTTCGCTAACATAAAGGGAATAGGGAATGGCTACCCCATTCCTAACATAAAGGCTGGCTTCGCCAGCTAAAAGATAAAAAATTTTATGTAAGGAGCAACCTAGTTGCTCCGCTTATGTTAGCCGTGCAACGCACGGCGCTTAGGGCAAATGTGTTTTTATTTTGTGCTTATAGCTAAAAAAGCTCTTTTTTTTTTACTATTCTTTTGTTATAATACTCGAAAAATGTGGGTTCACTAGTAGCCTACATATTATTATGGGAGGACGAAATGAAAAAAATTATTCTTATTACCCTTTGTTTACTGATACTGGCTTGTCTTGCTAGCATTGCGCAGGCAACCGATGTCGTCTTTAGGACACCGGACAAAAAAGGTGGTGCTTCATTGTATAGTGTAATAGAGGCACGTCGCTCCTGCGAGCAAAAGGATTTCGCCGCAAAGGAAATCACAAATGATGAACTGGGACAAGTTCTTTGGGCAATGTCTGGCAAAACAGGAGAGAAAAATTTTGCAATTCCTCTTGCCATGAATAAGCCACCCTATGTAAAACTCTACGTTTTGACAAAAAAACAGGCCTACCTATATGATTGGGAAAAACATTCCTTAACAGATGTCAATTCTGACAACAGGCTCTTAAAAAGGTCTGTTACACAAGATTATGCAAAAACAGCTCCTATTGTTATATTGTTTATCTCCCAAGAACAGGGACAGTGGAAAGATTATGCAACCATGGCGGTTGGTGCCATGACGCAAAATGCATACCTCGTTGCTCGTAACATGGGGCTTGCCACAAGGTTCGTTGCTAGCATAAATAAAAATCAAATTGAGGCAGGACTCAACCTGTCCCCATTGGCAACTATCCACGGTGCATTATTACTTGGCAGACAGTAAAAATTAGCCATAAAGAACATAGAGAACATAAAGCTTTGGCTTCGCCAAAGGTTTTAAGGTCTTTGTTTAATTGGGATTTACCGTGTTAATAGACAACATAAAAAAGAAGTTGGAAGCTATAAGACAAATAGCCTATGATATACACTGTTATTTCGGAGTAGGGTTTCTCGAAAAAGTCTACGAAAACACCCTCGAACATAGATTGCAAAAAGTTGGGCTTGATGCGAAAACACAAGTCCCTATTGTCCTTAAAGATGAAGATGGTTTTATGGTTGGAAATTACGAAGCAGATATAATGGTGGATAATCAAATAATAATTGAATTAAAAGTAGCTCAAACATTAACAAATGCTCACAAGGCACAATTACTAAATTATTTAAAAGCAACAGGAATTAAATAGGGATTATTGATAAATTTCGGTAGCGAAAAATTTCAAATCAAATCTTTCATATATTAAGTATTGAAAAATAGCCATTTTGAATTTCTTATTACAGCAAAAAGAAAAACGCTCTGGCGCAGCCAGAGCCTTTATGACCTTTATGTTCTTTATGGCTAGAAAAATAAAAATAATAAATATCTACATTATATGAGGTGAAGAAAATGGCAGAAACACAAACAAAAGTTCCTTCAGTAATTTTTAGGGAATATGACATTCGCGGTGTTGCAGATGTACATTTAACAAATGAAAATCTGCATGAAATCGCCCGCGCCTATGCCACATATCTCTTGGAACACGGAAAGACAAAAATTCTCCTTTCCGGAGACGTGCGACTTTCCACCCCAAGAATCAAGCAAGCCTTGAAGGAAGCTCTCCTTGGCTGTGGCATTTCCGTTGTTGACCTTGGCATTACAACAACTCCACACTTCTATTGGTCACTTTTCAATACAGGTCTTGACAGCGGTCTCATGGTTACAGGAAGCCATAACCCACCAGATCAGAATGGATTAAAACTCGCTATTGACAGCGTTACCCTTTGGGGCGACCAAATCAAGAGCCTATATCGCATAATCTGCAATAATGCTTTCAAAACAACAGGGCAAAAGGGCACAGCCGAAGAGCTCTGGACAAGAGAGCAATACCTTGCAGACCTCAAGAGCCGTATCACACTCGGTCCGAGAAAACTCAAAATCGTTTGCGACTGTGCAAACGGAACTGAAGGCTTCTATGCAAAACAATTCTTTGAAAGCATTGGCTGTGAAGTTACAGCTCTCTATGACGATCCTGACGGACGTTTCCCAAATCACCACCCAGATCCAACAATAAAGGAAAATATGGTGGCTTTGCAGAAAGAAGTGTTGCGTCAAGGTGCAGATTTTGGCGTAGGCTATGACGGCGATGCTGACAGAATCGGTGTCGTGACAGACAAAGGACTTATGATTTCTGGTGACAGACTCATGGCACTTTTCTGGAAAGAAATCTTGCTAAAAAATCCTGGTGCTGTCGGCATCTGCGAAGTAAAGGCTTCCCTCTGTCTGCCAGAAGTTATAGAAAGACTCGGAGGAAAGGTTGTTTGGGGCGCTTCCGGCCACTCACTCATAAAGGCAAAAATGCGCGAGCTCAAGGCTTTGTTCTCTGGTGAAGTCTCCGGCCACATCTGCTTTGCAGACGAATATTATGGATTTGACGATGCACTCTATGCATCTGGTCGTCTTGCCCGTTATATGTCAAATTCAAAGCTGACACTTTCAGAGGAACTGGCAGACATTCCGGTTTACCCAATCACAATAGAAACAAGATATCCTTGTGATGACGAAATCAAGTTTGACGTCGTTGCTCGTTTGGCAGAAAAAGCAAAACAGGATTTTCCAAATGTTTTGACCGTTGACGGTGCAAGAATTCAGTATGACATGGGTTGGGGCTTACTCAGGGCTTCCAACACTCAGCCAGTGCTTGTTACACGCTGTGAAGCAAGAACAAAAGAGGACCTGCAATATATTATGAACGACATGAAACGCCGTATCATTGAGGCAGGCAGCCCAAATTTCTATTACGAAATTCAAGATTAGTTAGTAATTTATATTCTATATAATAAGTAGGAGATATAATTAAAGATGCAATATTCAAAAGAAGTTGAAGAAATGGCCTGTGTAAAATCAGGTTGCAACCACGGATGTGCACCTATTCCTGAAGAAGGAAAATGGATTTGCTCAAAAGAAATCAAAGATCTTTCCGGTTTCACTCACGGTGTGGGCTGGTGTGCACCACAGCAGGGAGCTTGTAAGCTTTCTCTCAATGTGAAAAATGGCGTTATCCAAGAAGCTCTCGTTGAGACACTTGGTTGCAGTGGTATGACACACTCTGCAGCAATGGCAGCAGAAATTTTGCCAGGTCGCACCTTGCTTGAAGCCTTAAACACTGACCTCGTTTGCGATGCAATAAACACTGCAATGAGAGAGCTCTTCTTACAGCTTGCATACGGAAGAAGCCAAAGCGCATTTTCTGACGATGGTCTCGTTATTGGCGCAGGCCTTGAGGACCTCGGCAAGGGGCTTCGCTCACAGGTCGGAACAATGTATGGCACAAAGGAAAAAGGCCCACGCTATCTTGAAATGGCAGAGGGCTATGTGCTAGATCAAGCATTAGACGAGAACAATGAAATCATTGGTTACCGTTATGTTTCCCTCGGTAAGATGATGGACGCTATCAAGGGCGGAATGGATCCAAAGGAAGCCTTGAACAAATTCACAAGCACCTACGGCAGATACGCTGAAGGCGTGAAGTTCATCGACCCACGCAAGAACTAGGAAGAGGAGGAAAACATTATGGCACAATTTGAAGGTTATGAGCGTAGAATAGATAAAATCAATGCTTTTCTTGCAGAGCACGGCTTCAAAAGCCTTGACGAAGCAAGAGAGCTTTGCCTCTCAAAGGGCATTGACCCAGCAGAAATTGTTAGAAGTGTTCAGCCAATAGCATTCGAGAATGCTTGCTGGGCATACACACTTGGTGCAGCACTTGCAATCAAGGAAAACGTCACAACTGCATACGATGCAGCAAAGAAGATAGGCGAAGGACTCCAAGCTTTCTGTGTCCCAGGCAGTGTTGCTGACACACGTCAAGTCGGACTCGGACATGGAAACCTCGCAGCAATGCTTCTTGACGAAAAGACAAATTGCTTCTGCTTCCTTGCAGGGCACGAGAGCTTCGCTGCAGCAGAAGGCGCAATCGGTATTGCAAAAACTGCAAACAAGGTTCGTAAGACTCCTCTTCGCGTTATCTTGAACGGACTTGGAAAGGACGCTGCATACGTCATTTCACGCATCAACGGCTTCACATTCGTTGAAACAGAATATAATCAGTTCACAGGTGAATTGAAAATTATCAAAGAAACACCTTTCAGCAAAGGTGAAAGAGCAGCAGTAAAATGCTACGGTTCAAATGACGTAAACGAAGGCGTTGCTGTTATGATAAAAGAGGGCGTTGACGTTTCCATTACAGGTAACTCAACAAACCCAACACGCTTCCAGCACCCAGTGGCAGGAACATACAAGAAGTGGGCAACCGAGCACAGCAAACAATACTTCTCTGTTGCTTCCGGCGGTGGCACAGGAAGAACACTTCACCCAGACAATATGGCAGCAGGTCCTGCCAGCTATGGCATGACAGATACAATGGGCAGAATGCACTCAGATGCACAATTTGCAGGCTCAAGCTCCGTTCCGGCACACGTTGACATGATGGGACTCATCGGCATGGGCAACAACCCAATGGTCGGTGCTTCTGTCGCTGTCGCAGTTGCAATAGTTAGCAAATAATATTTCTTAAAAAATATAAATTAACAGGAGTTGTGCTTCAAAAAACGCAACTCCTGTTTTTTTAATTTACTTAGTCGTCACTGAATAATAGCAAATTTACAGAAGTTTTGAAAATAGCTTCTAAA
>CALELF010000085.1 GCA_937902895.1 uncultured Synergistaceae bacterium | reverse complement strand
ACCCACATAAATCGTTAGAAAATTTTCATCCCACACTTTTCCGTGAAGAACCAAATTTATCATGAGGGATTAGGGGTTGCTAAAAACTACTCAAAGGCGATGGAATATTTCCGAAAATCCGCACAGGCAGGTGATCCGTGGGGAGCATACTCACTTGCACATTACTATTACCATGGAAAAGGTGTAAAAAAAGATATGGCACGTGCAGTTGAACTGTATAAAAAATCAGCAGCACAGGGATTTTATGGAGCACAATTAGAATTGGGATATTGCTACGAACATGGTATCTGTGTAAAGAAGGATATACAAAAAGCAGTTGAATTATACAAAGCATCAGCAGCTCAAGATTATTCAATAGCGGAGTATTATCTAGGAAATTGTTATTTTTATGGAAAAGGTGTCAAGCGTGACTATGCACGGGCAATCAAGCTCTATAAATTAGCTGCCGAAAAAGGCAATGTTCATTCTGGAATAAAATTGATTAATTGCTATTACAATGGAACAGGTGTAGAAAAGAATTATAAAAAGTGTATCTATTGGTTAGGGCAATTTTACAGAGAATATATACAACAAGAGAAAAATGCACAAGACGTGATATATGACATAGCGAAACGTTACGAATCCGGTGACGGCTTAGAGCAGGATTATACAGAAACTTTTGCCTGGTATTCCAAGGCTCATAAGCTAGGTCATGCCCACGCAACCTACTGCGTAGGAATATTTTTTGAAACTGGTGTTGTGGTAAATAAAAATCTAGACAAGGCAATCTCAAAGTATAAATTAGCGGCAGACCGTGGTGATAAAGACGCAAAAGAGGCGTTAAAGCGGTTGCATAAATCACTCTAAAGGTCGATACTAGATGTATCCACATTCTGTTTTATAAAGGAGACAAACTCATGCGAGCTTTAGAAATTTTGCTTGTAATTGTCCTTAATCGTTGTATGATACTTTACATCCAACATTTTTTAAACGATGAAGATAATTTCAAAAACTTGGATTTGTAACTTCATGTAAACCGTTTCTGCGTCCCATTCTTGATGGTCATTCTTTAGATATTTTTTGGTAAAAAGAAAACAACCGTAAGACATTATTTTATGTCTCACGGCTGTTTTTGTATGTAAAATTTTGGCTCTTCACGGAAAAGTGTGGGATGGTAGAGTGAAGTAACGAATCAAAGT
>CALELF010000084.1 GCA_937902895.1 uncultured Synergistaceae bacterium | reverse complement strand
AATTTTAGCGTAAATTGATATAAAAATCTTCAATATTTAACCGCCGAAGTAATAAAAAGCGGTACATTCTTTGTTTTCATATCCTGCATATAACCAGATGGAGTTGGAACACCACGTTTGATGAGGCAAAGTGAATTGCCATTGACAGTGAGTTTTGTTTCGAGCTGCACATTTCTTACGCATGACATTGTCCATTTTTTGAGCTTCATAAGGTCTTCATTTGGGAAAATTTCATTTGCGGGAGTAAAAAGGTTGGCTGGTGGAGCTGGGGTCATATTGGTGCGAATAAAATCAACAGGAGAAAAATTTGAATATTCTTCAAAGATAATCAATTGTTCTAGCAGCTTTAGCGTGTTTGCCCATCCCATTTTTGTAAGGCAAGTGAGAAAAACTTCTTGTCTTGTCAAACTTTGCACTGGCTTCTGTTGTGGTATTTGCTCGGGTGATGTGTTGCAAATTTCATTTTGTGAGTCTTGTATCCCTGTTCCTGGTGTTAGGATGGTTGGAATTGTATATTCAGTTTCTGTCTGTTCCTCTTTTTCTTCCTTTTTTTCGCCTAGATCCGTGTCAAAGTGGGGAATCTTTATTACATTTATTTTTGGTTTCTGCTCTATGGTTGTTTCTTCGTGTGGCTTGCTCGGATAGAGAACCTTTTCAGATTCAAGTTGCTCATGTTCAGGAGCAACTTCATTTTGTGTATCATCCTCCACCTTTCCATCTTCTCCGAAGTGAGGAATCTTTATTACATTTATCTTAGGTTTTTGTTCAGTTGTGTTGCTCTTGGGTATTTCGTATGAATAAGGGTCAGTCTCAAGTTTTTTATGTTCAATGGTGACATCATTTGCTTGTTGAGCTTCTTGCTTCGTTGCATTTGCACTTGGTAATGAAACAGGCATTAGGTTGGGCATGTTTCTTTCCTCGCCATGTATGAGGGAGACCATGATGGACTCGACATCTTGTCTCGTTACAGCCTCGGAGGCATTTACAATAGAAATAATAAACAAAAAAACTATCAATGGTAAAAATTTCTTTTTCATAAATTTAGCCTTGTAGTAATTTTTCAAAAAGCAATGCATGACGTAATGATTTGTCAGACACAGTCAAATTGTCTTGCCCACACGCTGACATTAAAGCGTAGGTAATGCAACATCCCGCAAGAATTATGCCAGCACGTTTTGGTGCAACTCGTAAAATCTTTTCGCGTTCTTCTAATGTAGAATCTGCATAGAATGCAATTTGGCGTTCAACCTCTGCCTTTTGTAAAACAGAGCCGTGAATTAAGTTTGAATCATGCTTTGCAAGGCCATAGGCAACACAAAGTTGTGTGGAAACATTGCCACCTATGCCAATTAATTTATCACAAACGAGGTCTTTACTTTTAAATTTATCAATCAACCGTGCAATAACGTTTGCTACGACGTTATGTGGCACTTTATCTTCAGTAAAATACTGGTCAGTCAAGGTTACGGCCCCGATATTAAGGCTATCAAAAGATAATATGTCTCCGTTTTGGACTTTTGTAATTTCTGTGCTACCGCCGCCGGTATCAAAAATTGTAACGCGACCTTCGTTGAGCTTATCAAGGGAAGAAAGGACAGCTTTTGCACTGTAACGTGCCTCATCCTCTCCAGAAAGAATTTGTAAATCTAAAGAAGTAGTCTCTTTTAACCTTTGTATAAATCTATTTGCATTTTCTGCTTCACGAAGTGCCATTGTCCCGACGGGGACAAAAATGTTTGCGCCTTCTTTTTTTGCAAACGCAAAAAATGCCTCCACAGATTTTACTGTTTTATTGATTGAATTTTCACTTAGAAGTTTAGTGTCGTTAAATCCTTTTGCAAGGGAAGTTACAACACTTGCATCAAAAAGTAATACAGGTTTATTATTTTGCAATTCAGCTATTGCAAGCTTAACAGAATTGCTGCCTATATCGAAAACTGCAACTTTTTTCATCTTTAATCAGTCAGTGAAACAACCATATTTTTGCCGTTTGGCACATTCATTAAATTCACCCAAACCATTTCAGCCGGATGTAACTTTTTTGTTTTTCGTTTTAAGATTTCCTGTCCATCTAACGTGACTAAAATTGTCTTGCCAGCACTAGGAGCTGCCACACGAAATGCGAGGGCGACTTCGTCGTTTGTTTTTATCTTTGTAGGTACAACATAACGCACCCCGTTTGTGGCGTTCACAGAAATTTCATTCACTGTTGTAACATTTTTGTCAGCTATGTATTTTGCTGCCGCTTCTCCAGCCTTTGCCGCCTCTTTTGAAACAAAGTCAACTAAATCATGAACGTGTAGAACATTTCCGCAAGCAAAAATTCCATCTACACTTGTCATGCAGTTATTATCAACAAATGCTCCTTGTGTGAGAGGATTTATTTCAACGCCTGCTTCTCTTGTTAATTCGTTTTCTGGAATTAAGCCAACGGACAAAAGGAGCGTGTCGCACTCTATAAAACGTTCAGTTCCGTGTTTAATCTGTCGTTTTTCATCAACTTCTGCTACCGTTACACCTTCTAGTCTGCCACCTTGTCCTTTAATATCTACTACTGTAGTTGACAGGTAGAGTGGAATATCATAATCGTTTAAGCACTGGTGAATATTTCTGGCTAATCCGCTTGAATAGGGGAGCACCTCAAAAACAGCTACAACCTTTGCTCCTTCAAGTGTCAAGCGTCGTGCCATAATGAGTCCAATATCGCCACTACCAAGTATTACAACTTTTTTGCCAGGCATAATATTTTCTATATTTATAAAATTCTGCGCTGCACCTGCGGTATATACGCCAGAAGGTCTGTGTCCAGGAATAGAAATTGCGCCCCTTGTTCTTTCGCGGCATCCCATGGCGAGGATTACAGCTCCGACCTTAATTTCTTCTATCTCTCCATTGCGGCTTACTAGAAGTGCTTTGTCATTTGAGAGGCTCGTTACGATAGTATTTAACATAATATTTATGTTTTTGCCATTAAGCTTGTCTATAAAGCGACCAGCATACTCTGGTCCGGTCAAAGCCTCTCCAAAGGTGTGAAGCCCAAAACCATCATGTATGCACTGATTTAAGATGCCACCAAGTAATCTGTCTCTTTCTATTACTACAATATCCTTTGCCCCTGCTTCACTTGCTGCAATTGCTGCAGCAAGCCCTGCTGGTCCACCTCCAATTATAACTATATCATGGTAGCTACTTTTCATTGTTGTTTCTCGCTTTTCCGTTGAACATATATGAGGCTTTTTCGCGTAATTTGAAGTCATTTTCAGTCCAACCATATTCATCTCTCAGTATGCGAACGATTTTTGGCATACAAAAACCACCTTGGCAACGTCCCATTCCGCTTCTTGCGCGATACTTTATGCTTTCAAGCGTTCTAGCGCCAAGTTTATTTTCTATTGCATCTTTTATTTCTTTTTTTGTAATTTTTTCGCAACGGCAAATGATTTCGCCATAATCAGGATAAATTTTGACAAGGCGTTCTTGTTCATCTCGTGGCAAATCGCAGAAATGTCCAGTTATTCCTTCTCTTTGCCCATTCCATTTTTCTTTTTCTTGTAGGTTAATTTTATTAGCTAATATTTCTTTGACATCAAGTGCAATAGCTGGACTTGATGTAAGAGCTGGACTTTCTAGCCCAACAAGGTTTATGAAGTTTTGGACATCACGTGCTTCTTCTATTATGAAATCGCCATTGCCACCAACGCTTGGTGGTGTGCGCTTTGCACGGTTACCAGCGAAGTTTCTAATAAAGTCACTCATTTTAAGTTCTGGTAAAAGCTTTTGTCCTTCGGTTCTGAGGCTTTGTAAAATTTCTTCTGTTACACGGTAGTCAACAGGGGACTCATCACACATATATTTTGCTGATGGTCCTATCAAGATGTTGCCGTCAACTGTTGGTGTCAAGTGAATACCAAGTCCAGCATCTTTTGCACCAGGGACGGGATAAAGAAGAGTTTGCACTGTGCCTTCAAGGCGCTTGTCTAGCACGTAATATTCACCACGACAAGGATAAATTTTTAAAGGTTCTCCTGTATTGCTTTCTGTCACTCCAACCATTTCACTGATTTTGTCAGCAAAAAGCCCCGCAGCGTTTATTACAAATTTTGCATTGAAGGTATCACCTGTTGTGTGTATAACGAAATTTTCATTATTGTTATGGGGTTTATCAATAGAAACAACCTCGGTATTTAGGAAAAATTTGACACCGTTGTCACATGCATTTTCTGCTAGTGCAATAGTCAAACCATATGGAGAAATAATCCCCGTAGAAGGACTCCAAATTGCAGCTATTCCGCTGACGCCTGCTTGATGTTTCTGCATCTCCTCGTGATTTATTACACGAATACCAGGCACACCGTTTGCTATGCCATCTTTCATCAAACGATCAATGCCCTTCATGTCTTCATCATTTTGAGCAATTGTCAGCTTGCCTATACGTTTAATTTTTACCTTTAAGTCGGAGCAGAGTTTGTCCATCATCGCATTTCCTGCTACGGCAAGACGCGCTCTTTTCGTGCCATGCTTGTAGTGAATGCCAGAGTGGACGACACCTGAGTTTCTGCAACTGGTGTCAAAGCCGACATCCGGATATTTTTCAATAAGTGCGATGGAGAGTTTGTATTTTGAAAGTTCGCGAGCTATTGCAGAGCCTACGACCCCACCACCTAATATAAGAATATCAAAAGTTTGTGCCATAATTTATAATGTTGCCTCCAAAAACAATGTTGATATTTGCCAACTTTTTTCGTTTTTTGAATTTTATGTATTTAATTTTATTTAGTAATATGGAACAAAATAAGACAAAGCAAGAATATCCAATTCTAACAAAACTCGTAATTGTAACACAGAACTCAATAATTTTCAAATTTTAGGGTGTATTTTTCGCAATGGTAGATTGTAATTTCAACTTGCAAAATTCAGTTACAAAAAGTTCCACGGTAA
>CALELF010000083.1 GCA_937902895.1 uncultured Synergistaceae bacterium | reverse complement strand
AAAAATATTTTTAATCGTTCGAGGAAAACTTGTCAACAAAAATTGTACTACATCAGAATGAGAAACTGGATGGTTCACAATTATGGTAATATGAGTCGTGCTGTTATTTGGCAAACAATTCAAGAAGATATACCATTATTATTAGAATTTTGTAAAGAAACTATAGAAGAATAAACATAAAATAATTGGAGAAAATTATATGAATGCAGAAGAAATAATCCGTTATATATCGGAGTCAAAAAAACGGACACCAGTGAAATTATATGTAAAGGAAAAGTCACCAATAAACTGGGGCAGTGCAACTGTCTTTGGTTGCTCAGACAAAATTGTCTTCGGTGACTGGGAAGAATTACAGGGAATTGTAGAAAAAAATGCCGCAAAAATTGGAGCGATTATAATTGAAAACGACCGTAGAAACTCCGGTGTTCCGCTCCTAGACATGAAAAACATCAAGGCTCGCATAGAGCCAGGTGCGATTATTCGTGAAAAGGTTGAGATTGGTGAAGGTGCTGTCATCATGATGGGTGCTGTCATCAATATTGGTGCCATTGTTGGAAAGGGCACCATGATAGATATGGGAGCTGTGCTTGGTGGCAGAGCAACAGTTGGTGCAAATTGTCACATTGGTGCGGGGGCAGTGCTTGCAGGAGTAGTTGAGCCCGCGAGTGCCACGCCTGTTATCGTGGAAGATGGTGTGCTTGTCGGTGCAAATGCGGTTGTAATAGAAGGTGTGCATGTTGGCAAAAATGCTGTTGTTGCAGCCGGTGCAGTTGTGGTGGAAGATGTGCCGGAAAACGCTGTCGTTGCAGGTTGTCCGGCAAAAATCATTAAATATAAGGACGAAAAAACAGCCGGCAAAACAGCCCTTGTCGATGCTTTGAGGAAACTGTAATAATTTTTTTGTTTAATCCAATTACTTTTAAGGAGACTAATTATGTGTACAAAAAACGAATTGAATAATGTTTTACAACAAGTAACGTCTCGTGTGAAAAAGTCTTTTGGACATAGTCTTGATAGGATAATTTTATATGGTTCTTATGCTAGAGGAGATAATGAGCAGGATTCTGACATTGATATCATGGTTTTATTAAATGTCCTGCAACCTTATGATTATAAATATCGCACAATGTTGTCTAAAATATCTAGTGACATAGGGCTCATGACTGATCAAGTGATATCTTTTGCCGTTGGAAATACTCGGGACTTTGACGAAAAAAAGTCATGGTATCCATTTTTTAAAAATATTGCGACTGATGGTAGAAAAATATATGAAAGATTATAGTTTAACTCTTTGTTTGTTTCGTTTAGAACAAGCTGAAAGATGCATAAAATCCGCAAAATTGCTTTTAAATGAAGCAGATTATAATGGTGCAGCTAATAGGTCATATTATGCGGTATTCCATTGCATGCGAGCGATTCTTGCTACGGATGAAGTTGATTTTAAGCGTCATTCAGGTGTAATTGCTTATTTTAGGAAAGAATATATAAAAACAGGCAAATTTGACACCTCAATTTCTGAATGGATAGCGGAACTTTTTGATATACGTTCTTTTTCTGATTATCAAGATTTTTATTTGGTTACAAAGGAAGCTATATTAATCCAGGTACAGCGTGCTGAACAATTTTATACTATTGTAAGAGAATATTTACAAAAAATAGGTATAATCCTGAAACCCTAGGAGAAGTTTTTATGTCAATCGATAATCAAAAAACACAAATCAAACTGAAATACAACAAATACGCATCATTATTTAGCACGATGCTTCGTGTTGTGCTGGATTATTTTGTTGCTGTGTTTGTTGTGTTTGCAAGTCTAAAATTACGGGACGCCATTATGGTATCAAGACCTAACATGGTGTTCCCCTACACATATAGTTATGTCATTTTACCTTTTTGCTATATGACCTTTGCCACATTGTATGGGCTTTACGCAAAGCGACAACAATTTTCAGAAGAAATATTGTGCGTATTAAAAGCTACGTGTCTAGGCACAGTGGCTGTTGTTGTCATTCTGTATCTTGAACAGACGGCAGCATCCACGTCAAGACTCTTTGTTGCTTTCTGGGCAATTTTTCTTTTCCTATGCGTTTCTCTTGAGAGGCTCATTTTCAAAAATATTATAAGAAATAACAAATTTCTTGCAACGCCTGCGCTTCTTTTGCTCGGTGGCGACGTTGATATGAAGGTTGTTGAGGACATACACCACACCATAAATGTCGGTTACAACTATATTGGTTATCTTTCTTACAACGATGTCAAGCAGACAAAATCAGAGGGCGAGAAAATTCCGCATCTCGGTATATGGGAAGACGCACCAAGCATAATAAAGGAGCATGGCATTAATCATGTCTTTATAATTGCGCATAAATTGCCTCTTGCTGGCATTGAACAGCTTGTTGCAATACTCCAACCACTTGTGAAGCACATTACCATAGTGCCTACACTAGGCAGTCTGCCACTTAACAGTGTGGACTTGACAACGATGCTGGACGGGCGGTATGTTGCGCTAAATCTCCACAACAATTTGAATTTTTGGTACAACAGGCTAGCAAAGTTTATTTTTGACTACACCTTGACCTTGCTTGGCACAATTTTGATTTCGCCACTGTTCTTGATTATAGCGATTGCGATAAAGCTAGACTCAAAGGGACCTGTGATTTTTGCACAAGAACGGATTGGGCGTGGTGGCAAGACTTTTAATTGCTACAAATTTCGCTCTATGTGGCAAGATGCAGAGGAAAGGTTGACACAAATTTTAGCAAATAATCCTGAGTTAGAGAAAGAGTGGAATACCTTTCACAAGATGAAAAACGATCCCCGGATAACGCGTATCGGAAGGTTCTTGAGAGCAACGAGCCTTGATGAATTGCCACAGCTTTTTAACATCTTAAAGGGAGAAATGAGCCTTGTTGGTCCCCGCCCCTGTTATGAATCTGAGCTTGTAAATTATGGGGCTTTGGTAAATGATTATTTTGCAGTTCGTCCTGCGATTACGGGGCTTTGGCAAACAAGCGGAAGAAGCTCTCTTGATTTTAGCGACAGAGTTCGTCTTGATACTTGGTATGCCAAAAACTGGACACTTTGGCTTGACATAATCATCCTCTGGCGCACCGTCAAGGTTGTGCTGGGGAGAGATGGAGCATACTAAAAATCAATTGAAAATAGAGAATAAGAAATTGAAGATTTGGGGGACAGCGTCATGACGCTAGAAAAATTAAGAAAACTACAAAGATATATTTTTATGGGCTATATCATTTTCATGCCCTTTGTGTATGTTTCTACACAGCTATCAATACCATTTTTGAGCAAAAGTTGGCCTAATTATCTATTTTTGTTTAGTATGCTTACATTAGTTTATGAATATTTCAAGTTTGGTTTTGAAATTCCAAAGAAGATTAAATGGTATCTTATAATTTTCTTTTGTTGGTGTGTGTTATGTCTCGTTCGTGGGTTGGTGTGTTATGAGTATAATGATACATTAAAAGTAGCAACTGATATTTCAAACTGGCTTCGTTGGCTTGTTGTAACCTTTCCAAGATTTGTAAATAGCTTTTCTGATGAAACTATTTTTATAAAGTTTTTTTATTTTTGCAATGGAGTAAAGGGAATTATTCTTACAACATTACACATGCCGTTGATGTTGCTCTATATATTGCATGTCTATGATAGTGATTTTGATACAGCCTTGTCTGATGTGACAAAAAGTTGCTGGGTTCTAGCCATCGCAATGGCTATACATTCTTTCTTTGAACTTTCCTACCTTTGGTTTGACGCTGAATGGGGGAAAAATTATCTTCTGGCAGTGAATCCTTGGATCTATGAAACAACAGTTAGTGGTGGTTGGTATACATCACCTTTAACATTTGGGGATCGGTTACGAAGTCTGTGTTGTGAACCTGGAATGCTAGGGCATGTTCTAGGAATCTTATTGCCTGTTCTATTTTTATCCTTTGTGAAAATAAAAAAAATTAGTGGCAAACTTGTTTTTCTGTTCTTTTTTGCGTTTTTGACTGTCTTAGTTGTTGCAACCAGGGCTAGGGTTACAAACATTGTTTTTGTATTGTTTTTACTTTTATTATTATGTTCTATTTTTACCGTAAAGAGGAAGAACTTCACTGCTTGTGTAGCTTCGGTGCTACTGACGGCTGTTTTGTCTTTATGGGGATTGCAGACTTCAGCAATAATGCCACTACGAGATTACGCAAGTGAACATTTGTTTAATCTTTATGAAACTGATCTCGGTGTAGAGAAAGAGCACATTGGTTCAAATAACACACGCTGGGGTTCCACTTGTGCAGGGTTGTCAATTGTTGGAAAGTATCCAATTTTTGGTGTCGGTCAAGGGTTAACAACGCATTACGTGCTAAACAATCTTCCTTATTTTACAAGGAGCAATCCTGAAATTAAAGGGTGGCAAGCTAGAAAATTAGAAACTGGTCAAGTAGGTGCTATAGCCTGTATTTTTTCTATACTTTTGCAGATAATGGTGGAGACTGGTATTTTTGCTGGAATCCTATGGCTATTGCCAATTATTATCTTTGCAAAGCAATTTTTTAAGAACATATGTTCTCATATTAAGGATGAAAGATATGTCTGTATGCTCATTATGTTATCGCTGAGTTTATTGGTTATTTTCCCTACAAATATGGCCTATGGTTTCTTACCTTCCATTCCTCTTGCACTTTTGTTTCTTTACCATAGGCAGATGGATCAACAACATGTGAAAGGGCTTTTGTGATATATGGCAAATAGCATTGACGATGTGTCAATCAGTATAATTGTTCCGATATACAATGTGGAAAAAGAATTGCCTCGTTGTGTGGAAAGTTTAATTGGTCAAACACACAAAAATTTGGAAATCATCTTGGTTGATGACGGTTCACCAGACAACTGTCCCGCCATGTGTGATGAATATGCAAAAAAGGATTCTCGTATTCGAGTGATTCACAAAGAAAATGGCGGGCTTAGCGATGCAAGAAATGCAGGAATCCTTGCCGCAACTGGCAAGTGGCTTTTGTATGTAGATAGCGATGATTATATAGAGGCGGATTCCTGTGAAAAGCTGCTCTCTGTGGCAGAACGAGAAGATGTAGATTTTGTTCAAGGTGCATACGAAGCAATCTCTTACGCTAACGAATGCCGTAAAACAAAAGTATATCGTTGCTCCATTCCACACGCAGGAAACGATATATATCAAGCAAGAGAATTTTTAATTTATTCTATTAAACATGATGAAGTGGTGTTCTCTGCCTGGTGTCGGCTATATAGACGAGATTTTGTTCTTTCCAATAATTTACTCTATGCCAAAGGTCTTTTGTTCGAAGATTTACAACTTTTTCCATTCTTATTTTTTGCAGCAAAAAAAATAGCTTACATTGATTATCCTTTTTACAAATACTTTTTGCGTGAAAGTTCTATTATCCAGAGTAAACCAAATGAGCGAAAAAGAAAAAGTACAATTAAAATTTTTAATGAAATGAAAGCAATGTTTGACAACCTGGATGATTTAGAGTTGCAAACTTGGTGCTATAGATTATTGATTCGTAATTATATACCTCGCGCAATGTGCGATGGTATTCACGGTTGGCAAATTCCAGGTGTTAATTTTTTCTTTGCCTTAAGGTATGCCGTAAACCTAAAGGATTTTATAAAAGTATTTGGTTTTACTTTTGCCCCATTTATTTTGAGGCGTTACTATCAGCGTGCGATAAAAAAAGCGTAGGTTAAAATGAATAATCAAAAAGATAAATCAGAAAATAATAAAATACCAAAGATAATTCATTATTGTTGGTTCGGCCAAGGTGAAAAATCCGAGCTAATAATTCATTGCATAGACAGTTGGAAAAAATATTGCCCAGACTATGAGATTATCGAATGGAACGAGACGAATTTTGATATCAATTGTTGTAAATATGTGTCACAGGCTTACGAACATAAAAAATATGCTTTTGTATCAGATTACTGCAGATTTTTTGTGCTTTATAACTATGGCGGTGTCTATTTAGATACTGACGTAGAGTTGTTAAAACCTATTTCAGATCTTCCAGATACATTTGTTGGGTTTGAGCATTTTGGGTTTGTTGCCAGTGGGCTCATTCGTGGTGCAAATAAGGGGGACAAGATTTGTAAATTGATGCTTGAATCTTACAATAAAGACCAATTTATTCTTCCGCCTACAACAGTTTGTATTAGAGAAACAGAGATTCTAAAGAATTTTGGGTTAATTCCTAATAACAAGAAACAGTTTATTGCTAATACACAGGTGTATCCTACAGAATATTTTTGCCCATTAAACTATGTAACCAAACGAATGAAAATAACAAAAAATACATATTCTATCCATTGGTATGGTGCAAGTTGGCTTCAACATGAACCTCTTTCTTTTTGCAACAAATTCAAGGATACTATTTTTAGGCTCTTTGTAATAATATTTGGTGAACGTTTTGCATTGTTTGCACGAAAGAAATATTCAAAAATGAAAAAATTGTTTTTATGTCAAACGACTTGTAATAATATAGTAAACGTGGATGATTTGAAAACAAATCTTTGTATAGCTAGGGAAGAGCATCCGTTGCAAAAAAAAAATGTTGGGATAATCTCGCTTTTTTTTCGTAGCTATAATTATGGTGGTATGCTACAAGCTTATGCCTTACAGCACTATATCACAAAGCTTGGATATGATTGCATGCAGATTGCCTACGACATGGAAGATTATGCCCGTGTTGCTAAAAAATCTTTCTTGAAACGACTGGTTGGATTATTATTCCATCCGCATAAATTATATAATGCCTGTATGTCTCGAATAATGAAGAAATTGCCTTATGCTAGGTTTGTAGCTGATAAATACCAAAAACGTGCGGAGCAATTTGATAAATTTGCAGATAGTGTTCCTCATACGGAAAAAATATACAGAACAGGTGATTTTGAAAATTGGAATGAAAATTTTGATACATACATAACGGGTAGTGATCAAGTTTGGAACCCCGAATGGTATCGAGCTCCTTGTTTTTTGAATTTTGTAAAAAATGGTAAAAAAATATCCTATGCAGCAAGCATAGGACAAGACACACTCTCACCAGAGCAGAAAAAATTATTTGCAGACCACTTAGCTTCTTTTTCTGCTGTGTCTGTTAGGGAGGAAAATGCTGTTGATTTGCTTTCAGATATTTCACCACAAAAACCGATTTGGGTGCTAGACCCGACATTATTGCTAACAAGAAACGAGTGGGAAGAAGTTACTGCTTCTTCGCTTATCAATGAGCCATACATTTTTTGCTATTTTTTGGGAATAGACAAGAACAAGTGCAGTATAGCTAGGCAATTTGCTAAATGTAAGGGGTTAAAGCTGGTTACGGTTCCTTACTTATTAGGCTACGATTTCAAGGAAGATAGATATTTTGGTGATTATCGTTTGTTTGAAGCAGGACCAAGGGAGTTTCTATCACTAATAAAGAATGCAGACTATGTATTGACGGATAGCTTCCATGCCTGTATTTTTTCATACATATTCAAGAAGCAATATTTTGTCTTTCCACGTGATGAAAAGCATAGTATGGAGGATCGTATTATTTCCTTGCTAAAAATATTAGAGCAAAGCGAACGTTTCTGTGATACCCAAGAAAAAATGACACTAAATTACATGAAATCGTTATCCCCGGTTGATTATACAAGCGAACCTGAAGGCTTGACACAATTACGTGAGGTTTCTCAAAATTTCCTCAAGGAGAATATTTAATCTAAGCAGTGACTATTGCTAAAACCATCCTTGAGTATTAGTTGAGGTTTTGTTATTAGAATGAGCAATAATTATAATCAACTTAAAGTTGGTTCTGTAATTTCGTATATCCAAATGACATTACAGGTTATTATAGGGTTAGTTTATACCCCGATTATGCTTCGGTTATTAGGGCAGAGTGAGTATGGTCTATACAATACGGTAGCTTCAACTATATCAATGCTTTCCATACTTAATCTAGGGTTTAGCAGTGGCTATATTAGATACTTTGCTCAATATAAAGAGGAAAAAGATGAAGATGCAATAGCAAAACTAAATGGCATGTTCTTGATTATTTTTGCTATAATTGGTTTTATTGCTTTGGTATGTGGGACTTACTTGTCTTTTAATCTTCATCTTGTATTTGACAAAGGTTTGACACTATTTGAATATAAAACAGCAAGAGTATTGATGTTTCTTTTGACTGCAAATTTAGCTATATCTTTTCCTATGAGTGTTTTTCAAACAATTATTTCTGCTAATGAAAGGTTTATTGTGCTGAAAGGTCTAGCAGCAATAAGAACAGTCTTAAGTCCATTGATTACATTGCCTTTATTACTAATAGGATATGGTTCAATTGCTATGGCCTGCGTTTCAGTGGGGTTGGCTATTGTTGTTGATTTTTGTTACTTGTTTTACGTAAAAAACTGCCTTCATAATCGTTTTGTATTTCGTGGTATTGAGTTTGGTTTATTAAAAAGTCTTTTTATTTATGTGAGTTTTATTGCTCTCAATTTGATTATCGATCAAATAAACTGGAATATTGATAAAATATTGTTAGGGCGTTTTAGAGGCACTGTTTCTGTAGCTGTTTATTCTGTTGGATATGTTTTGTATAACTATTATATGATTTTGTCCGTATCAGTTTCTGATGTATTTACACCGCGTATTCATCGATTGTGCAATTCATCCAAAAATCAACTAAATCACTTAAATGCTGAATTAACAGAATTATTCATTAAAGTTGGGCGCGTGCAATTTATTATTTTAGCCTTGGTCGCAAGTGTTCTGTGTTTCTTTGGTAAGATCTTCATTAAATTTTGGGCTGGCAAGGGTTATACAAATTCATACTATATTGCTTTGCTTCTTGTAATTCCAGCATCGATTGCATTGATTCAAAACTTGGGTATAGAAATACAACGTGCAGAGAACAAACATCAATTTAGAAGTATTGTTTATGCGATTATGGCAGTAGTAAATCTAATTCTTTCCATTTTTCTTTGTCAGTTATATGGAGCAATTGGAGCAGCAATTGGAACAGCAGTTTCCTTGATTATTGCGAATGGTATTATCATGAACATTTATTATCACAAAAAATGCGGAATTAACATTTTGTTATTTTGGAAGAATGTTCTGCAACAGTCTGTAGGTTTAGTTATCCCTGTAACAGTTGGTGTTTTATTAAATCTTTTGATTAATTTTAACAGTTTTACAAAGCTCTTCTTTGCTGTTGTGTTATATACAGTTGTGTATAGTGCTTCTATGTGGATACTTGGTATGAATCAATTTGAAAAAGAGCTGCTGTTGAGACCTCTTAAGAAAATTTTTAAATTTGCTGAATAATTAGAGGCTGTTTCGGAGAGGAAAAGGAGAATTGTTTGAGGGGGACAACAGAGAAAAAATGATAAAAATAAATAATAAGGCTGATTGTTGTGGTTGCTCTGCCTGTGCTTCCGTCTGCCCTGTTGCTTGTATAGAGATGAAGCAAGACAAGGACGGTTTTTTCTTTCCGAATATAGATATCTCTCGTTGTATCAATTGTGGAGTCTGTGAAAAGGCTTGTTTTATAAATTCCCCTATTGCACGGGTATATAAGTCCCCAAAAGCTTTAGTTGCCTACTATAAAAATGACAGTATCAGATATGAAAGTAGTAGTGGGGGTATCTTCTCTCTCATTGCTTCTGCAATTATTGAACAAGGTGGAATTGTTTTTGGAGCGTCCTATTTTGACAATTGTCACGCTATAAGACACATCGGAGTAGAATCACTTGAAGATCTACAAAAACTTCGGCAAAGTAAATATACAGAGAGTTTTATAGGTGATACTTACATACAGGCAAGAATTGCATTACAGGCAGGAAGAGAAGTGCTTTTTTCTGGCACTCCTTGCCAAATAGAAGGTCTAAGGGCTTTTTTAGGAAAAGACTACAATAATTTATTTACAATTGATTTGCTCTGTCATGGTGTTCCTTCTCAAAAAGTGTGGAATATTTATCTAAACACATGCGAGAAAGTATGTGGTTCAAACGTGCAAGATGCATATTGCAGACATAAACAGTTTGGATGGCGTCCATATCTTCTTCTTCTTCTTCTTGAAAATGGCGAAAAAAATCTAAGTTTCTCTGATAAAGACACATATTACAAGGCCTTTCTAAATAACCTTTGTTTACGTGATATTTGTTATTCTTGCCCCGTAAAGCGACTTGATAGAATCAGTGATATTACGCTTGGTGATGCGTGGGGTTATAAAAAATTTGCTTCTGACGAAATGAATGATGGTAAGGGGCTTTCTCTTGTTCTAATACATTCTGCAAAGGGACAAAAATTGTTTGAGAGTCTTTCGTCTGACATGAAGATATCTGAAGTTGATCCCTTTATTTCTGCTGTAAAAAATAACTCTGCGGTAACCCCTGCCTTCAAGCACAAAAAACGAGAAGAATTTTTTGCAAAGCTTGACCACGAAGATTTTGACCACCTTGTTAATAGATTGACACATATTCCATTCGCTAAACGAGCTTTGCAATTCACAAAAAGGATCATAAAGTTTGTAGCAATAAAACTGTATAATTTGCTACGCTAGCGTGGAATAAGCAAAAAAATATTTAGTAATATCCACACACGAATGGGCATTAAGTGCTGAGAACAAAGAAATGATAGAAAAACCTTGTAAGTATGCATCAATGAAAAATTATAAATTTGCATTCCTTGAGGATGTGTTAAACAAGAATTTGAAACAACCCAAAAGGCGAAAATTTCAAAACTGAATACAATAAGCTGATATATTGCATAACGGAACGCATGGGAATATAAAAGAATTGATTAGTTAAAGGCGTGTAAAGTGGAAAAAGTATATGAAAGGAGAACAAGTATGGATACTAGAGAAGAATTTGCAGATAACATGGTTGTGGCCTATTTGGATTTATTAGGATTCTCTGAGCTATTGGATAAGGCTCCAGAAGTTGCAGCTGATAATTTATGTAAAATTAATCGTTTCATAGGACAAAAGTGGAATGACAATAGACAACATCCTGAGAAAGAGTATCAAGAGAAGTATTCTTGCGAAAATGATTTTTTAGACTTTGTAAAAAAAACAGCTATCACTTCATTTGAACATGTGATTGGCTTTAGTGATTCCTTGATCTTAGGATCACATGATGTAGACCTATTTGTATGTCAATTAGCTAACTTTGTAGCTAAATTATACTTAGATTCTTCGGAACCATTTAAGCAGCATTTTGATGAGGTTTCAAATGTTGATAATAATAAAATTGGTTCTGTTTTACTTGAAAATGGGGGACAAAGAAGACACAAGGCTTTCCCTATTTTATTTAGGGGTGGGTTATCATTTGGTCCAGATGTGAAGTTTTTTGGCGAAGGCTGTATTAAGAAGGGTAAATTTTGTTGTGGTGGGTACAATGTTTTTGGTAAAACATACTTGAAAGCTGTAGAATTAGAGCATAAAAATAATAAAGGTCCAGGATTATTTTGTGATAAATCTGTTGTGGAGAATCTAAAAGATAAAAGTTTACTCAGATTGGTAGATGAAAAAGAAGAAATATATGAAATAGTATGGACAGTAAAAGCCTGTGAATTACTCGACGGTAGTTCAGCCTGTTGTGAACACTTATTGCATGCTACATGTGATGAGATGCTTTCGGTAGCAATAAATTTTGTAAACTATTATTCACACGATTCTAGCCCTCTAAAAGTATTGTTAAAGTATGAGGAATTGCTAGAGCTTGTATGCCGAGGAATTGTGAAGTATGTTGATATGAACAACGGAAACACAAAAGAGATATTAGAGTTAATTAATAAGACGCTAAAGGATAAAGTTTTGATTGGTTATTCTGCTAAAGAATTACAGAAAGGATTCATGAAGTGATTGTTTTCGTGTTAAGTTATAAAGAATAACGTGTAAATCAAATTTATTACTTAATCATGCCGTGCTATAGTGTATTGCCAAAATTTACTACAGACTTAGAATGCTGTCTGCAGAGAATTTTGGCATTTATAATTAAAAATATAATATTGTCCCAAAAACATTGACATATGTCCCACTTTTTAATATTATATTTGCAGGAGGTGGAGTTAACATGAAAAAGCAAAATATAATTAATTTAGTAAGATTTTACGCAGAAAAGAATGACCCTGCTTTTCGTAATGAAGTTGCGGAAATTGCAACCGATTTTAACATAAGAGGTGAGGGTGAAATAGGTGATTATTTGATGGAATTAATTTCAACCACTAATTTTTATACCCCACAAAACAACTATAAAGACCTTGAATTTTTAAAAAAAAATTTACATACAAATAAATCATTAATATTACCCAATATTATTATGAATGATATTTTAGGATTAGTTAGATCAGCGAAAAGAAGATTGCCTGTTAGTAAAGTTTTGTTCTATGGAGCCCCTGGCTCTGGAAAAACAGAAAGTGCTTATCAAGTTGCTCGTTTATTGGAACGAGATATTCTTTCTGTCCGCATGGAAAATTTAGTAGATTCATACTTAGGGCAAACATCAAAAAATATTGTCACATTATTTGATGAAATTAATCATTTACCCTCTCAAAATGTAATTATCTTATTTGATGAGTTGGATTCGTTAGTGATGAATAGAATTAATGATAAAGATTTAAGAGAGATGGGGCGGGTTACATCAACTTTTTTAAAAGAACTTGACAATTTATCTGACCAAATTCTCGTTATCTGCACAACAAATTTGAAGGAATCTTTAGACAAAGCGTTACTTAGAAGGTTTGATGCTTTGATTTCTTTTGATCGATATTCAAAAGAGGATCTTATAGAAGTGTCTAATTCAATTTTGCATTCTTTCATAAAAAAAACGGATAATAATAGGTTAGACACTCGATTGTTTACAAAAATTCTAAAAAACCTTGATAATATACCGTATCCAGGAGAGATGCTCCAAATTATAAAAGTGTCTTTAGCATTTTCCGATGAATCAAGTGAGTATGACTATTTGAGACGACTTTACCTTGAATTAACCCAAAATATTCAACCGTCGATTAAAAAATTAGCCGAAGAGGGATTTACAACTCGTGAAATTGGTGTGATCACACAAATACCAAAAAGTAGTGTGTCTCGTAAGTTGAAGGGGAAATTAATTAATGAATAATTTGTTGAGTATAAAGATGCCTTTTAAGCATGATCCTAATAATGCCAAACCAGGCCCTAGGAATTTAAAAAAAAGTAATAAGGTTACATCTGGTCATCTAAGTAAACTCATTGAAGATTTAAAATCTGTAGAAAAATTCTATGAAGGTAAACAAAAATGGGTTGAAGGCATTTTTGTGGATGTGTATTACAACGATATTATCGCCAAGAGTGGACGGATTCAAGAATTATTCAAGCAGGGGGGGGATTGTAATAACACAATTGTTGGAGCAAGATTTTCTGATTCAACTATTGGTAATGAAAATCATATAATTACCCATTATGTTAGCTTAAGGACGTTGAAAGATGCTTTATACAAGCTTGAAGTAGCGCATTCTTTTCTTGAAAGCGAAATGAATGGAGAAGCAAATTCAGAAAATTTTAATGATGGAAACTTATCAATCAACTATTCACTAGGAAAGTATAATAAGACAAAAATAAGGAATATAATAATCGATTGCTCTGTAATATTAGCACTGAAGGTTCCAAGTGTCGGTAAAAAAGATGATCTAAGGGAACAGTTAGTTATAACCTTTTTTAAAACTGAATTAGATTTTTCTGAATTATTAGATAAAATTGGCTTAGATAGAAATAAGTATTGGTATGATTTAGCTGGTGCAAATACAATCTCCGCTTCCCTTGAAGCATATCAATATTTAATTGAAAAAGTGCCTTTTTTGATTTCCATGGTGGCAACTGATATTTCTTCGTTAAGACCGGCTGATTTTAATGAAAAAGTTGATGATAACGCTGAGTACACTATTCCAAGCCCCAGTAAGGAGCCAATTATTGGGGTGATTGATACTCTATTTGATCAAAGCGTCTATTTTTCTGAGTGGGTTGATTATAGGGAAACATTGGAGCCATTTGAAGAAGCAAAGACAGAATTTGAGCAGGGTTATGGACATGGTACAGCTGTGTCATCATTGATTGTTGATGGGCCTTCTTTGAATCCTTGGTTGGATGACGGATTGGGCAGATTTAAGGTTAGACATTTTGGGGTTTGTCTAAACAAGATTACGTTAACAAGATTAATAAAAAAAATAAAAAAAATAATAACTGAAAACCAAGATATCCGAGTCTGGAATTTGAGTTTAGGAACTGAGAATGAAATATCTAAGAATTTTATTTCATTTGGCGCTGCAGAATTGGATAGAATTCAAGAAGAAAAAAATGTTATATTTATAGTTGCTGGGACAAATGATAACAGAAAGAGTAGAAATGATTTGTTAAGAATTGGTTCTCCTGCTGATTCTCTGAATGCTTTGGTTGTTAATTCTGTGAAACGTGATGGAAGTCCAGCAAGTTATTCAAGAACAGGAAAAGTGCTATCTTTTTTTAATAAACCAGATGTGTCTTATTTTGGCGGTGATTATGAAATTGATGAACGCCTTAATGTGTACACACATAAAGGCTTAGACAAAGAATATGGAACATCATTTGCTGCTCCTTGGATCTCAAGAAAAATGTGTTACTTAATTGATGTTATTGGATTTACTAGGGAAATAGCAAAAGCTTTGATAATTGATGCCGCCGCTGGATGGGACTACAAACAAGGTAACTGTAAATATCAGAATATTATAGGATACGGAGTAGTACCTAAAAAGATGTCAAATATAATATCTTGTGATAATTCAGAGATTAAATTTATACTTCAAGATACATCAAACACATATATAACGCATAATTATGCACTTCCTATTCCAAAGGACGAAAATGGAAAATCTCCATATGTTGCTCGTGCGACACTATGTTATTTTCCAGAGTGTAATCGTCTTGAGGGAGTAGACTATACGCAAAGAGAATTATCCCTTAAATTTGGGCGTATGGGAAAGAGAGAAATAAAAGACATTAATAAGAATATCCAAGATACAGATGGTGAGTACATCGATGAAAGAAAGGCAAGACGAAATTTTAGAAAATGGGAGAATACAAAATTTATATCAGGAATATACAAAGAAACTGGTATGAGACCATTGCTGCTATATGGAGAAGGTCTTTGGGGTGTTTCGTTAACATCAAAGGAAAGAAGAAAATCAGCTAAACAAAAAGATTTGAATTTTGGATTAGTGGTTACAATAAGAAACATTAAAGGTATTAATAAAATTAACGAATTTAAGCATGCGTGTTTACTTAGAGGTTATATTGTTAATGAAGTTAATATTACCCAACAGGTTGATATTTATGAAAAAGCTCTAGAGGAATTAAAATTTGAGCAGTAATTATTGGTAATAATAACTGAATTACACAGCCCTAAAGCAAATGTGTTAAGTAGTAGAAGGCACAATTACAAATCATGTAATTACTCATGTTTGTGATCTTGAAAGTAGTGAGGAAGTACACATACAAAAATTTAAGGGCATTTTGGACCAACTCAAGGAAGCAAAAAAGCTAAAGAAAATTCAGTATAATCTTGGTTACAGCAATTTTACTTTTGAATTATGGATGGTACTTCATAAGCGAGAATTGAGTAGTCCATTAACTAATCGTTCTCAATATATTTCTTCGATTAATAGTGCTTTCAACGAACGTTTCGAAGACTTGCATCAATATAAACATGAGGTAAATTTCAAACGTTGTTTAAAAAAATTAACGCTTGATGAAGTAAAGGATGCAGTTAATAGGGCTAAAGATATTATGGACAGGAAAGCTGATATTGGGCAAATACCGAAGAGATATAAAGGATTTTCATACTATTCTGAGAATCCTGCTCTGTCTATTGGGGAGGTCATAGGCGAGATATTGTGCGATTGTGGTATAAAAGTTGAATAGTTTTTTTAGCCAAACGAGCATTGAATTCACAAAAAGAAATATAAAATTTGTGGCAAGGAGACTGTATAAATTGTCCCGCTAGCAGGTTAGAAACAAGCCAAAGTGGTCTTAACAGGCTAACAGGCATACAATTTGAAAAGGAGTAACCAATAAAATTGAGAGGATACCTTTAACCGCAAAAGGAGCGAAATTTTTCTTGAAAACGTAGTCAAATTAGAATATAATATGACTATTGTTAAAGTGAAGGGGAGGGGCAACCATAATGGGTGCAACAATTTCAATAAGACCGTCTAAAGATCTTAGAAGCAATTACTCTCAAATATCCTTGTTGACGAGACAGAATCCTGTTGCAATTACAGTAAACGGTAAGGAAGATACTGTCGTATTATGTCACGAAGATTTCGTAAGCAGAGAAAATTATATTTCTGAAATAGAAGCCAAGCTTAAAGTATATGAGCATTTTGCACAAGCTGCAGATGATATCAAACTTGGTAGAATTCAGAATGCTGATGAAGTTTTTGACGATATCTTAAAAGTGTTGGATTAGGTGTGCATATGCATTACAAAATTGTTGTGACCGACACGGCAAAGCAAGATTTAAGAAATATTGTGCTATATATTGCAGAGGAGTCTAAAAACAAAGATATAGCTAGAAACTTTGTAAATGATCTCCGTGCAAAAATCAAGGTGCTAGAGGCATATCCTAATTCTGGTGCAATTCCAGACGACAGAGTCCTCAAATCTTTAGGATATCGTTTCTTGGTTCATAAAGATTATATGTTGTTTTATCTTGTGAACGAAACGCTAATGATAATCTACATAATAGCAATATTTAACAGCAAACGAGATTATGCAAGAGCAATGATGAGATTTATCTAGATACATGTAAATCATAAAGTTTGTGGCAAGGAAACTGTATTACAACAACACAGTCCAACTATGAAAGCATGAGTTGGACTGTGTTGTTTTTAATCATTTATTATGGGTGACGACATAGTGTGGCTGTGACAAAACCACATCCCAATCTTTTGGGAAACCAATGAAAGACAGGTTCACCACTGTAGAATACTTGTTAAAAGTATCCTTAATTTTTTGGAAGAAATCTTCCCATATTTCCACGTTTCCATTCATCATTCTTTTTATGACGAGCATAACTGGGAAGACCTTGTGTGATTGGTATTGCTTATGTTCTGAATGCAAAAAAGGAGTTTGTTTTAAGGTTATGTTGTAGAGACGGCTGTAATGTGCACAGATATTTCTAACCTCAACTAACGAAAGAATCCAACTACTCAAATGCTTTGCGTTTGTGTTGTAAAAATCTGCAATGGCTTGGCGATCTTCTGGTTTCATTATGTCAAACAGCGAAGCTAAATTTCCAAACGTAAACAGTTCGACTGCAACCCAAATGGGGAAGTGCCCTTCGTATTTTTCAATATGGTGCTTCACCATGGGGACATTTTTCTGACGCTGACATTCAGCCTTGAAGTTTGCTATAATGTTACCATGAATGTCTTTCCCGTCATTTCTTTGTTTTTGAATGAAATTTGTAGAATCTATATATCCTTCGCACCCATATTTCAATGCCAGATAGTTTGCAATTTGAGTCCGTAGTTGGATCTCTATTTGCTCAATCGTATGGATTAGATGGTTCTTGAATTGGCTATCAAATGAATAAAGACGATACAAGAATGATAGAGAAATTCTGTCCATGTATTCTTCTGAGTTATTATTCTTTTTCAATCCGATCCCGTAGGCACTTAGACGATAGTAGGTAATTGATTTCAAAATGCTCAAAGCCTCTGAATCACTTTCAATTGTGAGATTATGGACAGTTCTTAATCGTTCAATTTGTTGTTCATAGGTGAGTGCTTGTTTCAAATCAGCCATAACTAATCCTCATAATAAAAAAAAGTCCCACCGTGGTCCGCAGTGCATTTCTGCCTTATGCGTGGTGGGCTCTGTTGCGTTTATACTATGCTGATTCCGGATATTTGTCAAGAGAATTGACAAAAAAAACTAAAAAAAACTAAAAAATACCTATATTTTTGTTACAAATTTGATATGTATGCCAGTATCGATATTCACAAAGTGTGACAGCAAAGATTTTGCCCGCCTTGTTAACAGATTAATACACACTCCATTAGCCAAACGAGCATTACAATTCATAAAAGAATTATAAAATTTGTGGCAAAATTATAGCAGATATGCAGAAAGGTAAAGAGAAAACACCCTGTTGGGTTAAGAGTTTGTAGCTCTATATCCAACAGGGTGTTTTTAGGTTTTCTATTCCCAAACTTAATAGAATTGATGTAGTACAATTTTTGTTGACAAGTTTTCCTCGAACGATTAAAAATATTTT
>CALELF010000082.1 GCA_937902895.1 uncultured Synergistaceae bacterium | reverse complement strand
AATCTATTCGAAAAAATCTGCTTAAGTGTTCAATTTATTATTGCAATTTACGAAAATAAAAAAATATAAATAAAAGGAGATTTGAAAATGGCAAATCAAATGCAGTTAAGTTTGGACGAAATTATTTCTTATGTCCTGCAACGTGTGGAAGCACTCAGTGCAAACGAGGAAAATTTAAAAACAAAACAAAACATTGTAAATCGTGTTCTTTACAAAAAGGGACTCATTACAGAAGAGGAAATCAAAGAATCTATTCTAGACGAATACAAAATGTTAAAGGCACTTGGCGCAATGGAAGAAGATCCAAGCGAGGAACTTGTGGAGAGCCTCAAGCGTGGAATTGTCACGTGGCTTGCTTGTGACACAGAAGCAATAAAGGCTTCTATGATGGAATATCAAAAGAAACTGGAAGAACTGGCAGCAGAAGCCAAAAAACCAAAGATTGAAGTTGCAAATGCTGGCGTGCTTGACAGGCTGGACGCAGCAACTCAAAAAGCACAGCAATCTGGCGGAAAATTGATATTGTAAAATCAAAAACTGCCACAAAGGACATAGAATATCGGCTTCGCGGATAGTTAACTCTTTCCCCATCGTTCTTCACGGCTTTTTTAATTTTTTCAAAAATCAGAAAAGGCAAGAAATCGTCGATTTTTGACGGCTTCTTGCCTTTATATTTACTTTATGTCAGGAATGGCGTAGCCATTCCCTTTATGTTCTCTATGGCAAAAAAATTGGCTCTTCACGGAAAAGTGGGGGATTCTAATAATTTCCGAATAGATTTATGTCGGGTTTATATGGAGAAGGCAGTGTGATAGCCTGAGTTGCTGCCAGCCAAGCCCTGTATTGCAAGGCTTTGGCGACAGCAAGGCTGGCTTATCACACTGCTAGAGGCTCCATGTCAACCCACATAAATCGTTAGAAAATTTTCATCCCACACTTTTCCGTGAAGAACCAATAAATTAAACACTTAAGCAGATTTTTTCGCTACAAACAATAAGCAACCAGAAAAAAAGTTATCGGAAATAAATAGCTAAATGATAAGTGTATAAAATAGCTATATTTATTTCCGATAACATGTTATAATGTTTCCGAAATATGAAAAGGATGTGTTCTGGATGAAATTTATATCTGTTGCAGAGATTGCTAAAAGGTGGCAGATTACAGAAAGATCTGTGCGAAAGTATTGTCGTGATGGCAGGGTAGCAGGTGCAATTCTTGTCGGAAAAACATGGAAAATTCCAGAGGATGCTATGAAGCCTGAACGGAAAGAAAAAAGCAAACAGATACCACGAAGGCTTCTTGAAAGATTACAAACAGAAAAAGAAGCAGGTTTGCAGGGCGGTATTTATCATAAGATACAAATTGACCTCACCTATAGCTCCAATCATATGGAGGGGAGTCGCCTAACTCATGATCAAACGAGGTATATCTTCGAGACAAACACCATTGGTATTGAGGGAGAGTCTGTAAATGTAGATGATATTGTTGAGACGGTAAATCATTTTAAATGTATTGATTTGATTATAGATAAAGCAAAGGCACAGTTGACGGAGAACTATATCAAGCAACTGCATAAAGTGCTTAAATCTGGAAGCAGTGACAGCAGAAAATCATGGTTTGCTGTGGGGGAATACAAACGTCTTGAAAATGAGGTTGGTGGCATTCCCACTACGCTTTCGAAGGAAGTGCCGAGCAAGATGAAGGATCTAATGAAGTGGTATAAGGGGATTCCAGTTAAAAGGTTAGATGATCTTTTGGAATTTCATTATCGCTTTGAGCGAATCCATCCGTTTCAGGACGGCAACGGCAGAATCGGACGATTGATTCTCTTTAAAGAATGTTTGAAAAATGACATTGTTCCTTTCATTATCAGTGATGATATGAAGCTCTTTTATTACCGTGGATTGAAGGAATGGAAGTCTGAACCGGCATACTTGAAAGATACCTGTTTGACAGCACAAGATCAATTTAAGCAGTCCCTAGCTTATTTCAAAATTGAATTTTCACATTGATGGTCAAACAGACAAAGCGAGGCATCAATACTAATATTTGTTAGCATTGGTGCCTCGCTTGCTATATTTTTAATATTTGTGCTTGCATAAAACGGTGTTTATAAATTTCTTTGGTGCGTGGAGCTTTAATAATAAAAACAGCAAAATTGCTTGAGCACGTCGCATAAAGCGATGTAAATTTGGTTGAAATAGGATATAGAGTGGGAGTTTTGAGTTATGCTTTAAATCATTAAATTCTTTTGTCATGCCGTAAACATAGTAAGCTGCAAGCAAAGAAATTTTATGACAACATTCTTCGAGCCTTGCCCAACGCAATGCCTTAGGGTATGGTTTGCAAACATCAGAAATTATGTTCCATGCCTTCCAGGTGCTATAAAATTGTTTTAAGTCATTTTTGTGAACAGCTGAAGCATTGTGCATTAGATAGAAATAGTAAGGCTCATTGTCAAGGTAGACCGAATTGCAATCAGCAATGCAGGAAACCCAAAAAGTGGCGTCCTCTCCTACTACCAGCTCTGTGTTGAATGTGTGCTCTTTTGCAATGCTAGTTTTTACAATTTTATTTACAGCGGAGGCGTCATAACCATGATTTCGTTTTGTTACTTGCTCCAAGGCTTCTTCTCTATTGACAACCCCAACTTTTTTAGGTGAAAATATTTCAATATCATTTGAGTTTCGATAAATGTTAAAGCCGAAGAACACAGCATCAACATTCTGTTCAAAATGCTCAAGAAGTTTTTCATATGCATCAAGCACAACCCAATCATCAGGGTCTACAAAACAAATGTAATCACCAGTTGCTACAGTAAGTTCAGCATTCCTTGCACTGCTGACACCACCGTTTTGCTTGTGAATTACCTTAACGCGATTGTCTTGTGAGGCATATTCATCACAAATTTTACCTGAATTGTCGGGACTGCCATCGTCAACCAAAATAATTTCCAGATTTTTGTAAGTTTGATTAACCAAAGAATCTAGGCATCTGCGAATATATTGATCAACGTTATAAACTGGAACAATTATTGAAAGTTTTTTGTCTGTATTATTCATTTATGTTTATACACTCAGTTATGATGTATGTTATTAATCTAGCACAGCACACGAAATAAGCTAAATCGTAGCTTCTGAATCATACAAATTAATAAAAGCACCGTATTCTCTCGAATCTTTTGACATAGGTGTTCGAATTACTGTGTCTTCAAACGAATTGTAATCTGTATGAAAACAAGTCTTACTTTGTTCCCATACATTTAATGAATAGGTTGTTATAGAAGCATTTGTAAATGTTTGGGTAGTTATCTCATATACTGATTTCATTGAATGTCCTGTATCAACAGAATCATCAACTATTAAAATATTCCTGTAACTACTAGTATTCATTGATTTTATAGATGAAAAAAATTGGACATATCTTTCGGTGCACTTATTATGTAGTTTCGATTTAAGCTCAATAACTCTAAGGAAATCTTTAAAACGGCGTGGTAAAAAGGCCAACAGCGAAGCCACTTTAGCTTTAAAATTATTTCCTTTTCTATGTGCAGCTACCCCCAGTAATTTAACATTAAAAATCTCATTCATATAATATGCAATTGCAAAACCAGCTTTTGCAACATAAATAATTAAATCAACCTCTTGCTTAGATTTAATCGTTTTAGCTACTTCTATACTAATTCCCCTTAATTTTTCTAACGATAACTCTGTGTAATTCATGAAAATCTCCATGTATTAATAGTTTTAGCAATCTGACGAATTTTGAAATGCAATGTGATACCCTTAAGCAGTTCTCACAGTGAAATTGTGCCCCTTTAATGGTTTTATTAAAATCATTTGAAGTAAGCAATTCCGTGTTATCCATGATTAAATAATTTCTTCCAATTTCAATTAGTGTATGTGCATCTGAGCCTATCACAGGTGTGAGTTGATATTTGTTGGCAATTTTTCTCTGTTCAATATCGTATTGGGAAGAAATATTTCTTCCGTTGTGGATTTCAATACAATCAATGAAATTTTTATTCTCCTGAATTGCAGATTCATGTAATACCGTTCTATGCCTTTTTTTGTCATAAGGATGTGGAACATAGACAATTCCATTCTGTTTCTTTATTAATTTAATTGTCTCTTTTGGAGATAAACCAGGGGGTATCTCTTGTTTTAAATAGAGTCCTATAATTTCACCTGTATTGGTAAAAATTTCTTCCCCCAAAATTACATGAAGTTTATTTCCATGCTTTAAGCAAAATTCAGCAAACTGTGTGGCACCTTTTAAGCTATTATGGTCGGTAATAGCAATCGAATCTATTCCTTTTAATCGGCATTTGATAAGTAATGGCCAAAAACACATAAAGCTGTCTTTGGAATATTTTGTATGGACATGTAGCTCTACTTTCATTTTTAATGTCTCACAATTTTCTCAGGCATGGTGGTGTTGAGTTATTCTTCCACCGGTTTCATTGTTGGGAAGAAGATGACGTCGCGGATACTTTTTTCTCCTGTGAGAAGCATCACGAGCCTATCAACGCCAACGCCGAGTCCGCCTGTTGGTGGCATGGCGTATTCAAGAGTGTTGATGAAATCCTCGTCAAATGGGTGGCTTTCCTCGTCGCCCTCGGTTCTCTTTCTTGCTTGATCCAAAAATCTTTCGCGTTGGTCTAGTGGGTCGTTAAGCTCGGAGAATGCGTTTGCAAATTCCCAACCGTTTATGAAGAG
Source organism: uncultured Synergistaceae bacterium (assembly GCA_937902895.1). GTDB lineage: Bacteria > Synergistota > Synergistia > Synergistales > Synergistaceae > CALELF01. Next base: position 3,450 of record CALELF010000082.1, on the reverse strand, counting down.
TTCAAATCTGTCTGTCACGTTTGGGTTTTCCTTGTTTCTTTTGGAAAGCGGGGAAATGACAGTTGGGTGACCGATTACAAAGGTGGGGTTTATCAATTTTTCTTCCACAAATTCTTCAAAGAAAAGCGGCAAGATGTCCCATTTTGTGTAGCTTGGTTTTATCTCAAGCCCTTTCAAGGTTGCCTGTTTCTTTGCCTCTGTGTCGTCTATTGTGTCAAAGTCGAGCCCCGTTTCTTCCTTCACAAGCTCCGTCATTGTTGCACGGCGGAAAGGTTTTTCAAGGCTGATTTCCTTGTCGCAATAGGTGATGTGTCTACCGCAAACTTCGTCTGCCGCTGCCACGATAAGATCCTCTGTCAGGTTCATCATGTCAACATAATTTGCGTATGGCCAATAGACTTCAAGGCTTGTAAATTCCGGATTGTGGCGAATGTCCATACCTTCGTTTCGGAATTGTTTGCCTATTTCATAGACTCTGCCCATCATTCCGACCACAAGGCGTTTCAAGTGAAGCTCGGTTGCAATTCTCATATACATATCAATGTCAAGTGTGTTGTGGTGTGTGATGAATGGGCGTGCGTTTGCACCACCGGCTACCACGGAGAGAATTGGAGTTTCTACTTCAAGTGTGCCATTTTCTTCTAGCACACGGCGAAGCGTAGAGATTATGCGTGAGCGTTTGCGGAATGTCTGGCGCACCTCTGGGTTTGCTATGAGGTCTGCATAGCGCTGACGATAGCGGAGCTCCATGTCTTTCAAACCGTGGTATTTCTCTGGCATTGGGCGGAGTGCCTTTGACAAAAGCACAAAGTCCTTAATTGCGAGGGTGAGCTCGCCTGTTTGTGTGCGGAAAGGTTCTCCAACGATCCCGACAAAGTCTCCTGTATCCACCCACTTTTTGAAGAATGTATATTTTTCTTCGCCTAGCATATTGAAATTGAAACAAATCTGCAATGTTTCTGTTTCGTCTGCAAAGGTTGCAAAGGCGGTTTTGCCGTGGCGACGGAGAATCATAATGCGTCCTGCTGTTTTTATATCTTCCTTGCCCCAGCCGTTTTCTTCAAGGCTGCCAAACTTTTCTTTTACGTAGGCTAGATTGTGTTCAACCTCGTAATGATCCTGCTGATATGGGTCGTAGTTTTCTTCGGTGCGGAGCCTGTCTAGCTTGTCTTTCCTTTGACGGAAAATTTCTTCCTCAGGCTGTGTCGCCTGCTGATTTTGTTTTTGTTCCTTTTGTTCTTGTTCCATAATATATTCCTTTCGAATTTCTTCTTATGCTGTTTTTTGATTTAACGTGTCTAGTAATTTAGCCATAAACGCATAAGTGTAGTGTGTTTGAAATTGAAAATTGAAAATGGAGAATTGAGAATTTTGGTTGTTTTTGCTTTGCAAAAACGATTTAAAGTGGTGCTTCGCACCACCACTAATTGTGGCGGAGCCACACATTAATTATCAATTTTCAACTCTCAATTCTCAACTCAAATGGTTTAGTGCTTAGAGCAGAAAAGGAATTAGCTAAATCTAATCAGAAATAGCATTACTTTATTTGTTGAAGATTTCCTTTATGCTGTCGTAGTGCAAAAATTCCCCACGAGAGGCGATTTCTTCAATCTCTGCTTTTGTTGCAAATTTGTAGCCTGTTACTTCGCTTTCTTGAATGGACACTGTGCAGTCTGCTTCGTCCATCGTGACAGAATAGATGTCAACAAAATAGTTATTCTTTGCTTCGTGGTTCTCGCGTTTGTAGGAGAAAACGAGGTTTGCGGTTTTGCCACGTGCATCTATGCCCGTTTCTTCCTGCAATTCACGAAAAAAAGTGTCAAAAGATGTTTCTCCAGCTACAACGCCACCACCAGGAAGTTCCCAGTGACCGGCAGCCCATTCTTTGTCTAGGGCACGGCGGGTGATTAAAAATTTGTTGTTCGTAGTTTTCACAAGGCACAGGACAGAGAGGTGAAAATCTCCGTCTGCCATGTTCCAGTCGTTGCGCACCATCGTGCGCCCAGTTTTTTGCTTGTTTTTGTCATATATATCCCAAAGTTCCATGGTAAAAACCTTTTCTAAAATCTAATAAAAACAGCTCAATTTGGTAGTATACCATATAAATATAACTACACAAAATTTTTTATGACAAGAGCATAAAAAACATTGACGAGGGACATAAAGTTTGGTAAACTTTTTGCATCAAAACCCCACATTGATAAAAGTCGCAAAGAAGAAATCGGAAAACGGAGAATTGAAAATTTACGGAGGTTTTATTGCAATGATGCGTGAAGTTCGAGACATAGCGGGGCACCTCGTGTGCAAAGCGTGTAGCGAAAGTGGACTTGTGGAACAGGTGAGGCGTGACGGTGCATTCTATGTTCAGTTGCCCGTTGGCTCACAAATGGAGATTGTAACGAAAGGGAATAAGACAAAAATTATACGAAACGAACAAAAATCACTAAAAATCGAGTATATGTTGGCGTAAATATTTTTTAGCCACAAAATGCCTCTCTTGCGAGCAAGTAATGCCGAGAGGTTGTGGCAAAATGTAAATCTTTGAGAGCTGAACAGCCGGATTTATCGTAAAGATAAATTCGGCTGTTTTTTGTTCTGTTTTTTAGCCATAAAGAACATAGAGAACAAGCTCTTTTGAATTGAGAATTGAGAATTGAAAATTGAGAATTTTTGTGTGCCACTTTGTGGCACAAATTAGAGTGAGGCTTCGCCTCACTAAAATCGCTTTTGCGAAGCAAAAACTCCGCAATTCTCAATTCTCCATTTTCAATTCTCAATTTTTAATAATTTAATAGTCTGACATGCATTAAGGACTAAGGCAAAAAGAAGGCTGTTTATAGCAATTTTAATAGTCTTGATGACGGCGAAGTGTGCAAAAACACTTTGCCTGCCTTAGTGTGCCTTGATGCATGTCTTTTTGTCTTGGTTCTTTCTGCCTTGTCAGCGGAAAGGAAAAGACACATGATTACTTATTTTTTCGCAGATGGCACAAGGAGCAACCTAGAAGGTTTGCCACAGGAAGTGGAGGAGCTTGAGGCAAACCTTACAAGGCTTGAGGAAAATTTGGAGCGAAAGGAGCGCTACCACACAGTTTCGCTTGATAGCCAAGAATATGAGGGGCTGGATTTTGCCAGCCGTGAACCAAACGCACTGGAAATTCTTGAAACAAAAGAAGCAACAGAAGAGAGAGCGTTTCTTGTGGCAAAAGCGCTCGCAGTCCTTAGCGAAAAGCAAAAGAGGCGAATTTCTATGAGGTATTTTGACGGATTGACATTAGAAGAAATTGCAAGGCGCGAGCAAGTTTCTCTGAGCTCACTCCACGAAAGCATAAGCGTAGCCTTAAAAAAGATGAAACGTGCTCTTGAAAAGTAAAAAACATTAGCCATAAGCGCAAAGTGGTCTGCACCCCGTCAAACGGACAGTGAAATAAAAAAAATAAGATTTTAAATT
>CALELF010000081.1 GCA_937902895.1 uncultured Synergistaceae bacterium | reverse complement strand
TACTCCACCTCACGATGGACGCACTTGCCCTCTGCTAACAGTTCCTACTGCCAAGCCTGTAGTGGACTTGCACCACCAAGTTACTAACCATTCTGGGCAAACTAGAGTTGTCGGCTACGCCGACAAAAAAAATTAGCGAGAAGTTGTTGGCTTTGCCAACAGCTTCTCGCCTTTATGTTCTCTTTATGGCTATTGGTTTATGACTAAAAAATTGATTTTCATGAAATCTAGCTGGCAATTATTTAACTACTGAGCTATAATAAATAAAATTTGGTTGGAATTTGAAAATTTGAGAACTGAAGGAGGAAACAACAATGAGAATAAGTAATGACAACAAAAGAAATATTTGCGCAGTATTACTTACCGTTCTAATTGTATATTCCTTTGCTTCAATTTTGATTGTAGATAACGTTGCATTAAATACGAAATCTAGTTCAACAGACATTATGATGCAGCAAAACATATTTGAGGTAGTATTTAAGCATATTAAGACAACCTCAATGTGTATGGTAAGTTCTTTTAACGTATCATCAAGATTTTTTGCGAATTCTTTTGCCAGAAAGGATATGGTTCTGCCTCTTATATTTGCTTTTGTCTTTGCAAATCTGCTTTGTCATAGATGTCCTCAAGTTTTCCCTGAATGTCATCATGCTATTACCGTATCATACATACAAAGATCCGACGGCAAAAAATAACTAAAAAAATAATTAGCTTTTGTGCAGACATAAGCTTTTTTAGTTACCAAAATTACTTGTAAAGTTTGTAATAAATTTTGATTCGGAGGAGAAAATGAATATAGCTTTAGTCGTATCTGTTTTTATTTTCATAGTAATGTTCTTACTTGTTGTATCGGAGAAAATTGAAAAACAGTATGTTACCCTTGCATGTGGAGCATTAATGCTTATTGTAGTCTTTGGTATCATTATGCGTGACATAAACGCAATTGTTGATGTGCTTAACTTTAAATCTCTCTTTCAAGGCAGATTTTGGATTGGAGTGGCTCCAGATTCGAATGGAATTGATTGGGCAACACTCTTTTTTCTCGGTGGAATGATGATTATGGTTGAAGGAATGTCTGAAGCAGGCTTCTTTAGGTGGTTATGTTTACGAATAGCAAAAGTAGTAAATTATAAAACCATACCGCTTTTTGTTGTATTTATGATATTAGCGGCTGTATTGTCAATGTTTATTGATAGCATTACTGTTATATTGTTTTTAGCTGCAGTTACGGTTGAACTTGCCAGACTTTTAGAATTTAATCCTATACCAATTATTTTGTCAGAAATATTTTGTGCAAATCTTGGGGGGTCTGCAACAATGTGCGGAGACCCACCAAACATTATCATTGGGTCAAGGTTGCATTATTCATTCTTGGACTTTTTGCTCAATACAGGAATGATTGTAGCAATATGCCTTGTTTTGGCTATTGTATATTTCTATTTCATTTATCGTGGAGAACTCCAAGATAATGGAAGAACAGTTGATACTTCTAAAATACCTGACCCCAAGGAAGCCATCAGCAACAAAAGAGACTTTGCTGCAAATACTGTCATTTTTGCTTTGGCGATAGCTTTACTGACAACACATACAATGACACGTCTCTCTGTTGCATTTATTGGGGCGCTAATAGGATTTATTACCTGTCTGGTTAATTTCAAAAAAATCGGCAAAATCTTAAAGAGAGTTGATTATAATTTGCTCTTGTTTTTTGTAGGATTGTTTATTGTTGTTGCCGGTGTAGAACAAACCGGAGCAATCAATGTAATCGCAGGGCTAATAGCTCGATTTAGCGGTGGCAATCTAAAAATTATGGTAGCGATTGTTATATGGATATCGGCAATAGCATCAGCCTTTATTGACAATATTCCCTTTGCAGCAACAATGGTCCCAATAATCAAAACCTTGGCAGCCGGAAATCCAACAGCACAGGCAACACTTGCATGGACGTTGTCAATTGGAACAGACATTGGTGGAGCAGCTACTCCTATTGGTGCATCTGCCAATGTTGTTGGAACTGCTGTCGCCAATAAGAACGGTTATCCTATCGGATGGGGAAGATACTGTAAGGGGGCTGTCCCAGCTACGATACTAGTAGTAACAATTTCAATGATAATAATTTTCATCAAGTATTGTTAATTAATAAAACGATAGTAAAGGAATGATGGAAGTATGAAAAATCAGATACTCATTACAATTGGAAGAGAATTTGGAAGTGGCGGACATGAAATAGGAGAAAATGTCGCCAAAAAACTTGGGATAAGTTTTTATGACTATGCAATGTTAGATGAACTTGCCTCAAACTTGAATATTGACAAAAAAATTATAGAAAAGTATGACGAAAAACGGAAGGCTCCTTTTCTATCAAGGACAGTCAGAAATTATTCCAATTCTTTAGAGGATATGGTATTTGAATTTCAGAAAAATTATATTATTGAAAAGGCTGATGCAGGCGAGTCCTTTGTCCTTGTAGGACGATGTGGAGATACAATACTTAAAGAGAGACCTGGGCATATTTCAATTTTTATTCTTGGTAACAAAGAAGAAAAGCTAGCACGAATAAAAGAGAAATATGGCTTAAATACCTATGATGCTTACTGGAAAATGATACGCCATGACAGTAAAAGAAGAAAATATCATAACCACAGATGCAAGGGAAAATGGGGAAACGCTAAAACTTACGATGTATGTATAAACAGCTCAACATTCGGTATCAATAACACAGTGGACTGGCTTGTTTATTACATAAAAACGAAATTAACTCTTGAATAATCGCAGAAAAAAAGAGTCCTTAAGTATTCAACTTAAGGACTCTTTTTTATATACAATATTGATTACTTTATCAATTTGCCTTTATCTGTGTAAAATTTGACAGCCGCAGGGTGGTATGGAACGGATAACGCCAAGCATGCATCTTCCAAGCTAATTCTGCTGGCAGATTCATTAGTAGCTTTAACTTTTTCCAAATTGGTCTTGTCAAACAGTGCCGTTAAGATACCAGTAACAATTTCATCTGGAAGCTGATAGTCAGCAACTAACATAGCCATAACGCATGGTGTCTGAACCATATCGTCATTGTCATAAGCGTTTGCAGGAATAATGTGATACCAAAAGCAAGGATATTTGGCAGTCAACTTATCAAGCATTGCTGTGGGGAAATTTACAATTTCAAGTGGCGTGTTGGCACAAGCCTTGCGCAAATTTTGAAAATTACCATTGCCCATGACAAAGCAAGCATCAACCTTGCCCTCATTTAACAATTTTGCCATTTCTGGGTAAGTGCCGTGAAGATGTCTAAAATCCTTATTGACATCATGTCCAGGAAAATCTTTTTTAAGGTCAAGACCAGCTACGTCCAAAACAACAATTGACTCTGCTTCGTTACCACTGCCCTCTGTTCCAACACAAATTCTTTTACCTCTTAAGTCTGCTGGTGACTTTATGTTAGCTGCCTTTCTTGCCACAAGAAAAAGTGGTTCATCATAAAGGCTGGCTAAAAGTCTTAATCTGGAATTTCTCTTTCCATTAAACATCATCTCGCCCATTGATGCCCAATGAAGCACATCATTTTGCACCAAGGCAAGCATATTATGATCTTTTGACATAAGCTCTATGTTTTGAATAGAACCGCCAGTTGCCACAGCTGTAAGAGCAAAATTGTTCGCTGAGCTAACCACATCTGCTATCGCATTTCCAATTATGTTATAAGCACTTGCTTCTCTAGCCGTAGCCAGTGGATAACCAGTCTTTTTACCTGTTTGCTGTGCAGCAAAAGCTATGCCAAATAACACAATCAAAACTACTAATGATAAAACTAACAGTGAACTGAATTTTCTTTTCATAGAAGCCACCTCATATAATGTAATTTAATCAGAATACGGCGTATTGTAAAAAAGAATGAAATGTTTGTCAAACTGTTTTTTGAAAAATTGGAAATTTGACAAATTTTTTTTTTTGTGTTAAAGTTTTTTCCGTAATTGCGGAAGGGAATTTGGTGAAAATCCAAAACAGTCACGCTGCCGTAATCTGGACGAGCCATGAATACCACTGGTTGTTAAAACTGGGAAGGTTTGGTTAGGAAGAAGGAGAGTCGGAAAACCTACGCAGTGAATTATTTTCCTAACTGTGGCGAGCGAACACTGTGAGGCTTTTTACTTAGAATTGTTTATGCACTATCTTAATTACGGTGCAAATATTGTAAAAATTGCTAAACTATTTGTTGCGGTTTCCAAGTTTTTAGGAAACCGCAATTTTTTTATCGTTGCAACTTCGGAAAAACAAAATTAATGGAGGTGCTATTATGCACAAAAAAATTATTGCCTTTATTTTATTTTTTACTATCGTTTTTTCTTCAACTTGCACTTTTGCCAAGGGCGAAGAAATTCAAAAGCTTGACACTGTCGAAGTAACAGGCTCACGAATAGTCGAGAGCTTTGCGGAAGTCCCTGCACAGACCTATATTATAACAAAAGAAGATATTACAAATTCTGGAGCAAAAACTGTCAATGATGCATTGAAATATATTCCAGGTCTCCTCACTACTGTGAATGATGCCTCTATGGCTCAAAAGAAAGGACTAACCCTAAGAGGGCTCACAAGTGAAATGCTTTATTTGATTGATGGAATAGCAGTAAGCGATCCAAATCATGGAACAGGAAGCGATTTAGGCGGTCCATTAGATTTACGCACGATAGATTTAGATACAGTTGAACGAATTGAGGTGTTAAAGGGCAGTTCTTCTGCAATCTATGGCAGTGATGCCGCAGGTGGCGTAATAAACATCATAACAAAGAAAAGTTTTGACAAGCCCCACGCTTCCACGTCACTATTTGCCGGCAGTAACGGATACTTCTCCACTTCCACACGAGCTGGTGTTGCAGAAGACGCATGGCGTGTCACCCTAGGTTACCGTTATACAAGAGAGGGGCAAACACGAATTAGAAAAAGCGAGGACGGCACTTACGACCACGCAAACCACTATTCATCGAATGACTATAATTTTTCCATTGGTTACAAAAATTGGAAGTTTGTAGGTTTTGCTGGGCAGAATAAATCAAATTGGGAATCTTCTCAATTTGGCTTCCAGCAATATGACCAGAAAAACACCTATGGTCGTTATACATTACAATACGATGATGGAAAATTTTTAGGAAGATTTTTTATACATAAGCTAGAAAGCATCACGGCTGCACGAGATAATTCGGAAAACTCAGACACGTCCTCCACAACATACGGTGGCACCTTGACAAGAAAAACTAAATTCGGAATTGTTCCATTTTCTTACGGAATTGATTACAAGGAAGACAAGACAACCTATACAGATAAAACAGGTTTTTCTTATCCTTACAACAAATCACGGTTTGAAGTCGCTCCCTACATTGAAACATCGCTACCTATTGGCGTATGTGCATTTGATATCGGATTGCGCTATGAATACTGGAATATATCTGATGGGGCAAATTATAAAGAGCTGATGCCACGTTTTTCATTCAATTTTGCAAATGAACAAGGAACTACATATTACTTAACAATTGCTCGTCATTTTTCCATGCCAACCTTATATCAGATGTTCGGTGAGAGTGCATACTTATCCATCAACCCAGATTTAAAAGCTGAAAAAGGATGGGATTACGAAATCGGCATTAAAAATGCAGAAAGCAAAAATCCATGGAGTGCCGGTATTTTTTACATCAATCTAGATGATAAAATCAACTACGTAACAACAGACCCATCTTCATGGAAGGGACAATATAGAAATGTGGATAAATATCGTGCATGGGGCTTTGAAGCAAATTATCAGTGGAATTGGCACGAAAATTGGAGCTTAACGCCTGCAATTTCATTCACAAAAGGCGAAGAAAAATATGCTTCTTCTCGTTGGGTAAGGTCAGGTGAACCAAGGTGGAAAGCAAGTCTCATCTTAGGCTTCAAGAAAAACGGTTGGACAGCTTCGCTAAATGGATTGTTTTATGCTGACAGAACTTTTGGAGAAGATAATTATTATAAATATGATTCTGGCAATATTTTTACTATGGATTTTTCTCTTGCAAAAAAAATTAAGGACCTTACACTACAATTTGCTGTCACAAATTTATTCAACAAAGAGTATTTCACCAGCAAAGACGGTTACCTTAATCCAGAAAGACGATTTATGTTCAAAGCAACCTACGATTTATAATTTTGATTGAGCCTTTGGTAGGTGCTCCCTAATTTTAGGGAACACCTTTTTTGTCTTAATGCTTGACAAGTTTGTTTTTTGTGATATAATTCTTTGCGTTATGGCTCAAGACAGTTGGTGCAGGTACATTCCTGCTTAATTTCCAGCCGAGGTCAGTTGATACGAAGTTTCTTTTTATTCCGTAACTTCCTGACCCTCTTGTGTGGGGTCTTTTTTTATACCCTTCAAGAGGTCATAGCAAATATAATATAATATCATTTCAGGAGGTGAAACAAGATGCCAACTGAGGCAAAACGTGAAAACATTTCAGCCCTTGTCGAAGCACTTGCCAATGTGGATGCACTTTATGTTGCTGAGTATCGTGGCTTAACCGTCGCACAGTCAACAGAGCTCCGCAAAGCAATACGCAATACTGGTGGTGAAATGAAGGTTTGCAAAAACACGCTTATGCGCTTGGCCTTAGACGAAGCTGGCATGATTCGTGCAGATGGAATTGACACAGGTCCAAACGGTTACATTTTGTCTTACGGACATGTTGCAGAAGTCGCAAAGGCAATCCGTGATTTTGCAAAGGTAAAAGAACACTCATCATTTGTTGTAAAAGGTGGTATCCTTGGTAAGGATGTTGCCCTTGATCAAAAGCAAGTATATGCCTTGGCAGATCTCCCATCAAGAGAAGAATTGCTCGCCCAGGTTGTTGGTTTGCTTGCCGGTCCAATACGCGGGCTCGTTACGGTTCTTTCCGGACCAGCTCGTGGCCTAGTCAATGCCTTGTCAGCTTTAAAAGACAAAAAATCTGCATAGAAATATGCTACTCACAAGACTGTAAAAAAATTAAAACAAATTTAGGAGGAAAATTACAATGTCACGTGAAGATCTTATTCAAGCAATTAGCGATATGTCCGTTCTCGAGTTATCAGAACTCGTGAAGGATTTGGAGGAGAAGTTTGGTGTTTCTGCAGCAGCCCCAGCAATGATGATGGCTGCTCCAGCAGCAGGTGGTGCAGCAGCAGACGGCGCAGCTGCAGAAGAGAAAACAGACTTCAACGTTGTTTTGGCAGAAGTCGGTTCAAACAAGATTGCTGTCATCAAGGTTGTTCGTGAAATCACAGGGCTCGGCTTGAAAGAAGCAAAAGAGCTTGTTGATGGCGCACCAAAGACAATCAAAGAAGGCGTTGCAAAGGAAGAAGCAGAAGCAATGCAGAAGAAATTTGAAGAAGCTGGAGCAAAAGCTGAGCTTAAGTAATTTCTTAAAAAATATAAGACAGACGGGAATTTATTCTCGTCTGTCTTTTTGTATGCTTGGAATTTGCTGTGTTATGCAGTGGATATTGCCACCACCTTTTAATATGTCAATGGCATCAATCCCTACAATATTACGATGTGGCATAGCATCAGATAAAATCTGCAAAGCTCGTTTGTCGCTTGATTCATTTTTTCCACCAAACTGTGGAACTAATACTGAATTGTTACAAAAATAGAAATTAACATAGCTTGCAGCAAGTCTTTCGCCAACCTCTCGCGTATCCTCTCCAATCTCAAAATCATATTCATCACAGTCTTCTTTTGTCAATGTAATTGGATAATCCGGAATTGGCAAGGAGACAATTTCTATTTTTCGTCCTTTTGCGTCACTAGCATTTTCTAAACAGGCTAGAGTCTCTTGTGAAGGTTCATATTGTATGTCGTTTTTATTATCCGTTGTTGCAAGAACAACTCTAGCGGAATCTATAAATGCACAAATATTGTCAACATGTTCGTTTGTTTCGTCCCCTGCAATTCCACGAGGAAGCCAAAGAATTTTGTTTGCTCCAAGATAGTTTTTTAATTTTTCTTCAATTTCTTTTTTTGATAGCTTTGGGTTTCTGCCTTTGCTCAAAAGGCACGATTCCGTCGTGATAATCGTTCCTTCACCATCACTATGTATTGAGCCACCTTCTAGGACAAATGGTTCAGCATCGTAACAATCTATTCCAAGCTTTTGGCAAAGAAAAGGTGCCAATGCGTTATCTTTTTGCCATGAAACATATAGACCGTCATACTCTCCACCCCAAGCGTTAAATTGCCAATTAACGCCACGGACAACTCGCCCGTTTGTTATAAAGGTGGGGCAAACATCACGCGCCCACGAATCGTCAGTTTCGGCAATTATTATGGTAGTGCTATTCCCCACCATCTTTTTTGCATCGTCAAGGTGTTTTTCATCACAAATCAAATAAACCTTTTCGCCCTTTGCAATTTCTTTAATAACATTGGTAAATGCTATCTGCGCTTTCTTTGGATTACGCCCCCAAGAGCCAGGACGAGTTGGCCAAATTAGGCAAGTAGCTTGGTGCTTTTCATACTCAGCAGGCATATAAAAATTATCTTGCTTTGGAATTGTGGTAAGCATCAAGACAAACGCTCCTTGAAATCTTTATAGCCAAAACTCTTGATAACTTCGTATGCATTGTTTTCCTTTAATATTGCAATATCAGGCAATGGCATACCGTTAAAGGTATTGTTTTTTACCATAGAATAAATTGCCATGTCTCCAAAAATTAACATATCCCCAACTTTAAGCTCTTCATCAAAGCTATACTTTCCTATCACATCACCTGCTAAACAAGTGCGAGAAGCAAGGCAATATGTAAAACGTTTTTCTCCTGCTTCACCAGAATTTATAAGAGGTGGTCTGTAGGGCATTTCCAACACATCAGGCATATGGCACGAAGCGCTAGTATCCAGTATTAAAATTGGAACATCTCCATTTACGATATCCATCACTCTCGTCGCAAGGTAGCCAGCATCCAATGCAACAGCTTCACCAGGCTCAAGATAAATTTTTAAATTATATGTTTGTTTCAAGCGAATTATGAGGTCAACTAATTTTTCTATGTTGTAGCCTTCTTTTGTTATATGGTGTCCACCACCAAGGTTGAGCCATTTTGCTTCATATAACAAGCTTGAAAATTTCTTTTCTAACACAGCCACCGTTTCGATTAAAGGCTCTACCATTTGTTCACAAAGAGTGTGAATGTGAAGCCCTTCTACTCCATCTGGCAGATGTTGCGTCATGTCACGTTCTTTTACGCCCATACGAGAATTTGGAGCGCATGGGTCATAGATTTCGTGCCCTTCTTGGGTGCTGTGCTCTGGATTTAGTCGCAGTCCTACACTTGCATTTGACACGCTCCATTTTGCTCTATGGTGTTCAAGTTGCGTCAAGGAATTGAAAACTATATGGTCACATATTTTGCACAATTCTGTCATTTCTTCATCTGAATAAGCAGGAGAAAAGACATGATTTTGACCTTTCATTTCCTCATGAGCTAATCTTGCTTCAAAAAGTCCGCTTGATGTCGCGCCACTGATATATTGGCTAATTAACGGATAAGTTGCATAGGCAGAAAAAGCTTTTTGCGCAAGAAGTATTTTTGCGCCGCTTCTTTTTTCTACATCAGCCAAAATTTCACAATTTGAACGCAGTTTTGCCTCGTCAATTATGTATGCAGGAGTTTTTATATCTTTTAGTAAGTTGAATATATCTTTCATTAAGGTAAAGTCTTTAGTCAACTAATTGTGGATTTTCCTCAACAACCCACGGCAAACCGAATTTGTTTAACATTTCCATATATGGATCGGGATCAAATTCATCGGTCGTCTTTGCTCCCCTTGCATTCCAAACTCCACTTGCAACCAATGCAGTTCCAATCATTGCCGGAACGCCAGTGGTATAACTTATAGCTTGGCTACCAAGCTCCTTGTAGCATTCCTGATGATCACACACATTGTAAATATATATTGTGCGTTCTTTGCCATCTTTTTTTCCACGGAAGATACAACCAATGTTTGTCTTGCCAACCGTGCGAGGACCAAGTGTTGCAGGGTCAGGCAAAAGAGTTTTCAAAAACTGAATTGGAACAATAGGGACACCATTGTGAATCACAGGCTCAGTTCCCAACATTCCTACGTTTTCTAGACACTTCATGTGAGTTAAGTAGCTCTGTCCGAAGGTCATAAAGAAACGAATACGCTTTATTTCTGGAAAATTTCTTCCTAGTGCTTCGATTTCTTCGTGGTGCAAAAGATACATATCTTTTTTCCCCACACAAGGGAAATCATACTCACGTTTAATGCTCATTGCGGGAATTTCCACCCAATGCCCATTTTCCCAATAACTGCCAGGAGCAGAAACTTCACGCAAGTTAATTTCTGGATTAAAATTTGTCGCAAATGGATAGCCATGATCGCCACCGTTGCAGTCCAAAATATCAACCTCGTCAATTGTGTCAAAGTAATGCTTCTTGGCATACGCCACAAAAACGCTGGTAACACCAGGGTCAAACCCCGTGCCTAAAAGTGCTGTCAAATTTGCTTTCTTAAAACGCTCGTCATAAGCCCACTGCCAAGAATAATCAAAATAGGCAGAGAAGCCCAATTTTTTACAACGTTCTTCGTAAATTTTTCTCCACTCTGTATCATTCGTGTCTTCTGGCTCATAGTTTGCTGTATCAATGTAATGCACACCACACTCAAGACACGCATCCATTATTGTCAAATCTTGATAAGGCAAGGCAACATTCAAGACACAATCAGGATTGTAACTTTTTATTAACGCAACAAGCTCCTGCACATTGTCTGCATTCACCTGTGCCGTAGTTATTTTAGTTTTTGAATAGCCTGCTTGCTCTATTTTTTCTTTAAGTGCATCGCATTTTGATTTTGTTCTGCTTGCAATGCAAAGCTCTGTGAAAACTGTGCCATTTTGACAGCATTTTTGAATTGCAACCTGTGCAACGCCACCACAACCTATAACCAATAATCTGGACATTATTTTTCCTCCTCTTTTAGCAAATCTTCAACATACTTTGGCAACATGAAAGCTCCCTTGTGAAGATGTGTAGTGTAATACCAAGTCTTTATTTTTCTTTCTAGCCATCTTTGCGGGTTAAAATCATTTATCGGGTGATAAACTTTTGACGCAAAACCAAAGAGCCAGTAACCTGCAGGACAGGTTGGAATGTGTGCCTGATACACCCTGCTTATAGGAAAACTTTTAAAGGCTTTTCTGTGCATTGCACGGCATGATTCTTCGTCTTCATCATAAAATGGGCTACCATGTTGATAAACCATAATTCCATCTTTTTTTAATGCTTTATAGCAATTCCCATAAAATTCTTTTGTAAACATTCCTGCAGCATGACCAAGTGGGTCAGTGCAGTCATTAATGATAAGGTCATACTCGCCTGTTTTTCCACGCAGGAAACGAAGTCCATCTTCGTAGAAAACGTGCACGCGAGGGTCTGAAAGCCAACGACTGCTCTCTGGAAAATATGTGTTACATATTTCCACGAATTTTTTGTCCTGTTCAACTATATCAATTTTTTCAATTTCATCGTAGTATTCTAATTCTCTGGCAACACCACCATCACCACCACCGATAACTAAAACGCTCTTTACATCTGGGTGAACAGCCATAGGCACATGGACAATCATTTCGTCATAGGTAAATTCATCTGCCTCAGAAAAAATAATACTGCCATTTGATGTTAAAAATCTGCCAAACTGTGGCGATTCAAAGACATCAATTCTCTGATACTCGCTTTGAACAGATGCCAGTTGTTTATCCACTCTAACGGAAATTTTTACATTTCCTGTGTGCATTTCACTAAACCAAAAATCCATTTTTAGTCTCCATTATTTAATTACATTTAATGTCGATACATCGAGGCTCTCCGGTCCCTGCAAAGAACAGCCTTTTTCTTTTGCATACAATATATAGTCGCAGATATCCTGCGTAATAACTTCGCCAGGTGCCAAGATAGGAATTCCAGGTGGATAGCACATTACAAATTCACTGCAAATTTTCCCTACTGAATCTTCTAGCGCAACTGTCTCCTTTTGTGCGTAGAATGCTTCTTGCGGTGTCATCTTCACAGTAGGAGAAATATATTCAGCAGTGAACAGGTCTTTTTTCGGCTTCACATAAAGGCGTGCTATGTCTGCCAAAGCTCCAACAAGACGCTCAATATCTTGAATTCTATCTCCTATAGAAATATATGCCAAAATGTTACTTATGTCACCAAATTCAATTTGAATATCATACTCATCACGGAGCAAGTCATAAACTTCAATGCCAGCGAGTCCCAAATTTGTCGTAAGCACAGAAAGTTTTGTAACATCAAAATCAAAAATGCTTCCACCATTACACAATTCACGCCCGTAGGCATAATAACCACCAATGCAATTTATCTCCTGTCTTGCATACTCCGCCATTGTTATGACCTTGTCAAAAGAGGTCTGCCCACGAAGAGCAAGGTTTCTGCGAGAAATATCAAGGCTAGAAATCAAGAGATATGATGCACTTGTGGTCTGTGTAAGGTTGATAATTTGTGCCACATGGCGAGCGTTGACCTTTTCGCCAAGTAACAAAAGGGAACTTTGCGTAAGGCTACCACCAGATTTGTGCATGGAAACAGCAGACATATCCGCCCCAACGCTCATTGCATTTTGCGGCAAATTGTCCCCAAAATACAGGTGCGTTCCATGCGCTTCGTCAACAAGTGCCAAGATTCCATTTTTATGTGCAAGGCTAACAATTTCTTTGAGATTTGAGCATATTCCATAATAAGTTGGATTGTTTATCAAGATTGCAACTGCATCAGGATTTTTCTCTATCGCCGTTTTTGCTTCTTCAACTGTTACCCCAAGTGGTATTCCAAGATTTTTATCAACGTTCGGGTCAATATATATTGGCACTGCACCACATAATACAAGGGCATTTATTACACTTTTATGAACATTACGTGGCAAAATAATTTTGTCTCCAGCTTTGCAAGATGCAAGCACCATAGCTTGCACAGCACTTGTAGTGCCACCTACCATAAAGAAAGCATTTGCAGCACCAAATGCATCAGCTGCAAGCTCTTCTGCTTCCTTTATTACAGAAACAGGATGGCATAAATTGTCCAAGGGCTTCATAGAATTTACATCTATTTCCACACAGCGCTGCCCAAGAAATTGAACCAACTCAGGGTTTCCTCTGCCGTGTTTGTGACCAGGCACGTCAAAAGGAACGACTCGCAATTTGCGGAATCGTTCTAATGCTTCGTAAACTGGTGCATGTTTTTGTCTTTCTAAATCCATTTCTATTCTCCATCAAAAGAAAAAGGTAGGCAAGTGCATAGACACTGCCTACCTGTAATTTACAAAAAACCTTTTGCATTTTTGCATAAAGCTACAAAAGCGGACATAACGCTTCGGCTTATCCAACATTACAAGTGGCGTGCGAAAGCACACAAGGTTATAAAGTAACCAACTTTCACCCAAAAAGGGCACCCGTAAAATGAGCAATAATGCTCAATGAGCAACAAATGCTCGTTGAATATGTGACGCGAAACCGTCACCCGCGGCGGCGACCAGCCCTGTCCGATGAGCCATTCAAGAAAATTTTACATTTTCTCTAAGGTCTTATGTCTCTGCTCCGCAGAAACATCGGGTGTATTCTAACATATAAAAAAGTTTTGTCAAGAACATAGCTTCACTAACGTAAAAAACTTACTGCTTGAAAAACAGTGTAATACTTTACTAGGATTTACAAAAATTTCTTTTGTGATATAATTCCACTAGTTTTAATCAGAGTTTTCTGTATATTCTAGGGAGGCAGTTATGAAATTTCCAACCTTTTGGGGTGGAATTCACCCAAAGGCTCATAAAGAGCTCACAAACAAAAATAAAATCGTTGACTATGCACCACAAGGAGAAATGGTGTTTCCTCTTTCTCAACACATCGGTGCACCAAATAAAGCTGTTGTCAAAAAAGGAGATACAGTTTTTGTCGGCACTGTATTAGCAGAAAATAATGCACCAATGTCTGCACCGGTCATTTCCAGTGTGTCTGGAGTCGTAAAAGATATCGCATTAAGACAAATAATAGGTGGTAACTTTGAAGAATGCGTTGTTGTGGAAAATGATGAGTTGTATACACTTGATCCCTCTTGGGGAAAACCAACAACAAAAAAAGAAGAATATATTTCTACCATCCGTCGTGCCGGCATTGTTGGCTTCGGTGGCGCTACCTTTCCGACATCAATTAAATTAACTCCTCCTCCTACAGCCAAGATTACACACGTTATCTTAAACGGCGCAGAATGTGAGCCGTATCTTAACTGTGATAACCGTCTTATGATAGAAGCAGGAGACGAAGTGCTACAAGGGCTTTTGCTTGTCCTAGAATTATTCTCTGCAGCTAACGGTGTTGTAGGAATAGAAAACAACAAACCCGAAGCAATAAAGACAATGAAACAAAACTTGTTACGTCTGCAACAGGAAAATGACAAGGCAAAGAAAATTGCAGTCCAACCCTTGAAGGTGAAATATCCTCAAGGTGCAGAAAAAATGTTAATAGAAGCAGTAACAGGAAAGGAATATCCGCTTTCGGCTCTTCCTGCTAATGTAGGCTGCATAATTTTGAATGTCCGCACAGCACAACAAATTTATAGAGCAATTACACTTGGCGAACCTTCCACAGAAAGAATCGTTACCGTAACTGGAGACGCAATAAAAGAACCCAAAAATGTCCGGACAAAACTCGGAACAAATATACGTGAACTTATAGATTTTTGTGGCGGTTTTAGAGAAGAGCCAATAAAGATAATTTGCGGTGGACCTATGATGGGTCAAACAATGAGGCATCTTGATGCTCCTGTCACAAAGGGCACATCTGGCATCCTTGCACTTACTAAAAAATCTGCCATGATTCGTAAAGCTTCTCCTTGTTTACGTTGTGGCAAATGTGTTGCAGCGTGTCCAATGGGGCTTGCCCCTGTCACACTTGACCCGCTAGTAATTGCCAGAAAGTATGACGATTTTGAAGCTGCCGGTGGAATGAACTGCATTGAGTGTGGCTCTTGCACCTATGTTTGCCCTGCTTGCAGACCATTAACACAGACATGTCGTGACGGCAAAGCAAGCGTGATAGCTAAGAGGAAAAAATTACAACAAAACTGATAAAAGTAAATTGAGGGAAATATAATGGAAAATCTATTAGTTGTTTCATCATCTCCACACGACCATGCACCTTTAACGACGCAAAAGGTTATGGCGCTCGTCTTGTTGGCACTTTTGCCAGCCGGTCTTACTGGAGTTTATTATTTTGGTGCAAGGGTGTTACTAGTAATGGCTACTTGCATTTTTTCGTGCGTAGCAAGCGAATTTTTATGGTGTTATTTTATAAAAAAGCCCCACACAATAGCCGACCTTTCCGCCTGTGTAACAGGGCTACTTTTGGCGTATAACTTGCCCCCTGCTATTCCCCTTTGGATGTGCGCAGTTGGGAGTGCCTTTGCGATAATAATAGTAAAAGAGCTCTTTGGTGGTCTAGGCTGTAACATCGTAAACCCTGCCCTTGCTGCACGTGCTGCAATGCTCACATCTTGGCCAGTCGCCATGACAACTTGGACTTCACCAAAGGCGGCAAGCATTATCAGCAGTGCAACGCAACATGGATTGGATGCCGTGAGCTCTGCCACTCCTATGGCATTGCTAAAAAACTCTCTTGACTCACAACTTCCACGCAAGCTATATATGTTGATGGGCAAGACTGGTGGTTGCATTGGCGAAACTAGTGAAATTGCAATAATTATTGGTGGACTATTTTTACTATATAAAGATGTAATAAAAATTCACATTCCCCTCTTTTATGTCTTGACTGTCTTTATTTTTACATCAATTTTTGATGACATTCCAGCAATATACCATGTTATGAATGGAGGACTTTTCCTCGGTGCTGTTTTTATGGCAACAGATTATGTGACTTCCCCTGTGACAAAAAAAGGGCAAATAATTTTCGCCATTGGCTGTGGGCTTCTGACTTCCATAATACGAATGTGGGGCGCTTACCCCGAGGGTGCATCATACTCCATTCTCATAATGAATTTGACTGTCCCCTTGATTGACAGAATGACAAGACCTCGCATCTTTGGCGAAAAAAGAGGGGAAAAAGGTGGTAAAGATGCATAAAATAATAAAACTTGGTTTAATCCTTTTTGCAATTACAGCTATCACGGGATTTATTCTCGGTGGTGTTTACTCCGCCACACTAGAACCAATAGCAATGGCAAAACAGCAAGCTTTGACCAAAACGTTGGAAGAAACATTACCAGAAGCCCAAAAATTCATAGAAACAAAACAAGAAAATTCTGATTTCAAGAATATCTACGAAGCATTAGACGCAAATGGAAATGTAATTGGGCATAACTTTGTTGTGGCTACAAAGGGATTTGGTGGAGCAATTGAGCTTATTGTTGGTATTTCCAATGACAAAATTACAGGTGTTCGTGTGTTAAGCCACTCAGAAACACCAGGACTTGGAGCAAAGTCTGCTGAAACTGGCAAGGGCTCATTTATAGACGGATTTACAAACAAGGTATTAACTACATTGCGTGTCGTAAAAGGAGAGGCAGAAGGTAAAACTGATATCTCGGCAATATCCGGTGCCACTATCACTTCACGAGCAATAACAAACGCAGTAAACAATGTCGTTGATTACTACAAAGCAAATTTAAGGGGGAAGAAATAAGATGAGAAACCCTCTAAAAATTATTAAAAATGGAATTATCACAGAAAACCCTATCTTTGTTTTGGTGCTTGGTTTATGTTCAACCCTTGCATTGACAACCTGTGCAAAAAATGGCATAGGCATGGGACTTGCCACTACGGCTGTCCTCGTCGGTTCAAACACTGCAATTTCACTTCTTCGTAAAGTTATTCCTGACGAGATAAGAATCCCTGCTTTCATTGTTGTAATTGCAGGTTTTGTTACGGTAGTTCAGCTTTTAATTCAAGCATTTGCACCATCGCTTGACGTTGCACTTGGAATTTTTATTCCTCTCATTGTCGTAAACTGCATCATCCTTGCACGTGCAGAAGCTTTTGCATTTAAAAATTGCATAATCGATTCAATATTTGACGGGCTTGGTATGGGACTTGGTTTTACTCTTTCTCTTACATTTATTGGTGCAATAAGAGAAATTTTAGGAAGCGGAACATGCTTTGGCTTTCAAGTGATGCCACTGTGTTATTCCCCTGCTCTTTTGGTTATCCTCGCTCCAGGCGGATTTATTACTCTAGGTATTTTAATGGCAGTGTTTAGAAGATTTCAGATAAAAAGAAAAATTCTTCCATCAAATTACGATGGTTGGAAAGAACTAGACAGCTGCAAAGGATGTGCAATGAAAGGTTTATGCCATAGAGCTTGCAACGGCAACACAAACTCTTGCACAGATAATAAAAACACAGGAGGCAATGCATAATGAGTTACTTAACACTATTTATTGCTTCAATTTTTGTAAATAATATCTTGCTAGCACGCTTTCTTGGTTGCTGTCCCTTCCTTGGCGTTTCCCAAGATTTAAAGACAGCGAGAGGAATGGGCTTTGCGGTCATATTTGTTATTACACTTGCTTGTATTATGACGTGGCTTGTTTGGACTTTTGTTCTTGTTCCATTAAATGTTCAATATCTTTATACCCTTGCTTTTATCTTGATAATTGCAGCACTCGTTCAATTTGTTGAAACGGTGTTAAAACGTTTTGTTCCATCGCTATATAAGTCGCTTGGAATATATCTTCCACTAATCACAACAAACTGTGCCGTCTTAGGGCTAGCTGTGACAAATATGACAGAAGGATATGGACTGCTCATGTCTATTGTAAATGCACTCGGTTCTTCCTGTGGTTTTCTTGTCGCAATAGTGCTGATGGCTGGAATTCGTGAAAGAGTTGAAGCAAATCCATCTTTACCACAATGCATGAAGGGACTTCCAATTGCTCTTGTTACAGCAGGGCTTATGTCTATTGCCTTCATGGGTTTTGCAGGGCTAATGTAAGGGGGAAAGGTTATGAAAGATATTTTAATTCCTGCCTTGATTATGGGTTCTCTTGGCATTCTTTTCGGCTCGCTCTTAGCATTCGCGTCACAAAAATTTGCTGTTGCACAAGACGAAAGACAAGCTAAAATCCGTGCTCTGCTTCCTGGTGCGAATTGTGGTGGATGTGGCTTTGCTGGCTGTGATTCATACGCAGAAGCACTAGTAAACGGGACAGCAAAACTTGGAAAATGTTCTGCTTGCACAAAAGAAAATTTGAAGCTCATTGCAGAAATTCTCGGAGCAAAGGCTGAAGCAACTGTGCCACAGGTAGCTGTTGTTCGCTGTAAAGGAACATGTGACAAGATAATCGGTTCAAACTTATATGAGGGCACTATGGATTGCCGTCTTGCAACTCGCGTTCCAGGCAACAGCCCTGTTTCATGCCAATTTGCCTGCATAGGACTTGGCACTTGCGTTAGTGTATGTCAATTTAACGCAATATCTATAAAAAACGGCATTGCTATAGTCGATAGAGAAAAGTGCGTAGGATGTGGCACTTGCGTTGAAAATTGCCCCAAGGGAGTTATTACTCTAATTCCTAAAACTTCACATGTAACGGTAAAATGTCAGAACACACATAAAGGACCGCTTGTAAAAAAAGTCTGTAACGCTGGCTGTATTGGCTGTATGCTTTGTGTTAAAAATTGCCCCAAACAAGCAATTTTTATGAAAGAAAATCTCGCTTTAATAGATACAGAAAAATGTGTCAACTGTGGTCTGTGTGTTCAAAAGTGCCCAGTAATGGTTATTGACAAAGAAGCATAGTAACTACGACTAGCAATTCTATAAAGAGCCGTGAAATAAAAAATATTTCACGGCTCTTTCTTAATTTAGGAATTTTTACGAAAATTACGAACAAAATACATGAAACGCTGAGTAAATGCTCAGTTGCAAAATCTTTCGCAGATTTTGGCGAAGGAGCAACCTATTTTTGTGTTGTGACTGAGTCAAATAGGTAAAAGATAAAGCAAATGGGTATTTAATCAGCCTTTATTTTTTCATTGCTTGCAAAATAATATCTCTAGCCTCTATTGCCTGTTCTTTTGTTGCAGGAGAGGCATCACACAATGGATAATCAATTTCAAGCTTTTTGTATTTTGAAATTGCCATATTGTGATATGGCAAAATTTCCAGTGCATCAATATTTTGCAATGTTTTCAAAAAACGTCCTAAGGCTTCTAATTCATCTTTTTTATCTGTAATACCTGGCACTATCACATGCCTAATCCAAACTGGAATATTTTTCTTAGAAAGATAACGTGCAAAATCCAAGATGTTTGTGTTGTCATGCCCTGTTAATTTGTTATGTTCGTTGCTATCAATATGCTTTATGTCTAGCAACACTAAATTTGTAACAGCCAATAGCTCATCAATTCGTCTCAAATTATTTCTGTCAAAATAAACCCCTGATGTGTCTAGCGCTGTATGAATATTTTTGGTCTTTGCCTTTGTAAAAAGCTCTGTAACAAACTCCATCTGTGCCATTGGTTCACCACCTGTTACGGTAATACCACCATTTGTAAAAAATTCTTTCAAGCTATCATAGCGAGAAAGTATTTCATCAGATGTTATTTGTGTATTTTGCTCAAAGCTCCATGTGTCAGGATTATGGCAATAAAGGCATCGCATGGGGCAACCCTGCAAAAACACAACAAAGCGTATTCCGGGGCCATCAACTGTTCCACATGTTTCTATTGAGTGAATATTTCCAATTTTTTCAATCATCTTATACACAAAGAAGCGAGAACAAAATTAAATTCATCCTCGCTTCTCTCTTTCTTTACAATGAGCTATGAAACGTTCTAGAAATAACGTCGTCTTGCTGTTCCTTGGTCAACTTGTTAAAGTTGACTGCATAACCAGACACACGGATTGTGAGGTTAGGATATTTCTCGGGGTGTTCCTGTGCATCAAGCAACATTTCTTTATTCAGCACATTAACATTAAGGTGATAACCACCCTTTTGCATGTAACCATCAATTAAATTTACTAAATTTTCTTCTGATTTTGTTGACATGTCTCAACCCTCCATCCTATATCTACTCTATCGTGCACTCTGCACAACCAGAGCTCATAGCCAAAACTGCGCCATCAACAAGCAATTCGTCTTTGCCTAGTGCCTCTGGCACTATTGAGAAGGTGTTGGAAATTCCATCTAAAGCATCTTCAAATGGAATCTTTGCCACTGATGCAAGGGAAGCAACAGCTCCATTTGTATCACGCCCATGCATTGGATTTGCACCTGGTGCAAGTGGCACACCTATCTTTCTTCCGTCTGGTGTGTTACCAGTTTTTTTACCATACACGACATTAGATGTAATTGTCAAAATTGACATCGTAGGAATTGCATTACGATACGTCCTGTGTGATCTGATTTTATCCATAAATTTATGAACAACTTCAGTTGCTATGCTATCCACTCTATCATCGTTGTTGCCATATTTGGGATAATCCCCCTCAACTTCATAATCAACAACAATTCCATTCTCATCACGAATTGTTTTTACCCTTGCATATTTTATGGCAGAAAGCGAATCTGCCACAACAGAAAGTCCAGCCACACCTGTCGCAAAATAACGTTTTACATCTCTATCGTGGAGTGCCATTTGTGCTCTCTCATAGCTATATTTGTCGTGCATATAGTGGATACAGTTCAATGTGTTGACATAAATCCACGCTAGCCACTCCATCATAGCATCATATTTTTCCATTACTTCGTCAAAATCTAAATACTCGCTTGTTATAGGACGATTTTTTGGACCGACTTGCTCCTTTAACCTCTCATCGACACCACCATTTATGGCATAGAGCAAACACTTTGCAAGATTTGCCCTTGCACCGAAGAACTGCATTTCCTTACCAACAACCATTGAGGAAACACAGCAAGCTATAGCATAATCATCACCATGAGCAACACGCAAGATATCATCATTTTCGTATTGTATTGAAGACGTTTTTATAGAAATCTTTGCAGCAAACTTTTTGAAATTCTCTGGTAGGTGCTTTGACCAAAGAACAGTCAAATTTGGCTCTGGCGCAGGATCTAAATTTATAAGGGTTTGCAGATAACGGAAAGAATTTTTCGTCACCAATGGTCTGCCGTCAAGTGCCATACCAGCAATTGACTCTGTTACCCACGTTGGATCACCAGAGAAGAGTGAATTATATTCTGGTGTCCTTGCAAACTTCACAAGACGAAGTTTCATGATAAAGTGGTCAATTATTTCTTGCGCCTCGCTCTCAGTAATCACACCCTTTTGCAAATCACGCTCTATATAAATATCCAAGAATGTTGATGTGCGGCCAAGGCTCATTGCAGCACCATTTTGCTCCTTAACAGCAGAAAGATAACCAAAGTAAAGCCATTGAACTGCTTCCCTTGCGTTTTGTGCAGGACGAGAAATGTCACAGCCATAAATTGAGCCTAATTCTTTCATCTCATTTAGCGCCACAATTTGCTCCGCGAGTTCTTCTTTCAAACGAATTTTATCATCTAACATAAAACCGCTAATTGATTCATGCTGTTTCTTTTTATCTTCAATGAGTCTGTCAATTCCATAGAGTGCTATGCGTCTGTAATCGCCTATAATGCGTCCTCTGCCGTATGCATCTGGTAATCCAGTGAGGATAGCAGCATGACGCACACGTTTCATTTCTGGGGTGTAGACATCAAAAACGCCTTGATTATGCGTCTTTCTGTATGCTCTGAAGATATGGGATACTTCCTTATCTACTTCGTAGCCATAGGATTTGCACGAAGTCTCTGCCATCCTTATGCCACCAAAAGGCTGCAAGGATCTTTTCAGCGGTTTATCAGTCTGCAATCCAACAATAACTTCGTTGTCTTTATCTATGTAACCAGCTTTATGCGATGTTATGGAAGAAATAATCTTGGTATCCATATCAAGGACACCACCATTTTTTGCCTCTTCCTGCATTAGGTCTGTGCACTTATTCCAAAGTTTTTTTGTCTTTTCAGTCGCAGATGCAAGGAAAGCATCATCACCATAATATGGCGTAACATTCTTGAGGATAAAATCTCTAACATTTATCTCCCTTTGCCATGTGCCATTGGTAAAACCCTGCCACGCTAATTCTTCAAATTTTTCTATATTGTCCGCCATATTCCTAACCTACCTTAGCATAATCTATTCATCTGTAATGTCTTCGCTTTTGTTTATTAAGTCATTTATTAATTTAGTTGCTACTTTTGTATCAGCTAATGCTGCATTACCACCAATACAACCACCTTCACAGCACATAACTTCAATTAAATTTCCATCACTACATTTTCCATCTTTTGCATATTTTTTCAATTGTCTTATGGTATCTTTATTTAGTCCGCTAATAATAGTTGGACAGGTATCACAATTGGTGCAGAACTTTACTGCCTCTGCCACTCCACCCGAAAGAGGAAATTTTCTGCCCTGTTTTGATGGTTGAACACTAGAAATATCTTCTTCGCAATTTAAAATTTCTATATGCGACGCAATCAACATAGCACCTAATTCCGCAATGTTAATTACATAATCAACATTTGGATTTTCTTTTGCCTCTTGTTTTTTTGCAACACAAGGACTCACGAATACAACTTTTGCATTTGGATGTTCATTCTTTGCAATTTCTGCCGTATAAAATAACGGTGTTTTTGTTTCAGATTTATATGGTTGCAACGCAGGCAAATGTTTTTTTACAAATTCATTATACCCTGCGCAACAAGAGGTAGTCATAAAGGGTTGCCCACTTGCCATTCTTTCTTGGAACTCACGAGCTTCATTTTTCATTGTAATATCAGCACCTTGTGCTACTTCATAAACATAAGTAAAACCTATTTCCTTCAGGACAGTCTTAAGCTGACCGAGGCTACCCGGTAATTCTCCGGCTGTTGCAGGTGCAAATACAAGAGATAGTTCCTCATTATTTTTTAATAATTTTAAGACATCTATAAGCTGACTTTTTTCTAGCACTGCCCCAAACGGACATTTTGAAACACATTTACCGCAAAAAATACATTTTTCAAAATCAATTTTTGCTGTTCCATCCACATTTTTTTCAATGGCATCAACAGGGCAACTATCTTCGCACGGCACAGCTACCTTTACTATTGCATTGTAAGGACAAACAGACACACACATTTTGCACGCTTTGCACTTGCTTGAATCAATTACAGACCTACCATTTATGATGCCTATTGCACCAAATTTGCAAGCAGATTGGCATGGTCTAGCCACACATCCTTGACATAAATCTGTAACATGTATTCTTTGATGCACACAAGCCTTACAAGCTGCGCCAAGGACTGTTAATGGAATTTCTTCTGGGTGCTCTCGTTCCATGGCATTCATTGCATACCTGTATAATGAAACGGTTTCATCATCATCTTCTATAGCAAAACCGAGAGCAGCAATTATTCTATCACGTAATATGGCACGCTCCTTGTATATACAACAACGGTAAGGCACCTTTGCACCTTTCGGTCTCATATCATAAGGAATTAGTCTTGTATTCTTTTCAAATTCATCTGAAATAAATGCTTCAACCAACCTTACCAATATTTCTCTTTTTAGGTGTTTTACATCATCAGTCATTGTTATTCCATTGTCTTTCTATTTCAACTAATACCTTTTCGGTTGTTGCTTTTGAAACGATAACATCATTAACCTTAACGTAGGGAGCCTTCCAGTATTCTCCAGTGTCTGTGCAGACACTTAAACAATCACATTTTGTAACTGTTACGTCATTTCCATATTTTTCTAACACAATTCCCTTTAAATTTTGTAAATGAGATGCCCCCATAACAAAACAGGTTGTGCCCAAACAAATTTTTACATCAATTTTTTTCATAAGTTTCACCCGAAATTTCATTATCCAAAATCTATAAAATTTTTGTAATTATACTACAAAAACGCAACAAAAGCTTTAGAATTTTATTTTCGTTTATTTTGGTCATAAGTCCCAAGCCTTTGGCTTGGCTAACATAAAACCATCAAGGCAAAAAACGCCTTGACTGACATAAAAAATAAGAAAAAGCAAAAACAAGGCATTGCAAATAAATTTGCAATGCCTTGTTTTCTTGCTTTTAGCGGACTCCGCCTTTATGTCAGGATGGCAAGCTTCGCTCGTCATTCCCTTTATGTTAGCTTGACGAAGTCAAGCGCTTTATGGCTAAAAAACCTTTACAACGTAAATCTGAAGCCAAGATTGAAGTTCAAACTATTGCTTATGTCCTTGAAGTGTTTGGTAAATTCTGCATAGAAGTAGCTTGTGTCTGTGAGATTCCAGCCACCACCAAGGGAAACTTCCCACCAGTTTTTTGCTCCGTCCTGTTTGTATGAAGCGTCACCATATTTTATGTTCGTTGAACCGGCGAAATCATGATAGTAGCTTGCTTTTAAGTAATAGTTGAAGTTCTTTACCTTCTGACCAAGTGCAAGCCCAAATCTTGAAATAAAGTGGTTTGTGCTGTCTATGTCTGCCAAGGTGCCTGTGGAGCTTGTCTTTTTTGCACCGCCCAAGTAACCGTAGATAAACTCTGCCTGTGGCTCAAGGTAAAGTCCGTTCTTG
>CALELF010000080.1 GCA_937902895.1 uncultured Synergistaceae bacterium | reverse complement strand
AATTTAAAATCTTATTTTTTTTATTTCACTGTCCGTTTGACGGGGTGCAGACCAGTTCTCTATGGCAAAAAAGATTTTTTGTTGCAATTTTTTTGTTATCTGCGTAAAAAGTCAATTTTTATGGTAAAATTACGAGTTAATTTATACAATAAAGAGGTTCAGCCAATGGCAGACGAAGTAACGAAAAACACAGAAAGGAATGAGCAACGCAAAAACAGCTTTGCAAAGGGCAAGGCTCTTTTTCGCTCGTTAGTTTTTCTTGCAAGTCTTGCCATTTTTTTTGTTACTTCTTTGTATGTGGCAACAGATACAGATTTAGGATTAAAATTTATTATAAATAAACACCTTAATCTTGCCCTGGAAGAATCAGACTTGGCTCTCTCTATGGATATCAAGGGCAATATATTTCAAGGCTACAAGATAAAAAATTTTGCGCTAAAAGGACAAAGGAATTTTGTCACACTCTCGGAAGCTAAAATTGACTTCTCCTTCAGAGATTTACTTGCGCTCCGTGTAGCAAAATTCTCAACAAAAAATCTTGTTGTAGATATTCCTGCAATAAACGCAACCTTTCCAAGCGATCCAAACTCCACAACGCCTGCAAATGAAATCATTATGGATGTTTTGTTCTACATAAACTTGCCAATTGCTAAAATTGACGCAACAAATACAAAGATTTATTTTGATGATGGCGTGTTTGCAGGAAACCTTTTGACACTGCCTCACCTTACCTCTTTCATTGACAGAAAGGACTCTGTACATCTTGACATAAAAGGCAAGGTGAAATCCTTTGACATTTTGTTAAAGGGTGTTGCAGACGACATAGGAACAAGGCGTGCAAAAATTGATAATATGGTTCTGTCTGTTTTTAGTAACAATAAAAACCTAGGAACTGTCCATTTAACAGGCAAATTTCCAAAACAATCTTCCATCACCACAAAAGCCACCAACATAGACTTGAAGTCAATCGCCACTGTCATTCCTGCAATAACACAGCTTGACGCTTCCGGAATGCTAGCAGGAGAATTTAACTTTATTTTCCGCGAAGATGGAGTTAAATCTTTTGGCAAGGGGAAACTGACAAACGGCAAAATATTCGGAATAGTCGCAAACGATATCGCTCTTGACTGGGGCATTGACGATGAAGTTATCCGTGTTACTGTGGACAGAGGAGAAATTTTTAATTCTGCTTTGAAGGGCAACTTTGTTTACAATTCAAAAAAGAACAAAGAACACTTAACACTAAATGCAGATATCAAGAATATAAAGTTTGACAATCTTATTTCCTTTATAAAAAACACAGCAGACATTGACGCAAAAGGGCTAAAAGGGAATATTTCATCATTAAGTGCAAATATAGATGGACCACTCAATGCCCTTAGTGGCTCGGTAAAGGCTGCGCCGTCAAATATCTCCTACAATGGACTAAACTTGAACAAAATAACGCTAGAAACAAACTTTAACGGCACACCAGTCGGCAAGATAAATTTCAAAGCTCTTTTGGAAAACAAAAAACTTGGCGTTCAAGGGCAACTTTCTTTCAAAAATGGACATAATGACATTAAATATTTTGCAGATGGACTTCCTGTGAAGAAGCTCCTAAAAGCTCTTGGTGGCGATGATTACGGCCTCGACGGAACTGTAAAAATCAATGGCACCTTGAAGGGAACCCCAGATAACCTTGTGATAGATGCAAAGATAGCTTCAAACAGGTTGAAAACTAATTTTTATGGCGACGTGGAAAAAATCACAGCGGACATTTCTGCAAATATAAGCAAAGAAATTTACACAATAAAAAATTGGACTTTCTCTTGGCAGGGAGCAAAATTTGTAGCCAATGGCACAACTGATACCAAGGGGAATTTGCACTTCAAGGGTGAATCCTTCGGGCTCAAGCTATCCGCTTTCCGCAAGGCAATAGAGGCTTCAAGTGGCATAGAAGCAGACGCAAACATAAAGCTCGTTTGGACTGTGACGGGCAACAAAAATTCCCCCGTTGTCAATGCAAAATTGACAAGCTCAAAGGGAAAACTTAACGGCATTACGATTTCCGGTATCAATGCTGATGTGTCCTATTCTGACAATGCTATAACGCTAAAAAATATTAAACTTGCGATAGATGATGGTTTATTTTTCTTAAACGCAAAGGTTTATCTTCCAAATGGCAGGTATCCGTTAGCCTTTGACTGTAACGGCTCTGCTAATAATTTTGACATTGCAACCTTTGCTCAAATGTTCAAATTGCCATACAAACTAAAAGGGCGCGTGAGTGGAAAAATATCTTCCTCCAGAGTATCAAATGGAACAAACTGGCAATTACGCATAAAATCTCCCAATGTTACCTTTGAAAGAACTCCATTCAAAAACATAAATACAGAAATCTATGGCACACCAAAAGAAATAAAAATCAAAAAAATTGCTGCAGATATTTTTGATTCTGACAGCGTTATCTCCGGCAAAATAACCTTGCCTAGAGGTTTAGGCAACATTGCAAACGGAAAACTTGACATAAATGCTAACTGCAAAGACTTAAACCTATATATATTGGCCTTGAAACTTATCCCTGCCATACGCGGAATTCAAGGCTACGTTTCAATGAAGAGCCATATTGGGGGGACTGTTGCAAACCCACAATACAAGGGTGATGTTTTCGTTGAACAGGCAGCATATATTCATCACCCTCTTCCAAAAGGCACCTTGCATTTTGTTGGAGATTCACGCAAAACTGTAATAGACCCTATTTCAATTTTATTGCGTGAGGGAACTGTTGAAGCAAAGGCAAAGTTATTCCTTGATGCGGACAAGAACTGGAAATATTTTGCCCGTATTGTAGGAAAAGATGTCTTGCTAGACCAATTTAACATAAAGATAACGGACAATCCTTACCACAACGTCCGTGGAATTGTCAATTTTCACGCTGGTTGCCATGGCGAGAAAAATGTGTTACGGGCAAGAGCGACTGTAAAATCTGACAGAATTATGATTTATGGAATTCCCGTAACAGACATACGTTTTCCCGTCAGGCTAAACCAAACAACGCTTACTACCGAGGGTGCAAAGGCAAAGCTATGCGACAGCGAAATTTCATATACTTACAAGCTTAATTTGGCAGACGATATTTACAATGTAGAGCTAAAAACAGAAGAAATAGATTTGGCAAAGTTGTCAAATATTATGTTTGCTAACAGACCGGAAAAAATGACTGGCAAACTTCAATTTGAGGCTACTGCCACAGGTAAAGAGGGGCGACTTTCTTCAAACGTGACAAGCGGAGTCCTAAAATTAAAAGATGGAGAAATAAGTGGCTTTGAGGCGATAAAATCTTCATATAAATTCACTGGTGAAAAAACTATCAAATTTGCAGCTGTAAATATTCCATTTACATACAAATCAGGAGACCTTACAATTTTACCAGGAGCACAAGCAATAGCCCCAGACGGAAACTCACTATACAATTATGCTTCACTAGACGGCGTTTTGACCAGAGAAGGAAATGTAAATATGTCACTTCAAACAAAAGTGAATATAAAAGCGTTAAACTCCGTGCTGGACGCTTCTGGTATGCTCTTGCGTCATGGCGTTCGCAAGCTCACAAAAAATGAAGATTTTGACACAGGTGCCATTCTTGGCGGTATGGTCAAGAGCCTCATCAAGGGTGTCTCACAGCGTGAATTTAGAATAATAGATATGCACATTGGCGGAACATTAGATAACCTAAAGTTTTCCAAATTGCGTCTTGAAAACACACGTTTGAGGGAGATAAATTGGTCTATCCCTCACACCTCACACGATCCAGATGCAGAAGCTATGGGATTAAAGGGAGAAACAAAAATTTCCTTCAAATACTCCGTTCCTGTTGGCCCTACAACTAGCACACGACAAGAAAACAGTGGATTTTTAAAAGATCCTTTTGGTACAATCATAGATGGATTAAATTTCAAATTCTAGTAAATTCGGAGAAATATGTATGGCACATGACCTTAGTTTAATAAGAAATTTTAGTATCATTGCCCACGTTGACCATGGCAAAAGCACAATAGCAGACAGGCTCTTGGAAGCAACAGGAACAGTTGACAAAAGAAACTTAAAAAGCCAAATGCTTGACATGCTTGATCTTGAAAGAGAAAGAGGCATAACAATAAAGTCTGTGCCAGTCCGCATGGAATATAAAGCAAAAGATGGGAAAAATTACACGCTAAACCTTATTGACACTCCAGGTCACGTTGACTTTTCTTATGAAGTTTCTCGCTCTCTTGCTGCTTGCGATGGCGCTATATTGGTTGTTGACTCGACACAAGGTGTTGAAGCACAAACCGTCGCAAATAGCTATCAAGCAATTGACCTTGATTTGGAAATTGTACCAGTGCTCAATAAAATTGATTTGCCCTCTGCTCACCCAGATACTGTCAGACAGGAAATAGAAGAAATTATAGGAATAGATGCAACAGAAGCTGCGGAAGTTTCTGCAAAAACGGGAGAAGGAATTCCCGAGCTTTTGGAACAGATAGTGGAAAAAATTCCTGCTCCAAAGGGAGATGCAAACTCTCCCCTACAAGCTCTTATTTTTGACTCTGTATATGATAACTACAAGGGCGTTATTTGCTACCTTCGTGTGGTGAATGGCTCGATAAAAGCTGGCGACAAGGTGCGTTTTATGGCAACTGGTATGGATTATGATGTTGACGAGGTTGGTTTTTTCAAGCCAGTTCAGACAAAAACAGATGCTCTGCTTCCTGGTGACGTTGGTTACATTGCAGCTTCAATAAAAACAATTGACGAAGCCCACGTAGGCGACACTGTCACAAGCTCAAGTCACCCTGCCACTACACCACTTGCCGGCTACAAAAAGGTGAAGCCCGTTGTCTTTTGCGGATTTTATCCAATAGAAAGAGAGGACATCAACCAGTTAAGAGAAGCACTAGAAAAACTTCAAATAAACGATAGTGCCATTTCTTTTGTGCCAGAAAACTCTGTTGCACTTGGCTTTGGTTTCCGTTGCGGTTTTCTCGGACTTCTTCACATGGAAATTGCAAGGGAACGCTTAACACGAGAATTTGGGGTTGACCTTATTGCAACTTCACCAAACGTCGTGTATCAAATTGCCTTGACAGACGGCAGTGTTATCGAGGCTCATAAGCCTTCAGAATTTCCCGACACAACAAAGATAGAAGAAATCCGCGAGCCATATATAAAGCTATCAATCTTTATTCCAGAAGCATTTGTAGGGCCTGCTATGCAACTTTGTCAAGATAAACGCGGGACATATGTTGGCATGGATTACCTCACTCCAGAGAGAGTCCGCCTTACATACAAAATGCCACTTTCAGAATTTATTTTAGATTTTCACGACAGATTAAAATCATGCACGCGTGGCTATGCTTCACTTGACTATGAACATATAGGGTTTATTCCAGCAAAACTCGTCAAGGTTGACATTCTGTTGCAGGAAGAACCTGTTGACGCATTTTCTTTCATCTGCCACGCAGATGACGCATATCACAGAGGATTTGCACTGGTGGGCAAGTTAAAAGAGCTTATTCCAAGACAGCTTTTTGAAGTGCCTGTCCAAGCTGCGATTGGCAAAAAAGTTATCGTTCGTATGAACATCAAGGCTGTCCGCAAGGATGTTCTGGCAAAATGTTATGGTGGTGACGTAACAAGAAAGAGAAAGCTTCTTGAAAAACAAAAGGAAGGCAAGAAGCGTATGAAGCAAGTCGGCCGTGTTGCAATTCCACAGGAAGCATTTCTCGCCTTTATGGACGTTAGCAAAAAAGAAAACTAATGAATATTGCGCACCTCTACATTCATATTCCATTTTGTGTAAGCAAATGTAATTATTGTTCCTTTACTAGCCACCCACCACAAAATGGGGAAATTGAGTTTTACCTTGAGCACTTAAAGCAAGAGCTCTTGTTGCTAAAAGAAGAACACAATTTTATGCTAGACACTCTCTACATAGGGGGTGGAACACCAACACTCATTCCACCGCTTTTGTGGCAAAACTTATCAGATTTTTTATTAAAAAATTTAAAATTTAATGCAAATCCAGAAATCACGGTAGAAGCAAACCCCGGAACTTTGCGTGCTGAACACATTCACATTTTTCGTGACACTGGTGTAAACCGCGTGAGCATTGGTGTGCAAAGCTTTGACGACACAGAATTACAGATGATGGGCAGAGCCCACACTGCATTGCAGGCGCATGAAGCAATTTCCGCCTGTCTTGCTTCTGGTTTTCACACAAGCGGAGACCTTATCTATTCCTTGCCACATCAGAATTTTTACTCCTACGCAAGAAGCTTAAAGGAACTTGTGGCAAGCGGTGTTGGGCATGTTTCTCTCTATCAACTTTCACTTGAACAAGGAACTCCGTGGCAAAATTTGCCACAAGATTGTATGACTGACGGTTATGGCGAATATCGTTACTCTGCTTGGTATCTCGCTAAAAAAGGAATTTTTCAATATGAAATTTCAAATTTTGCAAGACCAAACGAGGAAAGCCGTCATAATACTACATATTGGACGGGTAAAGATTATATTGGTCTCGGCGTTTCCGCTGCAAGTTTCGTCCAAGGCAAAAGATATCAAAACACATGCAACATAAAACAATATGCCGAAATGTTACAAGCACACACGCTTCCAGTTATTACAAGTGAAGTGTTGCCAAAAGAAAAATCAGCACGAGAAGCAGCTGTTCTTTTGCTACGCACAAGTAAAGGCATACAAAACGAAGAATTTATTTTAAGGTTTGGCAAAAAATCTTTAGATGAAATTGCTAATAAGCTAAAACTTTTCCCGTCTGATTTTGTGTTACAAGACGGCTGTAAAATCTGCTTAACCAAGAAAGGAATGCGCGTTGCAAATTTAATTTGGCAGGAAATAATATAGAGGTATTGACCGTGAATGAAGCTATCAAAATAATTTGTCCAATAAAATTAAACATTACACTATTTGTTGCAGACAAACGCCCAAACGGCTACCACAATTTATTTTCAGTATTTTGGAAAAAAAATACAAGAGAGATATTGACAATAAAATCAAATTCACCTAAAATGTCAACAGATGTGCTGACGGTTAAAAATGCAGATATTCATGGAGAAAATTTAGTAACAAAGTCATTACTTCTAGCACGAAAAAAACAGGCTGATTTGCCCTATTTTGACATAACTCTTGAAAAATTTTACCCCACCGGAAGCGGTATAGGAGCTGGTAGTGGAAATGCCGCTGCAATTTTAAATTTTCTTCAATCAAATTACGGCATAAATTTTTCAAGTGACGAACTCGCCTCTCTTGGTGCAGATGTTCCTTTCTTGACACAAAGCGCACCTCTTGCTTTTGTTAAGGGAGTAGGCGAGGTGATTGAACCGCTTGACGGTGATTTGGCTCTTTCTGCTCTTCTTCTTTTTCCGAATTGGCAAATCAACACCGCCCTCGCATACCACGAAATAGACGAAACAAAAACTGACACACAAACAAATAGTGACTTTTATATTTCTCGCAGTCAAGAAATTATTTCTCTTTTAAGAGAAAAAAAATATGTTGGGCTCCTGCCAAATGATTTTTGGTTTGTGGCTCGTGCTCACCACAATGAGTATGACTTATTAGCAGAGAATGCTGAAAAGACATCATCTCTTGCCTATGGACTCTCCGGAAGTGGCAGTTGTTTCTTTGCATTTTATGATTCTTTTGAAGTTGCTAAATCTGCACAAAATTTATTCGAGCAATTCAATTTTATAAAGAAAGGTCAGGTAATTTAAGATGCGCGGTCAAAGAAATCTTCGCCTTGTAAAGTTAATGACAGAGTTTTTTATCCGTCCAACGCTTCCCCATTCACTTACAACCTTTGCAAATGAGCTTGATGTCTCAAAAACAATCATCGGGGATGATTTAAATGCCCTCAACAGAGCCGTTACAGAGCTTGGAATTGGTTCTTTTACTGTTGGAAAAGGCAGAGCTGGCGGTGCTCGTTTTGTTCCTTGTTTAAGCAAGGAAATCCGTGAAAAGTTTTTGTCTAACTTAGCTGTTGAATTGTCAAAGCCAGACCGTGTCCTTCCTGGCGGGCTGATTTATTACAGTGATTTAATTTTCCAACCAGATATTGCTATAAAACTTGCTTATTGTATTGCAAGTCTTTATGCAAACACAAAGGTTGACACAGTGCTCACAAGTGAAGTGAAAGGAATTCCCGTTGCACTCTTTGTTGCACAAGCACTTGGAGCAAAGCTTGCTGTTTGCAGATTCCGTAACCGTGCAAGCGACGGTGCAGCCGTTGCAGTTCACTTCCCCACTTCAAGCGGAGATGTCCGCACAATGTATATGGGCACACGCCAAGTGGAGCAAAAATCCCGAGTTCTTATTGTAGATGATTTTCTTCGTGGTGGAAGCACAATCACTGGAATGGTTCTCATGGCAGAGCAATTCAAGGCTAACATTGTGGGCGTAGCTACAATAATCGCCAACGCAAAGCCAAAATTAAAATTAAGAAAAGATTGCAAATCGCTCCTTACTCTCACTATTGACACCAAAGGAAAAAGCAAACTTAAAGTAAGTGATAACAATTAAACACAAAAAGAGAGCCTCGCTTCATTGAAGCGAGGCTCTCTTTATATGCATATAATAACTACAATTTTAATCCAACTTCAAATGCTTTTTTATTCAAATCAAGCATTTTTTCTGGAATAAGTTCCTCTAACACGCTATTCCAATCTAGCTCTGCAAGCCCAATTCCTGCAATGAGTGCACCAAGAAGCACAATGTTTTGTGCTTTGGAATTTCCGAGGCTCTCTGCCAATTCAAAGGCATTAAAAACTTTTGTATCTTTTACAATAGCCTTTAGCTTGTCTGTCACATTCTCAGGATAACTTGCCGTTCCAGTAATAACCGGCAAAGAATAAATCTCGTAATTATTAACAATGAGCTTTCCATCTTGCTTTAAGTAATCAAGGTAACGAGCAGCCTCAACCTTTTCAAATGCAACTAATATGTCTGCTGCGCCTTTTGAAATTATCGGAGAATCAACCTTTTTACCAAAGCGAACATGCGTTGTAACGCTTCCGCCACGTTGGCTCATACCGTGAATTTCCGACATTTTCACATCAAATCCAAAACGAAGCAATCCTTGTGAAAGGATTTTTGAAGCAAGGATAGTCCCCTGTCCACCGACTCCGACTAATAAAATACTTTTTGTATCTTGCGCCATAACTAATCCTCCTTCATTATTGCCTGTTTCGGGCAAATCTGCGCACAAATTTCGCAACCGTTGCACATTGTCTTGTCTATCGTGATTTGTCCATTCTGGAAACTCAATGCAGGGCAACCAGCCTTCATACACATTTTGCATTTAATGCACTTTGACTGATCAACATAGCATTTCATTTTCGCACGGGCTTTCATTACGGACTTTATTAAAGCACATGGTTGCTTGGCAATAATCACAAACACTTCACTTGCATCATGCGCAAGCTTTATTGCTTCCCTTGTTTGTGTAATGTTATAGGGATCAATTTCTTTAATATTTTCGCTCTTCACACCGCAAGCTTTACAAAGGGCAACAAGGTCAACCTGATGTGTTGCCTCTCCCTGCAAAGTTTTTCCTGTTCCTGGGTTTTCCTGATGACCTGTCATTGCTGTAATTCTATTGTCTAGTATTGCAACTATTATAGGAGCTTTATTAACAACTGCATTGATAAGCCCCGTAATACCGGAATGGAAGAATGTGGAGTCCCCAATAACTCCCAGGAATTTTTTGCCAGTCTTGGCAAAGTTTTCCGCGTGTGCAAAACCACAGGCGGCAGAAATTGAGCCCCCCATACAGATACAGGTATCAATGCTTGAGAGTGGTGGCACAGCACCAAGTGTGTAGCAACCAATATCACCAGTAACAACTATGTCCTTGAATTTGGACAGCTCAAAGTAAAATCCTCTGTGAGGACAACCAGGGCAAAGCACTGGAGGACGTGGTGGCAAGTCAAGCCCATGAGCAAAATTCACATTTTCTGAAGCCACACCAAAGGCTTTTGCAATGGTCAAAGAGTCAAGCTCTCCTTCCCACGGCAAGAGGTCTTTCCCGTGGCACTTCACGCCCAACTGCTTAACAAAATTCTCTAAATATGGCTCATTTTCCTCTATTACATAAATTGTTTCAAATTGCGCTGCAAAATCTGCAATTTTCTTTGAAGGCAGAGGATAAGTAAAGGCAAGTTTGAGGTAGGAAACGCTATCACCAAACACTTCTCTTGCATGATTATAAGAAACGCCAGATGTAATAACACCAATCTTTTTATTTCCGTCACTTGCTAACTCTATTCTATTGAGCTCCGTTGTTTCGGCAAATTCTTCAAGTTCCTTTAATCGCTTGGTTAAAACGGTTTTTCTTACCTTTGCTGCAGCTGGAACCATTACATTTTTACTAGCATTTTTTTGATATTCGGGTGGAACTGTAAGATATCCTACTCTTCCCCCAACTACTTCAACAACAGTCTTGCTATGACAGATACGCGTAGTCATACGGAACAAAACAGGCGCATCATATTTTTCGGAAAGGTCAAATGCTAATTTGACATAATCATAGGCCTCTTGGCTATTGGAAGGCTCTATCATTGGTATATGTGCATGAAGGGCATAAAACCTGTTGTCCTGCTCATTTTGTGAGCTAAACACACCTGGGTCGTCAGCAGAAACCACTACAAGACCACCAAGTGAGCCAATATATGCCATAGTGAAGAGTGGGTCTGCAGCAACATTGAGCCCAACGTGTTTCATTGTAGCAAGTGCTCTAACACCAGCAATAGACGCACCACTTGCAACTTCTAATGCTACCTTTTCATTTGGAGCCCACTCGGCATAAATGTCTTTATGAAGAGCTAAATTTTCTAAAATTTCAGTTGAAGGCGTGCCAGGATATGCAGAGGCGACAGAAAGTCCTGCCTCCCAAGCTCCACGAGCCAACGCCTCGTTACCAGTTAATAACTGTTTCATAAAATCTCCCCCTAATTTGCAGATATTTCTGCAGCTTTCTTTATAAACCAACTAGATACATCTATTCCTAATACGCCAGACGCTACATATACGAGGCATAGAATTAAAAGCACACCGCTCCTCAAGAAATATGTCAGCACGCCAACGACAAGAAAAAACACCAGCATTGCGACACGATTCATATTGTCTTTTTTCATTTTCTTAGAATTCGCATATACAACATTAGACACAAGAAGAAAGCCAATAACACCAGTTGCCACCATGGCAATTTGAGGTGTAATAGAAAGGGGCGCCAACACAGAAGAAGCCAAAGTTAATGCGCCAGCAGGAGTTGGAAGCCCATAGAAATAACCGTCTGGAACGTTTGTTGAAATGTTAAAACGCGCAAGGCGCAATACACTACAAAGAGCGTAAAAAGCAGCCACAAAATGACCAACGATACCTATATCGCTAAAATACACCATATAAACCAAGAAAGCAGGAGCAACACCAAAGCTAATGGCATCTGCAAGACTATCTAACTCAACACCAAATGGAGAAGAAGAACCAAGCCTGCGTGCAATTCTGCCATCCATTAAATCAAAGAAACAAGCAAAAAATATCAACCATGCTGCTTGACGAAATTTGCCATTACTCGCAAGGATTAAAGACGACATTCCACAAAAGACACTGCCACTTGTAACAGCATTAGGAATAACCATCTTGACGGGAAAACGATGCTTCTTCCATTGCTTATTCTGTTTGTGCCTATAGTGAAATTTTTTCTCGCTTTTGTCCATTTTTTCTTGCTTTTCCTGTTTTTGTTCCATCGTCATATCCTGCTTAATCATTTTTGCCAGTAGCTACTATTGTAGTTCCCGCAAACACCTTCTGACCAATTTGCACAGTTGGCACAATTCCATCTGGCAAATATAGGTCAACCTTGGAGCCTAACTTAATCATTCCATAACGCTCGCCACGGGCAAATTTATCATCAATTTTGCTGTGGACAGCAATGCGACGTGCCAAGATACCGGCAATTTGCACAAGCATAAAACGTCCAAAATTTCCCTCTGCTCCGACATAGTATCTTTCGTTAATTTCACTTGCCTTTGGGGCTATAGCAAACCATTTTTTGCCAGGAACATATTTTGTGTAAACAACACGTCCATCACACGGGAAACGGTTCACATGGACATCTGTACCATTCATGAAAATGCCAATTTTTGTAGCATGCCCCATAAATTCTGTATCTGTTTCCATGATTTCCACTACCTTGCCATCAGCAGGGCACAAGAAATCACTTGCGGTCAATTCACGCTCTGGCATCCTCTCTGGGTCACGGAAAAACCAAAGAAAAAATCCAAAGCATATTAAGAAAATAACAGCTAAAACTTTTGAGCCAATAAAAGACGTTAGTGCAAGAGCTAGCAACAGGGCAAGGGACGCAAAACCATCTTTTGCAATTTTCATGATTTCCTGCCTAGTCCTCAATCTGTTCTGTGCTATCCACTATGCTCACATCGCAAACGCTGTCCCCCTCATCTAGAGAAACAACTGTGTATCCAGTAGCAATACGAGACAGAACAGAGATCTCTGAAGCTCCAATGCGAACCATTCTTCCCTTTGTAGTAATTACAAAGAGTTCTTGGTCTTCCTCAACGCCCCAAGCACCGACAAGGTTACCAGTTTTGTCATTGAGTTTCATTGTCTTTACACCAAAACCGCCTCTATGGTGACATGTAAATTCTTCATAGCTTGTTCTCTTGCCTATGCCGTTCTCTGAAACAAACAACACCTTTCTCGTTGCAGAAACCACATCGCAACCAACGACGAAATCACCATCATCAAGCCTGATACCAAGCACACCACGAGCAGCTCTGCCAAGAGGTCTAAATTCTTCTTCTGAAACCCTCAATGTTTGTCCAAGTCCTGTGGTAAAGAGAAGTTCATCTGTTCCATTTGTAAAGCAGATAGATGCTATGCTGTCGCCCTCAACTATACCAAGGACACGGCGACCAGCTCTATTCAAGCCGTCTAGCTCCTGAATTGGCAAACGTTTAGCAGTTCCGTTTTTCGTCAAGAAGAACACATATTTTGCACCACCAAGGTCGCTATCTTTCAAGGCCACAACCTTTTCATTTTCCTCTAACGGAACAATTGTGCCTATAAGCTTGCCCTTGCCTGTTTTCGGCTCAGGCAGATTTAGACCACGCACGCCAAACACTCTGCCTTTTGTTGTAAAAAGATAAAGTGTACGGTGCGTTGTCGTAGTGGCAACGGCAGAGATAATATCTTCTGCACGTGTAGATGCACCTTTTACCCCCTTACCACCACGTTGCTGTACACGATAATCATCAAGATTTGTGCGTCTGATGTAACCATTATGGGTCAAGGTAACAGCAATATTTTCTTCTGGGATAAGCTGATCTGCTGTTGTTTCCTCAACCGCATTTTCTATATCAGTGCGGCGTTTATCGTTATAAGCAGCCTTCATTTCTTGAAGCTCTTGTTTGATAACAGAATCAAGAATTATGCTGCTTGACAAAATGCTCGTGTAACGCTCAATATCCATCATAAGCTGTGCAAGCTCTGTGTCAAGCTTTTCTCTTTCAAGTCCAGTTAGACGCTGCAATCTCATATCAAGAATTGCTTGTGCTTGAATTTCACTGAATGCGAGCTGTTCAACAAGATTATTCTTTGCTTCTTGTCCCGTTGAGCTACCGCGAATTATTTTTATAACCTGATCAATAACATCAAGTGCCTTTAACAAGCCTTCTACAATATGGCGTCTGTCCTCTGCCTTCTTCAAGCGAAACTCAGTGCGACGACGGACAACATCTCTCCTGTGATTTAAGAATACATTTATCATTTCTATCATGGAGAGTTCCTTGGTAGTTCCGTCAAGAACAGCAAGGTTGATGACACCAAATGTGCTTTGAAGTTGTGTTCTCGTGTAAAGTTGGCGCAACACCAAGGCTGGGTCAGCATCACGGGAAAGCTCAACGACAATTCTCATTCCGTGTCTGTCGGATTCATCACGAAGGTCACTTACACCATCAATCTGAGCTGTTTGGACTCCCTTTGCAATTGTTTCAATAAGGGTGGTCTTGTTTACCATGTATGGAATTTCTGTGATAACAATTGCTGTTTTTTTACCTTTTTCTTCAATTTCAGTTCTGCCACGAACAACAACCCTACCACGACCAGTGCGGTAGGCATCTATTATTCCTTCTCTGCCGAGTATTATGCCACCAGTTGGGAAATCTGGACCTGGAATATACTGCATAAGCTCTCCTAGCTCAATGCTAGGATTATCCAACACAGCACAACAGGCATCAACAGTCTCACCAAGGTTGTGAGGTGGCATATTCGTAGCCATACCAACAGCAATACCAGTAGTGCCATTTATAATTAAGTTCGGTAATTTTGAAGGAAGAACGACAGGTTCTTGTAGGGATTCATCAAAGTTTGGCATCCAGTCAACTGTGTCTTCTGTGATGTCTGCCAGCATTTCTTCTCCCATAGCGTGAAGTCTTGCCTCTGTGTAACGCATAGCAGCAGGTGAGTCACCATCTATGGAACCAAAGTTACCCTGTCCATCTACAAGGCGATATCTCATGGAGAAATCCTGTGTAAGTCTTGCCATAGTGTCATAAATTGACGAGTCACCATGTGGGTGATACTTACCCATTGCTTCACCAACAATACGAGCAGATTTCTTGAACGCTGTATTATGACGGACACCGAGCTCAAGCATTGCATAAAGCACGCGACGCT
This sequence comes from uncultured Synergistaceae bacterium, assembly GCA_937902895.1. GTDB lineage: Bacteria > Synergistota > Synergistia > Synergistales > Synergistaceae > CALELF01. Next base: position 941 of record CALELF010000080.1, on the reverse strand, counting down.
GAACTGGCTTCAAACCGTCTCGCGCATCAGGCAATGCACGACCGATGATAACGCTCATTGCATAATTAAGATAACTTGTTTTTATTTCATCTTCAACAGGAAGATTTATAACTCTTCCTATTTCAAAAAGTCCACTTTGTTTTGAATTATTATCCATATTTACAACTCCATATTTCTTGTGTCTATTTTACTCTATAATTTTTATTGTTGTTTAATTTCTAATGGTTGAATCACCTTGCCATTTATCGGTGAAGAAAGAACGAGTGATGTATTTGTTTTGCCGTAAGCAGCAACTTCTCGTAATATTTCTTCAAGCCTCTCCATGCTGCCGGATATAACTTTTAATATCATACCATCTGTCCCCGTAACATGGTAGGTTTCTATAATTTCTGGGATTTTTTGTGCAAGTGCTTCCAACTCCGGCATTTTGTTTGCAGCAATAACTACACGAACAAAAACAGTAATGCCATAGCCTATTTCAGCATAATTAACAACGGCTTTAAACCCCTGTATGATGCCCTGTTCTTCCATTCGTTTGATTCGTTCTGCAACAGCAGGAGAAGACAAACCTACTCTTGTAGCAAGATCGTTGTAGGAAACTCTGCCTTCCGATTGCAAAATTTCTAAAATCTTGCTTCCGACACTATCTAACAATTTACCCATAGTTACACCTCACGTTTCTAATCTACAAGCGTATTTTACACCCATTAAGCAAAAAAAACAAGGCAAAACGTTATTTCAAAATCCATTTCACCCTGTTTTTTTGCATTTATTTCAATATTGAGTTAAAAAAATTAACTATTTTAATAGTTTTGACTAATATTTTTGCCACAAGCACCAAGCCTTAAAAAATATTTGCCCTAAGCGCTTGACTTCGTCAAGCTAACAATCGAGTAGGAGGCTACCCATTATTTGGGTAGCCGACCTCTCACACCACCGTG
>CALELF010000079.1 GCA_937902895.1 uncultured Synergistaceae bacterium | reverse complement strand
GACAAACAATAGCGGTGGAACTGTTAATTTGAATGGAATAACATTCAGCAATGCTAAAGGAACATCAGATGTTGTCAACAATGGCACACTAAATCTTAATGGAACTGTGACCTTTGCCAAGGGTATAAGCGGAGACAATGGCACAACAAACGTTAATGTAAATAATACTATAGCAAGTGGTGTGAGCGTAATGCAAGGCACAGTTACAGTAAAAGATGGTGTAACCCTCACAAACAACGGAAGCATAAATGCAACAAAGATTACAAACAATGGCACATTAACCTCTGCTGCTAATACTCTTGGCGCAACAAACGGCGTAACAAATGACGGAACACTCACCGTGACAGGGGGAGCAACTGCTGAAGGCAGACAGGCGTTAGCATCTGCTGTTGCGTCAAGCGCAACAACAAAGGGCACAGTAAACTTTGGTAACGGAACAGATGGCGCATACATCAGTAATGACAAAGACCTTACCCAAAAGGCAATCAACATAGCAATATATGCAAATGTTACCAACACAGGAACATTGACAGCAGATACGATTACAAACAAGGGAACACTTGAGACGAATGCAGACAAGCTTGCTGCAACAAGCGGAATTAAAAACGATGGCACCTTGACATTTAACGGTGGAACCCTTACTTCTGCAATAACTAATAGTCTTCGTGTAGAAGCCAATAGCGGCACAGTGATAGACAGCACGATAACAAACACAGGTGCAACAACTGCCCTTGCAGCAGGTGCATCTTTTGGAACAAACGGCAAGATTAGTGGTGGTAATGTAACGCTTCTAAATGGTGTAGAATTCACAGCAGCAAACCTAGATGCAGGTGGTGATGGAGTATCAAGCATTTCAGCTACAATGGGTGAAAACCAAGCAGCAATATATAATTTCTCGGCAACACTTGGAAATTCGACAGGAAGTGAAATAACAGCAGACAGCCGGATAAAAATCCTCGCCACAGATACTGATACCAACGGAAATATAAAGCTTGGCACAATCACATTGAATGGGCAAAACTGGGCTGAGTGGGCAGTTGGAGCAGACAATGCAAAAGAGATGAAATACATAGATTTTACCGATTCTCAAGGCAGAGAATGCACTAATACTCTCACTATAGTAGGGAGTAGCTCAGTAACGATGGGTGCATATAAATACACCTTTAGTCAGGCAATGAATGCTGATAACTCAACAAATTACGGTTGGATGAAGGTTGTCAAGGAAAATGGATATACCTTAAAGCAGATTATAAACGCAAATCCAGAAGCTGCAGGCAAGGAAACTAATTATGTTGTAAATGACACTTACCTAGTAGAGGATGCGGATGGACTTGGCGTGCTTAATAACTCTGGAAGAAACGGAGAATTTAGTTTGTCTGGTAATAATGAAGCAGGAACTGCAGTGCTAGACGGAAACGGCAAGGCTGGCATAATTGTGGCAGACACATCAGTAAAAACCGAGGGCGACACCCTCAACATAACAAACCTGACCATGGATAACTTTAACGTGGCTGTGACAAACAATAGCGGTGGAACTGTTAATTTGAATGGAATAACATTCAGCAATGCTGAAGGAACGTCAGATGTTGTCAACAATGGCACACTAAATCTTAACGGCACTGTAACCTTTGCCAAGAAAGTTGAAGGCACAGGCACAACGAATTTCAAAGTAAATAACGAAATTGCAGACGGTGTAATTATAAGCCAAGCGAATGTTGTGATAGCACCGAGAGTAGATGTCCAAAATAATGGGACAATAGACACTACTGAAGGAATTACAATTGAAGCCACAGAATCCGACAAAGGATCCCTCACGACAGCCGCAAATAAGATCAGTGTAACAGCTACAGATGGTGTGACAAATAATGGCTATCTAACCCTTACAGGGGGTGACTTGGCAAGTGCAATTGGTGGCACAGGTGAAACAATAATTATGGGAGAGGTTATAAATTCTGACAAGAACATAACGCAAAAAGATATTACTATATCTGGTGGCAGTTTAACCACAAATGCAAGTAATCTCATTATTTCCTTTGGAAAAATTACGAATATTGTTGCAAGTGGACTTGTTCTTACAGGTGATGGGCTTCTTGAAGAAAGTATTGAAGGAAATGGCACGACTCAGATACAACAAGGAAAAGTGAAATTAACAGGCACACTTAAACAGAATGCCACAGTGAAGTCTACTGGTGAGCTTACCATTGCAGCAGACAATTTACAGGGCAATATTACAAACGAGGGGACACTTGAGCTCGGGGAAGGCACACTTGCAAATGCCATAAGCGGAGGCGGTGTAACAACAATTGCCGGAGCTGTAACGACTGAACAGACAATAACACAGGGTAGTCTAGAAATTTTATCTAATGCAAGTCTAGTGATAGATGTAAATAAGCTTATAATTACTGCTTTTATTAACAATGACGCTACAAATGGACTTGTTCTTACAGGTGAAGGCACACTTAACACAGTTATTCAGAAAAGTTTTGGTCTTGAAACTGGAACAACCCAGATAGCTGGACAAGTGGTAATGACAGATGAACTTCGTCAGGATGCAACGGTAACAAGTGATAATAGTCTTACCATTGCAGCTAAAGATCTAAAGGGCGATATTACAAACAATGGTACAGTTGTGCTCAACGGTGGAGATTCCGGTGCAAAAAGCATACTTGATGACGACTATACAATCACGGGTGGCAAGGTAGAGATTGCAGGTGATGTTATAGCAGATGCAGATAGCTTAAAGACTAGTAGTGGCATAGAGATAACAAATGCCTCAAAAGCTCTTGTAGTTTATGATGGAGCATTGAGCGACAAAGTCACAGGAGCAGGCACGCTGGAAATTACAGGAGA
>CALELF010000078.1 GCA_937902895.1 uncultured Synergistaceae bacterium | reverse complement strand
CTCTCAATTAAAATTTACCCTTTTCCTCAAATCCCCTAAAAAAACGTGAAGAACCTAATTTACAAATAAAAAAAGATGAAGCATAAGCTTCATCTTTTTTTATTGCAGTTAAGGTTAAACATGATAAATATTAATTTTGCTTTAATAATGAAAAATCTCCAATTTTACCAAAGAAATTATCACAGGCTTTCAACAAGGCAAGTCTATTTTCCTTGACGGCTTCGTCCTTATCCATAACAAGCACCTTGTCAAAAAATTCTGTAATAACAGGTGACATTTCTGCCATTGTCTTTGCAAGAGTATCCCAATCATATGATGCGATTGCCTTGTCCGCATCAATATTGGCATTCTTAAGCTCAGTATAAAGTTTCTTTTCTTCATCTAATACAAAAAGCTTTTCATCAATGGCAAGACCATCAGAAACAGACTGTTTCGCTACTATATTTTTGACACGAACTGCAGCAGTAACAAGATCTGTAAACCATTGGTCATCTGCATTCCTTGTAAGAACAGATGCCATCTTAAGTGATTGAAGTGGTCTTGCCACCTGGCTTTCTGATGCTAATGTAATAGAACTTAGAGCAAGTCCGCGTTCTTTCAACTGTATTTGAGTTCTTTGTTTTATGAATAATAATAATTTTTCCAGTCTGTCACTTTCCAAATTTAATAAATTAGAAGCAAAATCAAATACTTCTTTGAGATCCACATCAAGGTTAAGCCCCCAGATTAGCTCATTTATTGTCCTTGCTGCACGACGAAGCCCATATGGATCAGCCTGACTTGTTGGTTCTGCGCCAATCTTATAAATTGCAACAAGTGTATCAAAACGTTCTGCCAAACCTAGTAAAGCACCATAGATTTGTGTAGGCAATTCGCCTCCAGCCTGCTTAGGAAGATATTGCTCGTAAAGTGCAAGAGCAACTTCTTCTTTTTCACCTGCTCTGCGTGCATACTCTCTTCCCATAACACCTTGAACATCTGAAAATTCATATACCATATTGCTTACTAGGTCAGCCTTTGCTAAATCGCAGGCACGAGCAAGTATATCAGTTGAAAGATTTAATTTCAGTTTTTCTGCTAAGAACAATGCAAGCTTTTTAACTCTTTGAACCTTATCATATAGGCTTCCAAGCTGCTGTTGATATGTAACATTTTTCAAGCTTTCTGCCATTTCATCAAGAGATTTCTTTGCATCTTCATTCCAAAAGAACAGTGCATCATACAAGCGAGCTCGCAATACCCGTTCATTTCCATCTTGGACAACGGACATATCTCGCGCTACATTATTTGAAACACCAACGAAGTAAGGCATTAATTTACCCCTGTCATCTGTAACAGGGAAATATTTTTGATTAGTAGCCATTGAAAGGATAGATACTTCCTGCGGAATTGCTAAAAATTCTTTATCAAAAGTGCCTAAAAATGGAACAGGATACTCGTTCAAGTGCACATTCTCGTGTAGTAGTTCTTGGTCTACAGAGACCTTTGCTCCAAGCTTTTTTTCAATATCGGCTATTCCAGATAGTATCATTTTAGCTCTTTCGCTTGGGTCTATAATAACAAAATTTTCCTTCATTTTTTTATCATAGTCTGATGCAAAATCAAGCTTAACGTTTTTTGCTCCCATGAAACGATGACCACGGCTAAAGCGCGAAGTTGCAAGCCCAGCAAATTCAAATTTGATAACACGATCGTCGTATAGCGCAACAAGCCAACGAACAGGTCTGGCAAAACGAGTCGTCTTCTCTTTCCAATACATATTTTTAGGAAAAGTAAGTTCAGTAGCAATTCCCTTTAATATTTCAGGTAAAAGTTCTTCCGTTGGTTGACCTTCTTTCACTACCTCTGCAACTAAATACTGCCCACCTGCAATATCTGCAATCTTCAAGTCGCTTGCTTCAAGCCCTTTACTTTTGGCGAAACCAATAGCAGCTTTGCTGAAATTGCCAGTTTCGTCATAAGCAGCTTTTGCAGCTGGTCCCTTAAAGATCTCTTTGGCAGTTTCTGTAGTAGCAGCAACACCGTGCACTTGAAGAACAAGACGTCTAGGAGTAGATTTAACAGTAAGGTCTTTGTATGTAATTTTTGCCTCTGACAATTTTTTCTTTGCGTTAGACTCTATGTCTGCAAGGGTTTGCTTCATAAAGCGTGCAGGAATTTCTTCTGTTCCAATTTCAAAAAGTATCTCTGACATTTTTATTCACCATCATTCTCAAAAGAATCAAATTTTCCCATTAAAGGATAGCCCATTGCCTCACGCTGTTCAACATAGGCTTTGCAACATGCAGAAGCAAGAGCACGAACTCGTCCGATATAGCTGGTTCTTTCCGTAACACTAATTGCATTTCTTGCATCTAGCAGGTTAAAGGAATGTGAGCATTTCAAAACATAATCGTATGCAGGCAAAACTAACCCCTTGGCAAGAACGCTTTTAGATTCGTGTTCAAATTTATTAAATAAATCAAAAAGCATTTCAGTGTCTGCTACTTCAAAATTGTAGGTCGAATGCTCCACTTCACCTTGATGATGGACATCTCCATATTTTACGTTTCCAACCCAATCTAGATCATAAACATTATTAACACCTTGAACAAACATTGCTATTCGTTCTATGCCATATGTAATTTCAGCAGGCACAACCTCCATATCAACTCCGCCCATTTGCTGAAAATATGTAAATTGCGTTACTTCCATACCGTCTAACCAAACTTCCCAACCTAGTCCCCATGCACCAGTGGTAGGATTTTCCCAGTCGTCTTCTACAAAGCGAATGTCATGTTCTTCTGGCTTTATTCCAAGCTCACGCAAACTTTCAATATAAAGGTCTTGAATGTTTGAAGGAGCTGGCTTGATAATCACCTGATACTGATAATAATGCTGAAGCCTGTTCGGATTTTCTCCATAACGGCCATCTGTAGGACGACGAGACGGCTCAACATAGGCAACACGCCACGGCTCTGGTCCTAATACACGGAGCGTAGTGGCAGGATTCATTGTTCCTGCTCCAACTTCGAGGTCATAAGGCTGCTGAATAACACAGCCTTGCGAAGCCCAATAACTTTGCAACTTCATAACAATTTCTTGAAAATTCAATTTTATCTCCTCCAAATTTTATTTCATTCTTTCAAAATATTTTTCTAATATTTCCGAACACTTGCTTAATTTTTTAGTGTAGTTAGCTGATTTGCACCAACTAACAAAATCGTTGTGATCAAGGCATAACACTTTATGCATATCTAACAAATCATTCAACTCTAGCCGCAAATCACTAAAACTTGCACACTTGCCACAGAATATGCCACGACTAGACAAATGTGCAACATCGTGTATTGCACGACCGCAATTAGTGCAAACGTGAAATGACGGCATTATGCCATAGGAAGAAAGAAATTTTGTAATAAATCTAAAGTATGTAGCTTCTCCAGATGCACCCTCATCAATTAATATAAGTGTATCATAGAGACTCCGTAACAAGCTATTGTTTTTTAATTCAAACGGAAGTTTTTCCGCCATGATGCTATATATCTTTGTTGCAAGATAAAGACTAGTTGCACTCTGTCTTAACGAGAGAAAATCGTTCTTTATATTTACATTTTTAAGAAACAATCCATGCGAATTTTTATATATATTAAATTCACCCCAGATCATTGGTTCTGTCGCACCAAGAAACCTGTTACGCCCCTTGCCTTGAACAAAAATCCAAGTCTTTCCGATGTCCATCAAGAATACCAAGAGTGCTTCACTATCTCTATTCTGTTTCAGGACAGTTCCTTTATATACATAATCCCCCTGAGGTAAATCTATCACAACACATACCCTAAATGACGCAGTTCTTCAATCTTTTTTTGCCAATCAGGCTTTACCTTTACCCAAAGGCTTAAGAAAATTTTATATCCAAGTTGTTTCTCTAGTTTTTCTCTTGCGTCAGTACCAATGTCTTTCAACATTGAACCACCATGGCCAATAATTATAGCTTTTTGCCCAGGTCGAGCGACTATAATTGTTGCTCTTATGCTTGCAATTTTGACATCGTATTCATCAGGGCTCTTGAATTCATCAATTATAACCGCGACATTGTGAGGCACTTCTTCTCTTGTATGGGTGAATATACTTTCGCGAATTATTTCAGCAACAAGAAATCTTTCTGTAGAATCCATAAGCATATCGCTGGGATAAATGGCAGGTTGGTTTGGTAAAAATTTAGCTATAACCTCAGCAGATTCTTTAATGCCAATTTCGTTCTTGGCAGAAACACAAATAGAATCTTTTATGTTTAATTCGGTTTTATAAATTTCAACTACCTTTTGCCAATCAGCAATTTTTGTCAATTTGTCTGCTTTGTTTATAAGTAAAATTACAGGGCAATTCATTTCCTTTAGGGCAGAAATTATCATTTTGTCCTTTTCACTAATTGACCTGTCCGTAGCCTCTACAACATAACAAACTGCATCAACACAGGAAAGCGCATCTTCAGCTTCCTTTATCATAAATTCACCCAATGCGTGTTTTGGAACATGGATACCAGGAGTATCAACAAATACTATTTGTTTAGTTGCGTCTGTATATATACACCGTAAAGAATTACGCGTTGTTTGTGGCTTTTCAGAAACCGCTAATATATGCTCTTCTAATAGTGCGTTAATGTAAGAAGATTTTCCTACATTTGGTCTCCCAAGTATTGCCACAAAGCCAGCTTTGAAATTTAAAATATCGTTTTGATTCTTATTTTTCATTATTTTCAAAAAACCTTGTTAAAAGATTATCCTGCTCACGCCACATAACTTCCTTTTGAGCTTCATCTATATGGTCATGCCCCAACAAATGCAAAAAACCATGGCACAGGTCTAGCACAGTTTCTTGACGCACAGTAACAGAATTATCAGCGGCGTATTTTGCTACCTGTGAGGGGCAAATAAAAATATCACCTAAAGGTAATTCAGACCAAAGCTCTGGCGCACTTTCCCACGATGAATTTTCCCAAAGAGGAAAGGAAAGAACGTCTGTTGGTTTTGATATGTGACGAAAACGCTTGTTTATTCTAGCAATTTCCTTCTCTGTAACAATTGATAAAACAAATTGAACTGCATCAACACCAGACGGCAAAATCTTATTTTCAGTTAAATATTCTTCAAATATGTTTGATAATAGTTTTATATCAGTTTCATCAAGTACAAAATCGTCACCTGCAGTAACCTTACCTGTTACAAAGTTAAATTTCATCTACTGCGTCCTCAACAACTTGTTGTGTTTCGTTAACATTTGCCTCTTGGTTAGCTTTTAATACTTCTTTTTGCAAAACATTTTCTGCTACTAATTCTGCAATAGATTTAACATGTCTTGAGTAATTTAGATTAGCACAGCTTTCCGTCAAAAGCTGGCAAATTTTAGTTAAATCTTTTAGCGTAAAATCTACACGGTCAAATTGCGCCGCCTCAAGCTTTGATGTAATTATTTTGTTGATAAATTTATAAAGATCTTCTTTCTTTTCAAATGTATAGGTATCACCCTTTAATGCTGCTTCAACAGAATCAACAATCATTAGAAGGGCAGCCTCTTTTGACTGAGGTTTTGGTCCTGGGTAGGTAAAATCTTTTTTATCAACCTCAAGATTTAATGCTACTGCTTTTTCATAAAAATATGAAAGAAATGTTGTCCCGTGATGCTGCAAAATAAGGTTACAAACTTCTGGTGGCAACCTAAGCTCCTTTGCCATATCATAACCATTTTTAACATGGCTAGTTAGTATCTTAGCAGAAATCACTGGCGACAAATCATCATGGACATTGCTATCTTTTTGCTGATTTTCAACAAAATATGCAGGACATTTCAATTTGCCAATATCGTGAAACATCGCTCCAACTCGAACAAGAAGTGTATTCCATCCTAATTGTTCAGCCACTGTTTCTGCTAAATTTGCCACGGATAAAGTGTGGTTATAGGTTCCTGGCGCTTCTATTTGAAGTTGTTTTAAAACTGGCTGTGTAATTGAAGATAATTCTAATAGTTTAGATGGAGTTAAAATTCCAAAAACATTTTCCACAATGGGGAGTCCCGCAACAACCCAAGTTCCCCAAAAAAATGCTGATAATAACGATACTGCTACAAGTCTTAGAGTAAGATCCATAGCACTAAGTGGAAGAACTAGTAAAATATGAATAGCAGACACGAGAAGTGATAATGTAACTACCTTGAGCCAAATTATACTTCTACGCTCAAGCGACCTAGCCCCGGAAACAAGGAAGTATCCAATGGAAGCACATACAATGGCAATAAGACAACTATCAAGCTTAAAGAAGAGCAACATAGAAAGAACGCCACTACCTAGCACTAGGTTGTAAGCTAACTGTGGCTCCAATGTTAGGAAAAAGAAACTAGCAAGCCCCACAAGTGAAAAACAACGATACACAGTTATCTGGTTAGCAACAAGCTCTAGAACCCAGTGAACTGTAAGCATTGAAGCAATATAAAGCCATTTATTCATGGGCATAATAATATCTACTTTTTTTGATATCCAAATTGGAATAAATGTCCAAAAATAAACAATAAAAACCGTAATTATCAACAAAACAAGTGGAAAATTAGCCTCTGGAAAGCCATTATAGGCTAACACATTCCTAAGTTCTCTTGTAATTATTGTTCCTTTGGCAACAAGCAAATCACCAGGTTCAAAATGACGCCTAATCAGCGGAACCTGTTTTGAAACATTTTTTCTGAGATTTTCCAATAATTGTGGATCGGCCTCATAAGTAGAAACAATCAACCCATCACACATTTGAAAAACAATGTTCTTTTCTGGCTGAGTTAATCGCTTGTTCTTGTCAAGAGCTTGCCAAATTGCTTTTGACTGTTCTACTTCATCGGAATCAGTAAGGCTTAAATTTCTTAACAAATCCGTTGCAACACTCAACAATTTGTTCTGCTCACGCTTGCTTTTTTGTCTAATCACATCTGACAATTCTGGAGGGAAAACTTCGTCAAAGGCACCACTCTCGATTAACTTTATATTCTCAAGCAGTTTACTGTTAGAATCTCCTTCTCTAACCATAACCCTTGCTATCCTAAGTTCCACTTCATCACGCAACTTTTGTGTAGCTTCTTTATCAAAATAATTTGTTTCAGTAACTGCATAATAATCTACAGGGGCAGGATAACCTACCCTGTATTTCGTTTTTGTATCCACCAAATACCAATGTGCAGAAACAACAAAAACCACTGAAAGCAAAACTATCAGTCTAAAATAAACATAGGGACGATTTTCTGCTTCCAGTGCCTCTCTGTAGTATTTAATGATGTTATTTTTGATTTTAAGAAAGAACATTGTTAGAATTTTCATATTTTTCATACGCCTTTACGATACGTGCAACCGTTTCATGACGAACAATATCCAGCTCGTTCAAATATACAAACGCAATTTTTGGAACACCTGTTAAAATTTTATCTATTAACTTTAGTCCGGACTTTGCTTGATTTGGAAGATCAACTTGCGTGACATCGCCAGTTACAACAGCCTTTGAACCAAAGCCTAAACGTGTCAAAAACATCTTCATCTGCTCTGGTGTTGTGTTCTGTGCTTCATCCAAAATAATAAAACTATCATTCAAGGTGCGACCACGCATATAGGCAAGTGGCGCAAGCTCTATAATTCCTTTTTCAAAAAATCTCTCAAACTTATCATTTGGGAATAATTCATAAAATGAATCAAAGAGAGGGCGCAGATATGGAGAAATTTTTTCATTCAAATCTCCTGGCAAATACCCAAGCCTCTCCCCTGCCTCAACAACTGGCCTTACCAAAATTATGCGGCTGACTTGATGAGATTTCAACATTGCAGCTGCCTGGGCTGCAGCAAGATATGTTTTACCTGTGCCAGCCGGGCCAATAGCAAAGGTGATATCGTTATTTCGGATAGAATTTATGTAGTGCTTTTGCCCTTCCGTATAGGGGCGAATACCTTGTCCACGGTTGTTTATGCAAACAACATCGTTATAAAGTTTCTTTAAATCAGGTGCTGCACCTTTTTTGACCGCATTCAAAGCATAACGCACCTCGGCACTGCCAAGGTTTTGTCCAGCTGCAATGCGTTCTGCAAACTGTTTCAAAATTGATTTAATTTTTACAACAGTTTCCGCGTCCTTAGACTCTATAGTAATTTTGTCACCACGAGAAAAAATATGGCAAGAAAAGTCTTTTTCAATCAGGTGTTGAATGCCATTATTTTCAGCAAGCAGGCGGACAATAATTGCTTCGTCTGAAGTTCGCGGATTAGCTGGGACAATTATTCCAGTATCATTCTTGGGCAAAGAATTTTCTGAATTATTCTTCAGTCCAAGAGACGATTTTTTTAAATTTTTCACGCTCTGGCGACTTCTTTAACTTCTGGAACAAAATTTATTACTGTTTGTTCAACAGTCATTCTCAATGTTTCCTGCGCGTAGGGGCAAGTGCCACACGCCCCTATCAGTGAAACATAAAGGATGCCAGTTTCCTCATCAAATTTTACAAACTGGCAATCTCCCCCATGGCTTTGAAGCAATGGAGTAATGTGTTCTGCCAAAACTTTTTTAATGTTTTCTTCAACTGACATACAAAACACCTCAATTCATCATTATTTTGTGTATTATACAGCAAAGAGAGTGAAATACAAAATATTTTATAGTCCATACTAAAAAAATGTTATAATTTATCCTGTTTGTAAGAAAGAGGCAAGGTAAATGCAAAGACAAAAGCTTTTTATTTCAACAATTGCAGATGATGCCACACAAGTAGCCCAAAATTATGGACTAGGGCTAGAGTTGGCAGAATTTTGCACAGCAATAAATATGGATGAAAACTACGAAGTTACATTAAAAAAAGTGCAGGGAAAAATGGCATCAACTCAAAATTTTTTCTTCCACGCACCTTTTAATGAGCTTTATCCTGCCGCAATTGACCCTTTAGCAGTGGAGCTTGTCCATAAAAGATTAAATCAAGCAACCAATATATCATTATCTCTTGGTATAAAAAACATCGTAGTTCACTCTGGTCACGTTCCACAGTTATATTTTAATGATTGGTATATTGAAAAAACAATAGCATTCTGGAAAGAATTTTTGGCAAACAAACCGATTGACATCCATTATTATATAGAAAATATGGTGGATATAGATCCTTCCCCACTAGTTGAAGTGGTTTCTTCCATCAATGATGAGAGGCTTCGCCTTTGCTTAGACATAGGACACGCAAACTCAGTTTCTAAAATAAATGTCTTTGATTGGCTAAAGCAGGAATCAAAATACCTATCGCACTTTCACATACACAACAACAATGGAGATTACGACGCACATAATAATCTTGCAGATGGAAATATTAACATAGCAAAATTTCTATCAGAGGCAGAAACACTTTGTCCAGATGCCACCTACACAATAGAAACAATGCATGCAGAACCGTCTGTAAATTGGCTTATAACAAATAAATTTTTAATATAAAACAAACGTTGATTGTAAAATCAACTTGAACACCCAATAGAAGATCCATAGCGTCTCATG
>CALELF010000077.1 GCA_937902895.1 uncultured Synergistaceae bacterium | reverse complement strand
TTTCAATAGGTTATTTTATTAATCCCACACTTTTCCGTGAAGAACCAAAATTTTATTATTTCAATTTCTGTTCCAGTCCGCAAAAAATTCGTGTAACAGTTTCTGCTTCCTGTGACAAATAGGCTAATAAATGCCCTGTCGCTTCTCGCCATGCTCGTGCTTCCGCTGATATAGGCACAACACCACAGAAAATGTCATTTGAAATTAAAATGCTATCTTGCTATAGAGGTTTATTGGCACGAAAAATTTCTAGCGCATTAAAATTGTTTTTGATGCAATATAGCACATATTTTTCAATGTGATTTATACAGTTAAAATTGAAATTTATATCAAGATTATCTGTGCAATGAAAAATCTGTGCATCAGAAAGTGAAAATTTATTCTTTGCGTAATCTAATTTACCTTGATAAGCCCCACCAATTATTAAATTCATAATGCTACACCGCCAATGCCAGAACTAGAAGTCCAACCATCTCACCTATTGTTATGCAAAAGCCAGACACATCGCCAGACATTCCACCGAGTGATGAGTATGCTCTTTGTAAAGCATATATATAGCCAAGTATTACTCCGAGCAACGTGAATGAATATTTACTTAAACAAAAAACGGCACAAAGAATCGTTGCAAAAAATAATGTAAATAGAATTGATATATGCAATTTGTTAAATTTATTCTGGTATTCTGTGTTGTATTGGCTTTCTGCAAGGGTGGGTAAAATTGAAACACAAAGGCTTGACAATGTTCGTGATATAGTCGGAATAAAAATTAAGGGAAGAAAATTTTTATTTTGAAAAATAACAAAAAGTGATGCAAATTGCACAGCAAATAAAATTATGGCGGAAATTACAGCAAAGGAACCACAATTAGGATCTTTCAAAATTCTTATGCGTTCCTCTTTATTTCTGTATGACTTTATAGCATCTGTAACATCCATAAAGCCGTCAATGTGGATAAAACCACTGAGAAGGAACGGAAAGGTAGAAAGTAATACTGATGCAAGCAAAGCATTAACATTAAAATATGCTAATAGCATTGCAGCTGACATCCAAAGAAATCCATGCAAAACTCCAACAAGTGGCAAAAAGAGTATCATAAAGGGTCTTGCGTCCTCATCCCAACCGTGAAAAGGCAAGGGGATTGCGGAAAACATTGTAAAAGCCATGAGAGCCCCATACATTATTTTTTTTATCATCTATTCCAATACTCCTTTGTGAAGGATAACATTTCCTGCACAGACTTCAATCACTGTGTCACATTCTCTTGCTAACATTTTGTCCAGTTCGGCAAGTCCAGCACGATATGCTTCTGTTGATGCTTCAAAAGTTAAAGCATCTGAATAAATATAATCGGAAACAAAGACTGCATTTTTTACTGTTTTTACAAAAAGTAGCAAAGAATTTTTTGTTCTTTCAATAGCGTTAGGGTCAATGTAATTTTCGAAATCAGGCGAGAACATTTCATTTTGCAATAGTGCTGTGACGCTATCGAGCAAAAATGTGGCTTCTATGTTAACCTTATCTAAACAGGATGTGATGTCTTTTCCCACTTCAATTGTCTCAAAACCCATACCGTCTCTATTTTGAATATGTTTTTTTATGCGGAGTCTGTCTTCATCATCTCTTGGAATCATAGTCGCAAAATAATACAGCTTTGAATTGCCTGCAAGTTTTTTTGCAATGTCCTGTGCAAAGGAAGACTTGCCGTTTTTACAGCCTCCAGAAATAAATATTTTCATTTTAATTTTTCTCTTTTTTCTCTTTTTTTGCTGACACAGAAAATTTATCTCCCTTGCGAATTTCACACAAATAGTCATCATTTATGTTTGCTTCTTCAAATGTTGCCATATTGTTTATGATTGCACACGCAGCCGATATAACTTCAAATGCAAAAGGGCAGCCGCTTCCCTCGCCTAACCTCATATTTAATGCAAGAAATGGTGATAATGAAAGTTCTTTAACGCATATGTCGTAACCTATTTCAAAAGATTGATGCGAAGCAAAGAGATATTCTTTCACTATAGGGCAAAGTCGAACGGCACAAAGTGCTGCAACTATCGAGATAAAGCCGTCTATCACTGCAGGAATTTTTTGTTCTGCTGCTGCGATATATGCTCCTGTCATTGCTGCTATGTCAAGCCCACCCACCTTTGAAATTACGTCAATTGGATCACTTTTGTCAGGGCAGTTTATAGCAATTGCGTGCTTTATTACCTCAATTTTTTTTGCAAAGGCTTCGTCTGTCAATCCACCGCCCTTGCCCGTCACTTTTTCCACAGGAGAATCTGTTAAAACAGATAAAATTGCAGATGAAGTTGTAATGTTGCCAATTCCCATCTCTCCTATGCCAATAATGTCAATGCCGTCTTGCTTGGCTTTCTTTGCTTCATTGTAACCAACAAAAATTGCCTTGAGCGTGTCATCTCGTGTCATGGCAGGTTCAAGGTATATATTTTTTGTGCCCATAGAATTTTTTTTGTTGTTTACTAAAGCGTCGTTTATTTGAGCTTTTACACCAACGTCTGTCACAGAAATTTCTACTCCAAAATGGCGACAAATAGTTCCAGCGCCTGTTTTGCCACGTGCTATATTTATAGTTTGCACCATTGTTACGGACTGTGGGGTAGCAGCTACACCCTCTTCCACAACACCATTATCTGCAGCAAAAACAAGCAAACGTTTTTTATTGATTTTGTTATGAACATGTCCAGTAATGCCAGCAAGTTTGACAGAAATTTCTTCCAGTTCTCCCAAACTTTTTGGAGGTTTAGCAAGCGACTCTTGGCGTTTCCTGGCAATGTCCATTGCATGTTTGTCTGGTGGCGTAATGCTTGACAAGATATTTTTTAGCGATTTTTCTAAATTTTCCATATTGTTATTTGTTTTATATTCGTAAATTGCAATAATAAATTGAACACTTAAGCAGATTTTTTCGAATAGATT
>CALELF010000076.1 GCA_937902895.1 uncultured Synergistaceae bacterium | reverse complement strand
ATAAAGAAAATAAAGAAAATAAAGAAAATAAAGAAAATAAAGAAAATAAAGAAAATAAAGAAAATAAAGAAGTCTTCAAATTACTAAATTCTGAAGAGGTAAATAACGATACAATATTGGTAATTGATATAATTTGCTATTTTGAAAAAAGTGTATATAGTGAAGCTAATATCAGTAAATATTTTGCTTGGTTATCAGCAGCAACAACTTTTAAATTTGATGACTTTGATCTCATGGAATGTTTACCAGGTTTTGGTTTCAAACCTAAAGATTATGATTTACTGTTTTTCACAGTAAAAGATGTTTGTTGGTTAAATCATTGGGCGGTTTCAGAAAAAAAATTACATACATTAACTTGGATAAATAATTATTTTCTTAAATTGTTAGAATATGGAATTCAAAAAGAAAACGAAGATGGAGATGGCAAAGAAGAAAAAACGGCAGAAGAAGTAAACGAGTTAAAAGAAAAAGAAGAAATCCCTCTAGCGTCTGAAAGGGCAAACAATTTTAATAAAGAGGAATGGCAAAAAAATAATTATGTCGTGCAAATTCAAAGGAATGTTTTGAGAGAGTTTACGGGGGTCATTTTGTATAGAATCAACAATAATTATATTACACCTAATGAAATAGATAATTTTGTATTGCTATTACAGTTTGTGCTACGCTATAGGTATCCAATAAATAAGTATCCCTTAAATTTAAAAGATAAATATGAGCCTTGCTTTATCATTATGTGTAAAATGATAGATACTGGCATATTAGAACAATACTACGAAAGATTTCTTCAAATGATTCCACAAAAACTCTGGAGTTATGATAATTTAAGGATAATTTATGGTGATATTCAAAAGTTTCATATAATTGTGATGGCTTACTTAGCTTATAAAAATCAATATCGACTTTTGAAACACTATATGGAATATGAAGAGCCAGAAGAACGTGCTAACCAGCACACGTTCCCTCAGATTCCTAACAGCAAAAGTAATATAATATTGCATTTTCTAGGCAATAAGTCTGTGTTTTGTATTACTAAAGCTTTTTCACAAAATGTATCCTCAGAAAAATATAAATTCTATATCTTATTTTTACTTTTAATTTATAGTAAGAATTTTGAATATGCAACAGAAGAAAATTACTTGAATAGTGAGTTTTTTAACCGCAATCCCAGTATCTTAACGTCCTACTTAAAAATTGAAGAATATGAAAAATGTTTTGACACCTTTAGAGAGCAAAAGGCATTATTAGCAACATTTAACTACAACAATGACGATTTAGGATTTATAAGAGATGTCTTGGATGATGCAATTGCAAAAATAAAAGATTATAAAGACAGTAAAAGATCTGATCAAAAGTTGCAATAATCCTTATGTCTTTTGGCTAAAAATAAATATAATTAGTGAAAATTACAAGCAAACGACATAGCAAAAGCCAGCTTGACAAGTGCAAAAAATAATTTTATACTTCCTTGCAAAGGAGATGAGTAACGATGGACAAACAGTTAGAAGATTTTGAATGGTTCGTGCAAAATTATAAGCAACTTTTTGAAGAGTATGGATATTGTTATCTTGCCATTAAGGACAAAAAAGTATTGGGGGCTTATCAATCTTTTGCTGAGGCGGTCAACAAAACAAGCGAAGTGGAGGAAGATGGTTCTTTTATTGTCCAAGAAAGCAACGGGTCAGAAGATGCTTTTAATGAATATTTTCCATCGTTGAATTTGTTTGCAACTATTGAGGAAGCAAATGTCTGTTGCCAGTAAAGCGTTTTGTGTTCTATCAAAAGGTTCATTGAGACAGTTAAAAAGTTCCGTCACAGTATATGCAGACAATAATTCTTGTTCTGGGGTTGCTCTTTGGGATACTGGTGCTACAGCTTGTTGTATATCAAAAGAATTAGCTCAATCACTAGGGTTGAAGCCCAAAGGCTACACATTTGTTCATACGCCAGCAGGGATATCAAAAATGAGACGCTTTTTAGTCAATATTGAGTTGCCTGATAACGTTATTTTTCAAGATGTTGTTGTGACTGAGAGTGAAATCGGATCGCAAAAAATTGATGTCTTGATAGGAATGAACATTATATCAAGCGGTGATTTTGCAATATCAAATGAAGGTGGCAAAACAAGCTTTACATTTAGAATACCTCCACAAGAAAGAATAAATTTTGTAAAAACTGAAAGAAAACGCAACTTAATCGGTAAGCCACATGGCAAAGGAAAAAGAAAAGAAAGTAAATAACAAAAATTGATGAAAATATGCTGAACCTCGTCAAGTATAGTGACATAAAACATTCCCAATTTTGCTGCATAAGCCCTACCCTCGCAAAGAATTATTAGCTTATCAAGTAAAAACAGTTAATTGAAGTTTTAAGGCAGGAGGGATTGTTATGAATAATACAATGGAATACAAAGGTTACATTGGAAGTGTAGAATTTTCTGAGGAAGATTCGCTATTTTATGGCAAGGTAACAGGAATACGAGCTCTTATCTCATACGAGGGAGAAAATGCAAAAGACCTTGTTGCAGATTTTCACAGTGCGGTTGATGATTATTTGGCAATGTGCGAGGCAGAGGGTATTGAGCCGGAAAAAGCCTACAAGGGCAGTTTCAATGTTCGCATATCGCCATCGCTTCACAAAAAAGCGGTTATTGTAGCTATGACACACGGAATTTCCCTCAATGGCTTTGTAGAAAATTCTATTGAAAAAGCACTTGTTGATTACAATCACTAAAAAAATCCCCAATAATAGCTAAATTGCTACTATTGGGGACATTTGTTTAGTGATAGTAGCGTCTTTTTCTATCTTTAATATGCAAGACTGTTCGATTCTATATTCTGCAGAAAGCTCTAATTGTGATGAGTAATATTTTTTATTTCCCTCAAAATTTTTTGGTAGATTGTAATTTCAACTTGCAAAATTCAGTTACAAAAAGTTCCACGG
>CALELF010000075.1 GCA_937902895.1 uncultured Synergistaceae bacterium | reverse complement strand
GCAGTAAAGCCTACGGCGACAGCTCATTTGCCTTTGGAGTAGGAGCGGTAGCAGGGGCAATTAGCGAAGGCGGCACCGTCATATCAGGAACGGCTGCCGTAGCAATGGGTGACCACACGACCGCCAGTGCTAATTTTTCCACAGCGATGGGCTACGGCACGAAAGCCAGTGGTGATTATTCCACAGCGATGGGCACAGACACGACCGCCAGTGGTATGTATTCCGTAGCGATGGGCAACTACACGACCGCCAGTGGTTATTATTCCACAGCGATGGGCGGCGGCACGACCGCCAGTAGTTATTATTCCACAGCAATGGGTGAACACACAATCGCCAGTGCTTATGCAACCACAGCAATGGGATTCCACACGGAAGCTAGTGGTAATAGTTCCACAGCAATGGGTGATCACACGAAAGCCAGTGGTGTTTATTCCACAGCAACTGGTGTCTATTCGCAAGCGAGTGGGGTGGGGTCATTTGCCGGTGGTGGAGATGGAACTGAAGCAGGTGGCAGTAAAGCCTACGGCGACAGCTCATTTGCCTTTGGAGTAGGAGCGGTAGCAGGAGACAGTGCCAATCCATCAGGAACAGCAGGGACAATAGCACTTGGCAACGGAGCACAAGCAATACGTGCGAACTCTCTGGCATTTGGAAATGGAGCTGGTGCAATAGCGGAGCTAACAATGGCAATTGGAAAAGGGGCAAAAGCAGGTAGAGATACAGCTAAAGAGGGTGAAGGAGATGACTGGAAAAAATATGGTTGGTCTGCTATTGCAATAGGAGAGCAGGCTGAAGCCGTTGATTGGTGTTCTATTGCAATAGGTGTGTCTTCTTACGCTAGTGAATTTCATTCAGTGGCTATTGGTAATGAAGCTAAAGCAAGTGCGGAAAATGCGGTAGCACTCGGCTCTCACTCTGTAGCAAATGAAGTTAACACTGTTTCCGTGGGATACTACAATAGTGAATCAGATTATCTACGTCGCAGAATTGTGAACGTGGAGGCTGGAACGAACGTCACAGATGCGGTGAATTTAGGTCAAATGAACACCGCAATAACAGCAGAAGAAACCCGAGCAAAAGCAGCTGAACAAGCAAATGCAGATGCAATAGCAGTTAATGCAACAGCAATAAGTGATGAAGTAACCCGTGCAAAGGCAGCTGAACAGGCTAACGCAGATGCTATAGCAGTAAATACGACAGCAATAAACAACGAAGTAACGAGAGCAAAAGCAGCCGAGCAAGCAAACACAGATGCAATAGCTGAAAACAAAACAGCGATTGCGCAAAACATAGCAGATATTGCCACGAACAAAACCGCAATATCTGGACTAGCTGAACGAGTTACGACGACTGAAGGTTATGCAACAGACATTGCTAAAAATAAAAGCGATATAGAAAAAAATACAGCGGACATTGCAACAAATACAGCGGACATTGCAACAAATACAGACGCAATATCGGGACTAAACACTAGTTTAAACACTGCTAAAATTCAAATAGCTGGGATAAGCCGTAACGGCACAACAACAACTATAGAAGGAGTAGCATTAACCAACAATAATGTTACTGCAAGTGGCACACTAACAGCAGGGACATTGACAGATGGAACAGTAACGATATCTGGCGGTAAGATAAGCAATCTGACAGCTGGAACAGAGCCAAACGATGCCATAAATCTGAAACAGCTGACAGATGAGGCTGAACGTCTTGATGCTCGCATTGACGATATAAAGGTAGCTGGAACTGAAGGACTTGGTGCAAAAAAGGTATCTCCAACGGATGAGGCAGCTAAAGCTCTGGCAGATGGTGCACTCGCTGCCGGCTACAATTCTGCTGTGTCCGATGCTTCAACAGCTGCCATAGCTATGGGATATGGGTCAAAGGTTGGTTACGACCGGGATGGACAGAAGACTGATGCAACAAATTCAGTGACAATTGGGGTTTATAATTTAATTTCAAGTGCAAGTTCTACTGCAGTAGGTAATAACAATACAATAACAGGTGAAAACTCCATAGCAGTAGGAAGTAAAAATACTGTAACAGGCAACAATTCGGGAGTTTTTGGCGACCCAAGTGTTATTGACGGTGATGACTCCTATTCTGTTGGTAATAACAACACTATTGGTGAAAATGCAAAAGATGTATTTGTATTTGGTAATGATGTAAAGATAGGAGAGAATGGC
>CALELF010000074.1 GCA_937902895.1 uncultured Synergistaceae bacterium | reverse complement strand
GACACAGGGAGCAGATGTGATGGGCAGAGCCGGTTTTGCCTTCTCGCTCGGCAAGGGTGGAAAGAGCATAAAGGGTGCAAGACAAGAACAACAACAATTGCAACAAATCATAAAAGATTATACAGATATGAATAATAAACAGGCTATGTTTATAAGCCAGCGTGAAGCTGATGCAAAACATATCAAACAGTTGGAAAATCAACAAGAGGTTTATGAAAAGCGTATCACGCAACAGGATAAAACTATTGAAGCTATGAACCAGAAGTTAATTGCTTTGGAACAATATATCAATGCAGTTAAACAAAAAAAATCAAAGAAGAAAGATACAAATAAAAAACCTGTAAATAAAAAAACCAAAAAGTAATAAAGACCCTTCAGTATGTTTCGCATATTATGTATGCGAAATATACGATTATCCAAAGTGCTGTGATTATCTCAAGATTACAAAAGTTGCCAACCAAACGCACTACTCCTCCAAGGGAGTTGCGATTGGTTGGCAACTTCTTTTTTTGTGCCTATGGCAAATGTGTTATTATTGTTCGTAGGGTGGTTATTTCTCTGGTTTCTTTCTATTTTTCTCAAGTAACTTTTTGTTACCTGGCTATTTCTGTCAATATGTCACGGGTGGCAAGCAGTGCCTCGGTGTCTAGTTGTTCTTTTGTTTTGCCATTTTCCTCTGATTGCTTCAACAAGATGAAGGTATCTTCAATTTTTTTTGAAATGTCAGATTCCTTGAAAAGATTGTCAAAGAATTCAACCTCTTTTTTGTCATTTATGTAGTTACGAAGATATGCAAAGGTGAAGGCAAACATGGACATATAGCTTGTGCGTTTCTCGGTTGCGTTCCAAATTTCTATTAAAGAAGAAATTGTGAAGAACAAATCCGGCTCCAATTCGTTAGAAATTTCTTCCCCCTCTTGTAATTCTAAAATGCCAATTATGTAAAGCGGAATGCGTGGGTCTAGCGATACCGCGTCAAACAAAGCTTCGTCAACATCTTCTCTTGGCTCGTCAGTTTCCAGCATTGCAAGGACTTCAGCGTATGCTCCGGCAATGCTCTCTGCCTTGTCCTCCATGAGGTAATCCAAAATTTCATTCCACATATTTAGCTGTGCCATTGCAGCATAAAGCAAGGCACGGCTACTGCAAAGGTTTTCCTCGTCGTGGTGAGTCAAGGTATGCCCCACAGTCAGAGCTTCCTCGCCCTCACCCTTTTCCAAAAGTGCAAATCCAAGATAAAGGCTGATAGACATAAAGAGCATAGAATCTCTGTCGCTATATGGGTCTTGGATATCTTTATCATGAAGTAATGAGTGCGTGGCTTCGTAAGCTTCATAGAGCATGTCAAGACGTGCCAGTTGCTCGTCGTGCTCAAGAAGCCCCCAACTGGCAAAAAGTCCATAAGGGTCTCTTGGATTTATGGCGAGCAGATTGTCTGCAATATCTGCGACTTCACTTTCACTTGAAACGTTGTCTAATCTTTCCAGTAATTCTTCTCTTTCTGTCATGGCTAATCCTCCAAAAATAAATGAAGAATTGAGAGTTGAGAATTGAGAATTATTGTGTGGCTACGCCACTATTTATAGTGGTGCAAAGCGCCACCATAATATGTTTTGCGGGGCAAAACTCGGTAATTCTCAATTCTCCATTTTCAATTCTCAATTGCTTTTATAATATTGCTACAACCCTTGCTGGGCAGCCGTCTGAATTTGTCACGAGCAACGGAAGTGCGGCAAGGCAAAATGGTTTGCCAAGTGGCAATTTTTTCAAATTTATAAGATTTTCTATTATTACCATTTTTGAATGAAAAAATGCTCTGTGGTTCTTTAGCTCGCGTGAGTTTATTGCATCCGGTGACATGGCGTCAAAGCCAATTCCCTTTAATGGCATGGAAGCCAAGAAGTTTGCGGCATCACGTGAGAGGACAGGAGTTTCTACATCTGCGCCTTCTGTCTCCATTGTTTCTTCCGCTCCTGTGTAGAGCAAAAGGAAATCCGCATTAAAAATGTCTGCCTTTGTCAATTTTATATCAGAAATTTCTATTGTTTTCTTTGCAGAACTGACATCTGCCATAATTGCTGTGCCAAAAAATTGCTCTGGCTCGATGTTATCGAGCGTTGACCCAGCCCTGAAAAGGTGTGACGGAGAGTCTATGTGAGTGCCTGTATGAGTTGTTATTGTGAGGCGTTTCATTCGGTAGCCGTCATTATCAAAATGCTTTATCTGTTCTATCTTTGGTGCTTCGTCCCCTGGAAAGACGGGAATTTCTGCTGTCAAAGGACGTGTTAGGTCAATTATATTCATACTCACTGCTCCAATTTGCATGCTGCGCCACAAAGTAGCGTCTGATTAACGGGCTTTATTATAACATAAAAATAATAAAAAATAACAAAAGGCGTTCTTAAGAGAACGCCTTTTAGAATTTCAAATTTACTCAGTTGTGTATGGTAAAAGTGCAATCGTGCGAGCTTTTTTGATTGCACGTGTCAACATACGCTGATGTTTTGCGCAAGTGCCTGTTACGCGACAAGGAACGATTTTGCCATGCTCTGTGGTATATCTCTTGAGCTTATCAATGTCCTTGTAATCAATTCCTGTAACTTTGTCTGCACAAAAATGACAAACCTTTGGTTTGCGTTTATTATTACGGCGGAATTTGTTGTTGCCGCCGCTGCGGTTAAATGTCTGCACCATTTGTAATCACTCCATTCTTTTAGGATAACGAAAGAGTTAGACAATTCCACATTAAAATGGAATTTCTACCTCACCTGCGGAAGCTGATGAACCGTTAGTGTCTCCGTCTAACTGGGCAAAGTCAAGTGGGAAAGCATCGTCAAAACCGACTTCACCGCGAAGACTGCCCATGTCATTTGAGGGCTGAGGCTGTTGTGGTTGAGCCCAAACATTTGCTTCGTCTTGTGGTGTGCTAAAATTTTGATTCTGTGCTCCTTGTGTTGGTGTGCCGAGCAAAATTATATTTTCTGCAACGACTTCCGTAATCCACTTGTGAACTCCTGTCTTTGGATCATCAAAATCACGGACAGAGAGACGTCCTTCAACCATCAGTTGCTTGCCTTTGGAAGTATATTTTTCCAAAACTTCAGCAAGATAAGTCCAAGCAACACATGTGATAAAGTCTGCCTGTGAGCGAACTTCACCAGTGTTCTTGTCTTTCCACTGTCTGCCACAAGCAACGGTGAAACGAGCCACCTTCATTTTGCTTGGTGTGTAGCTGACTAGCGGATCTCTTGCCAACCTGCCGATTAAGATTACTTTGTTGTAATCACGAGCCATGACGATACCTTATTCCTCGTCAAGATTGACGGTCATTTCGCGCAACAGATAAGTTTTTAGAGAAATGAGACGTTCCATCTCTTTTACCTGTGCTGGGTCGAGCTTAAACTTGTAGAGTGTGTAATAACCCTCTAGCTGTTTTTCGATCGGGTAAGCAAAAGCTTTTTTACCCCAAGGCTCGACGGAAAGCTCTTCCGCTCCTAAATTGCGCACGACCTCTGCCACTTCCTGAGTTGTGGCTTCGTAATCTTCAATATTTGCATTGAAGATTGTTACCATTTCGTATGATCGCACGTTCTTCACCTCCCTTTGGACTCCGGCGTCTAACCCTTTAGACGCAGGGAAAATTATTCTCCACGAAGAATTCGTGGAAATCGGATTATATATCAAGTCCTTTTACTTGTCAAGTGGGTGAAAGTTGTGGACATTTTTTGGAAAATTATGCTATACTTTCATGTGTGTTGACTGATAAGGATAGTTGTAAAAATTATATAGATTGCGAGGAGTTTTTATGAGAAATTTTGATGTAGCAATAATCGGAGCAGGACCAGCAGGGCTCACCGCGGCAGTTTATGCTCGTCGTGCTGGGCTAACAACGGTTGTGATAGAAAAAGTTGCTCCAGGCGGACAGATAAACATTACAGATGAAATAGAAAACTGGCCAGGAACAAAAAAAATGAAGGGCTCAGACCTTGGCCGTAGCTTCAAGGAACATGCCTTGAGTTTTGGTGTTGAGCTTCTTATGACAGAAGTCAAACGCATTGAAAAAACGCAGGACGACAAGAAAAAAATAATTGTCACAACAGATGGCGAAATAGAAGCAGGGGCAGTTATCCTTGCCACTGGTGCACATTTTAGAAAGCTTGGTGTAAAGGGCGAAGCGGAATTTACAGGCATGGGGGTTTCCTACTGTGCTGTTTGTGACGCGCCTTTCTTTGAAGGGCTTGATATTGCCGTCGTCGGTGGCGGAAATGTTGCTGTGGAAGAAGCCTGCTACCTCACAAATTTTGCAAATAAGGTTTATATTATTCATAGACGCGACGAGTTCCGTGCAGATTATGCTGCAAGCAAAAAGGCACTTGGCAACAAAAAAATAGTTCCTGTTTGGGATAGCGTAGTGGAAAGCATAGACGGCGCAGATTTTGTCGAGGGTGTGACAGTAAAGAATGTAACAACTGGCGAAACAAAAAAAATAGCAGTTTCCGGTGTCTTTGTTTTTATTGGAACAGAACCAAACACTGCCGTTTTGCAGGATAGCAATTTGAATATAGAAACGGCAAATGGTGACTGGATAAAGACAACAGAAAAAATGGAAACATCAGAAGCAGGAATTTTTGCCGCTGGTGACCTTCGTGACAAATTCCTGCGTCAAGTTGTGACGGCAGCCTCAGACGGAGCAATCGCTGCAATGAGTGCATATCAGTTTTTGAAATAACCTTTATAGTAAGAAGGGGTGATTTTGTATGGCTTTTAGAATACTAAGCTTATTTAGTGGCTGTGGCGGACTTGATCTTGGCTTTGAAAAAGCCGGATTTGATGTCGTTGTGGCTAATGAATTTGATAAGACCATCTGGAATACATATGAAATAAATCACCCAAATACACGTCTAATCAAAGGAGATATTCGTAACATAGACGTTGCAGAATTTCCTGAGGAAATTGACGGTATTATTGGTGGTCCTCCCTGTCAATCTTGGTCTGAGGCTGGATCCTTGCGTGGCATTACGGATTCCAGAGGACAATTATTTTTTGATTATATTCGCATTCTGCGAGAAAAGAAGCCAAAATTTTTCTTGGCTGAAAATGTAAGTGGAATGCTTGCCAATCGCCATTCTGATGCAGTTAATAACATACTTAATCTTTTTCGTGAGGCTGGCTATGATGTTTCGCTTACATTGGTAAACGCAAAAGATTATGGTGTGGCACAGGAACGAAAGAGGATATTTTTCATCGGTTTTCGGAAAGATTTACATATAAAATTTACCTTTCCTGTAGGTTCAACCCGTGATGATGCAAAAAAAATTACACTAAAGGACGTAATTTGGGATTTGCAGGATAGTGCTGTTCCAGCTGGAGCTAAAAATTCACATAATCCATCTGCCATTAACAACAATGAATATTTTCTTGGTGCTTATTCCCCTATTTTTATGAGCAGAAACAGAGTAAAACCATGGACAGAACAAGCATTTACTGTTCAAGCTTCTGGCAGACAGTGTCAATTGCATCCTCAAGCACCACAAATGACATTCGTAGAAAAAAACAAAAGAGAATTTGTAAAGGGAAAAGAACATCTATACAGACGTATGTCAGTTCGTGAAATAGCACGAATACAGGGTTTTCCGGATAGTTTCAAATTTGTGTATGGTAGTGTAGATGATGCATACAAAATGATTGGTAATGCGGTGCCAGTCAATCTTGCGTATGAAATAGCACTGGAAATAAAGAAATCTCTTCTCAACAAAATAGACAACGTAACAAATCAAATACCATCTAGTGCAGACAAAATTTTGCTTGGTCCTATAAAATCGATTAAACAATTTAATGTAAGCATTGCACGACAGTTTTACCATTTTCCTAGACGTAGTTTAATTCCTTCGCAACCATTGCGTTATGTTGCTCTCTATCAACCCAAGCGAAATTGGGGTAATGAAGCTGGCATATCTTACATTGGCAGTGTAGTTTCGATTACAGAAGTGGCACGGAATACTATAAGCGATTTGCCAAAGAATTCAAAAGAACCTTATTTTGTATTAAAAGTTTCTGAATGGAAAAAACTACCAACGAAAATATCCGTTGGACGTAATGGTTTGGTTTCTCCTGTGATTGCAAATATGAATGTTTTTTTACATGCAAAAAATATTGATGAAATTCTCCTTGACTCCAAATGTGAGGTGAGATAATGAGCTCAAAAAGTAATAATCAAGGCAGGGCTTTTGAGTATGTCTGCGTTTTAGCATTGAAAGATGCAATAACAAAAATAAGACCCTGTCGCATAACACAAAATAGTAGCTTGAAGGCAGATAAAGATGCGTTTAATGCAATAGATACTGTTTCACAGACATTGTTAGTTAAAGCTGCAAAAGCAATGATTCCTTCATTATTTGAGCTTGAGCCTTATATACTTATGGATGATGGAGATGTTTTAGATTTAACGGTTCAACCTGATAAAGCTGGTGAAGTTGGTGATGTCAGAGATATTTTAATTGGACGAGGTGGCATTCATTGGGAGATTGGGCTCAGTGTTAAACACAATCATTTTGCCGTAAAACACAGTAGATTAGCTAAAACACTCGATTTCGGTGAAAAATGGTTTGAGGAGCCCTGCTCTAGCACATATTGGAATGAGGTAAAGCCTATCTTTGACATGCTTACGCAAGAAAAAATCAAGGAAAACAAATGGAGTGATTTAACTGATAAAGAAGATAGGGTGTATGTTCCCTTATTGAAAGCCTTTATAAAAGAAGTAGAACTGCATTACAGCAAAAATAACAAAATTGCTTCAAAAATGGTGGAATATCTTTTGGGAAAATATGATTTTTATAAAGTGGTTAGTGTTGAACATAAACATTTAACATTGCTACAATCTTTCAACATCAATGGCACGTTGAATTTGCATAAACAAAACTCAACCATGGTTATTTTGCCTAGAGTTTCATTACCGACACGGATAATTAGCCTTGACTTCAAGGAAGCAAGCAAAAATACGGTTGAACTATACATGAACGAAGGGTGGCAATTTTCGTTTAGGATACATAATGCGTCAACAAAGGTGGAGCCAAGCTTAAAATTTGATATTCAGATTGTTGGAATGCCCGTCACTGCAATGACATTAACATGTCATTGGAATGGATAATAAAATGACAGAGCTTGACAAAAAAAGCCTTGCACTGGCGCAAAGACTTTTTGAAAGTGGTGCAATAGATGCAATTCCTGTTGGAACTGTGGCAGGGCTATGTGAAATTCACCGTTATATTTTTGACGGGCTATACGATTTTGCAGGGCAGATAAGAACAAAAAATATCTCAAAGGGAAATTTTCGTTTTGCCAATTCTCTTTACTTGAAAGAAATTTTGCCAATAATTGAGAAAATGCCTGAGACTTCGTTTGAGGAAATCATTGCAAAGTATGTTGAAATGAACATTGCACATCCCTTTATGGAAGGAAACGGGAGAGCAACAAGAATTTGGCTTGACATGATGTTAAAGCGTTCTCTTGGTCGTGTCGTGGACTGGAGAGCTGTGCCAAAGGATGCATATTTGTCCAGTATGGAAAGAAGCCCTGTAAATGACCTTGAAATACGAGTGCTCATAGAGGCTGCCTTGACGAGCGACACAAAAAATAGAGAAATTATTTTCAAAGGATTAGAGCAATCCTATTTTTATGAAGAATAACAAAAGGAGCAAAAAATGAAGTTAAGTGAATTTGTCCAAAAAATAGAAGAAGTAATGCCACTTTCCACTCAAGAGGACTGGGACAATTCCGGTCTTTTGGTAAGTGAGGGAGATAAAGAAATAACAAAGGTTGCCTTGGCACTTGATGCCACGCCAGAGAATGTGGCAAAGGCAAAAGAAATGGGAGCAGAGCTCCTTTTGAGCCACCACCCCATTATCTACTCACCACTCAAAAATGTTTGTGGTGGAAGCCTTGCAAACGACACGATAATTTCTGCCTTGAAAAATGACATTGCAATTTATTCTTGCCACACGCCATTTGACAGTGCAGCACGGGGAGTCAATTTCGCTTTTGCAACGCTCATGGGGCTTGAAAACATCACGCCACTTGCCCCCTGTAACAACAAAGCATACGGTCTTGGCGTTTTTGGAGAATTGCCAGAAGCGTTAGACTCCAAGGGACTTTCCCTCATCTTGAAAGAAAAATGCCATCAAAAAAATTTCGTTTTTTACGGTTTTGATGAATTAAAGACAAACAGACGTGTGAAAAAAATTGCTATTGTTGGTGGCGGTGCTGCAAGCATGTGGGGCTTTGCAAAGAGCGTCAATGCAGATTGCTACATCACATCAGACCTCACATATCACCACAGAGAATCTGCGCTCTACGAGGGGCTAGCGCTCGTAGGGGCAGACCACGGGGAAATGGAAGGAGCGACAATTCCTTTCTTAAAACAGCTTGCAGAGGAAGCAACAGGACTTCCAATTACGCAAATTGAAAATAACGGAACAGATTTTTCATATGGGCTAGAGCTTTACAAACTTGCTTCAAAGACAAAGGACACCCCTTTGAAAGACGATCCCTTGATGAAATTGCTATCAAACGGAGTTATTACTTCGGCTATTAAAAGTTGAAATTTTCAACAGTCATATTCAAGAATGTATTTTAACTTTTTGTGCTTAAATATAGCTTTCAC
>CALELF010000073.1 GCA_937902895.1 uncultured Synergistaceae bacterium | reverse complement strand
AATTTAAAATCTTATTTTTTTTATTTCACTGTCCGTTTGACGGGGTGCAGACCAATCGGCTATGGCTAATGTATTTTTGTTTTGTGTTTTTTATATTTTAGAACAGGTGCTTTTTCCAAAGCCAAACAACAGCTCCGATTGTCAACACAATAGACCAACCAATAACTATTGCAAAGCCCCATGGATGATTTGTGTATGGCACGGGGACATTCATTCCAAAAAGTCCGGAAAGAAGCGTAGGGACAGCAAGAACTATTGTAATAGATGTTAGATATTTCATAACAATATTCAAATTGTTTGAAATAACGGAAGCAAAGGTGTCTGTTATGCCACCTAGGACATCTGTTTGGATTTGTGCCATTTCCATTGCCTGCTCATACTCAATATGGACATCTTCAAGTAAATCTCCGTCTTCTTCGTAATGTGTAATAAGCGCATTTGGCAAAGAGGCCGTGCACATACGGAGAAGTTTTTCCACGACAACCTTGTTAGACTTCAAGGCTATTGTGTAATAGGTAAGCCCCTTTTGCATGTCTAGCAACAGGAAAAGATTGTCATTCTTCATTGTTTTGCGCAAGTCGTCTTCAACTCTGTCACTTATACGCGTAATTTGACGTAAATCTTTTAAGAAAAGAATTGCTGAACGGAAAAGGAGCATAAAAAGAAATCTAGTCTTAAAACTTGTGTTAAAGAACTTGAATCTGCCACTTGCAAATTTGTCTATAATATTATTGTTTTCTTTGCAAACGGTTATGAAATACTTCGGAGTAACAACAATACCTACTGGCAAAGTGTCATAATCATCTTCTTGAGAGGCTCTATCCTTTGGCACGTTTATGATTATAAAAAGATAATCATCTTCCATCTCCATACGAGAAGATTCTTCTGGGTCAAGCGCAGCATGGAGAAAATGCTCCTCCACATGGGTAACACGGCTTACCTGCTCCATTTCGTACGCACTAGGATGCACAAGGGAAAACCAAGAGCCTTCCGGCACTTCTTGCTCTATGCTATATGGCACAAGTTCGTCATTTTCAGTTCTTAATATTGATAACATTGTCGTAACCTCACAATATTATTTTCATTAAATTTATTTATTGTTGACAAACAAAAATAAATTTATATAATAGTGGCAGAGAGCGTCACTGAGGTGATTTGCTCCCTAGCAAGTCTAGTTTTTACAAACCGTCCTGCTGGTCAGAGCAAGGCGGTTTTTTTGTCATCTCATAAGCAAAAACAAAAGCAAAATAAGAAGGACAACAGCAATAATCATACGCACAACGCATATATACATACACATTGTCAATATATCAATTGCCATGTTATCACCTCCCTTCAAGAAAAGGGAGCAAACCGCTACGCCGTCAACGCAACTCTGCCGAGGGGAATTATAGCACAAAATTATTATATTGCACATAAAAGATAAAAAGCAACTTGTTCCAAAATGGAGTAAGTTGCTTTTTATTGTCTTAATATTGATATTGCACCACAACCAACTGCTACTGCCGTGGAAGCTTTAAGAATTCGTTTTCCTAGCGTTATTGGCGTGAAATTATTTTCAAGCAATGTAGCCGTCTCACGTGGCGACCAGTCACCTTCTGGGCCTATTGCTAAAACTACTGCCTTTTCAAATTCTATATTACGAAAATTCACCGTTTTGTCTGTTAATAGTGCTACAAATTTTTGCCCGTAAAGACTATTGAAATCAAAATTTGCAAAAGCAACTGGTTCTGCCAAACTCGGTGGCACAACAGCACTGGATTGTTTTGTCGCTTCGTCCAAAATTTTGTTCCAGCGAGCCATTTTTTTTGGCAATTCGTCTTGAGAAATTTTGGGGATAGAGCGTTCTGCAATAAGTGGCACAATGTGTGTTACTCCGGTTTGAGCAGCAAAACGCAAGGCATCTTCCCATTGATCTGTTTTTAATAATGCAAGGAGCAGTGTAAGCTCAAATTCGTTTGTTTCTGCTTCCTCTTGCAACTCTCTTGCAAAAACTTCTTCGCCTTGGCACTCTAATTTCAAAAGGATTTTCTTTCCTTCTTTTTTGTTCAAAATTTCCGTTTCATCACACAAAAGCCCTTCAACAAGAGAACCTGTGTAAAGACGGCGGACATGCACTAAATGGTGCGCTTCGTCACGAGAAATATGCCAAAGATTTTTTTCCTTGTCAAAGTGGCAATTCTCAAGCCTTAACCTTGGTAGCGACACCCCACCATTCTCCTTTAACACATTCTTCTACAACTTCCATATTTGCATTTTCCAGTGCTTCTAAGAATATTGGCTTTTCCTTCTCCAACATACCGGAAAATATAGCCATACCAGTTTTGCCAATGACAGATGGCACAGAACCAACCATTGTGGTAAGCGGGTTTAACAAAATGTTTGCCATGAGCAAGTCTGCAGTTTCATTGAAATCTTTTAAAAGATCACCCAGTTTTAAGCAAACTTTATTTTTTGAAATGCAGTTCAACTCAAAATTATTTGCGACTTCTTCCAAAACCGTTGCATCTATGTCAACTGCATTGGAAAAACTTGCCCCCATTTTTATTGCGGCAATGGACAAAATTCCGCTCCCCGTGCCAATGTCTGCAATTTTTGCACCATGCTTTATATACTTTTCCAATAAAGTTAGGGCAATTTGCGTGCTTTCATGGTAACCTGTGCCAAATGCACTTCCTGGATTTATAAAAAGTGGAATAGTCTTACTATTTTCATCAATTTTATCCTTGTGCCACGGAGCAAGCACTACGAGATTTTTCCCCACAGATAAAGGCGGAAAAGCCTCTTTTACCACTGCGTGCCATGGCTGATTTTCAATTTTGCCCGCATCTTCAATTTCGATGGAGCACATATTCTGTGCTGCATCAAGCAATTTGTCCTGCCAGTAAGAAATATCTTCATTATTACGAAAATATGCACGAAGCCTCGTCTGTCCGTTTGGCAAATTTTGGACTTCACTTCCTATACATTCTGCCACATTAGCAAGAGACATAAGCATATCTTCGCTTTCAGATGATTTTATTGTGACATACCACCAAAAATCTAAATTTTCCATAATCCGTTACCTTATTTAACCCTTAATACACTTGCCATGAAATTTTCACAGCACGCTTCGCCACTTGATAATCTCCCCCAATTATGGTGAGATTACGCAGTGGCACATTTGCATGAGGAGGAAGGATTGTCGCAGGGATAAAGGCTGTCGCCACCTCTTTATTTTTTTCGTTTAGAAAGGAAATGCCAGCCTCAAATTTTATTTCTTTGTCGCTTTTGTTCACCAGTGTAATAATCAGCCCGTCTTTTGAAACAATAAAATGCTTATAGACAACATCAGGCATATCACGGATATAGCCTTCCTTTGACAAGGCGGCAAAAGCATAACTCTGAAGAACAAAAAAGACGAGTAATGTAAGAAGCAAAATTTTTAATTTTTTCATAGCAGTTCCTCCCTCAAATTTTACAAATGTCAACAAGGTTTATTGTAGCACAAAAGAGCACAATGTGCGAAGAGTTTTTGCAAATTGACATTACCATGTGCCACCGCCTCCGCCACCGCCTCCGCCGCCGGAGAAGCCACCACCCCCAAATCCGGAGCCACCTCCCAAAACGGAAAAATCTTGCTGACTTGATTTAAAAGACTCTATGTTCGTTCCCATGATGTGACTCATCATATTCAACCTACTATTCAATAGCATAATATCAAACAAGTCAGGTGAATTTGTTTCATACCATGTTGGAACATAGCTAATTTCCTTAAGGCATGTTACAAATTTTTCTGCCCAAGTTTTTGCCACACCAAGAGCCACTGCATAGGGCAAAAATCTTTCATATTGAGCTTCGGGGCTTGCAAAATCTTTATCATTATCTTCAAAGAATTTTATTCGTTCTTTTTCTGCCATATCCAAAAATAATTCTATTCCCTTAACCTTTGCAAAATCAGCCAAGCCACGAGAATTGTAATCCCTCGTCAAAAGGGCAGAAAAACTTATCGGCAAACTCACAAACATAAAGGCAAAAAGCACCTTAATATAGACATAAAATTCGCTTACAAACGCACTAAAAATCATTAGAGCGATACCGTATATAAAGACCAACACAACTAAAACAAAAAATGCTCCTTTTTTCTTCGCCCGAGGCACTGCACAAAGAGATGCAAGAGCAGAGTAACCAATTACACAAGGCACAAGGCACGCAAGAGCAATCGCACTAAAAGCAGTCATATCCTCTCCCCAAAATGGCAAGAGAGCAAAAAATCCTATTACAAAAAGCCCAAGTTGCAAGATCGGATAAAACACTTTTAAAACTGTTTTGCCATGTAGAAAACTTTGAGCGTGAAATTGCACGTTCTCAAGCAATTTTACAAAGGTTTCACCGTTTTCATCTGTTAAGGAAATCGTAGTGCTATCGGCAAACAATTCTTTCATTATGTCACGCAAATCTTCGGCAAGCTCTGTGTCCTTTACCACTTCGTCAAGTGGCTTAACGCACTCAAGGGAAAGGACACGTTTCGTCGTTGCAAAAATAGAAAAACCACTTTTTGTCTCTTGCTCTTTTATTTTTATGTAGCCCTTTGTCGCAAGGTAAATTATATCGGCAGAAAGTGCAGTTTGTCCACTTTTAGCAAAATTGACATATCTTGAAATCGACGGAGTTATATCCTTTGGAATATCCCAAATGGGAATCACAACAGTCTGCTTTTTATGTGTAATAGCGTAAAAAATCAGAAAAGCAAAAAGAAGAAATGATAAAATTGCAACTGCAAAGGCAATGTTTTCTATTGTTTTCATTGCTCCAAAATATGGTGCTGGCTCTGTTACAATCCCTTTATCAAAGGTGTAACAAACAGTAAGTCCTTCTCTTTCATTTAGCTCTTTGGTTGTCTGAACTGTGTTCGCCACATTTTGCCCATTTTGCATATAGCCACTTTCGCCCCTTGCTCCACGATACCATTCAATAGACCTGAAATTTTTATTTCCGTCAGGTAATTCAACAGTGCAAGTTGCCTTTTCTATTGGCATATTCCACATGTCACCTGTTACATTCCAATATAACTCGTCATATTTGTCAAAAAAACCTATTTGTCTTGTCGCTTTGTAGGCTATAGTAAAGGTATAAAGTCCTGGTTCAAGCACGACATTTGCGTCGCCAATACGGATTGAAATATGGTCGTTTTCCACTTCGTCCACAAATTGAGCTGGACGCCCGTTTATTTTGCAATCATAGACAGAGAATTTGCTTTTGAAAATCTGCCCTTCCTTATTCTTTTTTAGGTTTGGAATTTGGCGAATTATGCCGTGTTTTCCAAAACCATCAACCCTCATGGTGATTTGTTCTGTTACATCAAGGACAGAATTTGCTTCAATCTTTATATTACTCTTAAAATCTGTAATAGTGTCTGCTTTGGCAACCGATGCTAAACAAAACAAAAAGAGCAGTAGGCACAATGCTACTGCTCCTTTTATTTTTGGCAATATAATTTTGTTGCTGTCCATTTTGTTTGTCATAACTACACAGCAAAACTAAAACTGCACACGAGGTGTAGCTTTTGTCTCTTCGCTTGTTTCAAAGTATGTCATCTGCTTAAAACCAAACATCCTTGCCACAAGAACAGATGGAAAAACCTCGCAGGCATTGTTCAAATTGCGAACACAGCCATTATAGAAACGACGCGCAAGCTGCAAGTCATCCTCTATCTTACCCAACTCTGTTTGCAAGGATAGAAAGTTTTGATTTGCCTTTAGGTCTGGATAACTTTCCGAAAGGGCAAAAAGTTTTCCTAGTGTACCAGTAAGGGCATTTTCTGCCTTGAAGCGCTCATCAAGCCCATTTGCAGATGCAATTTGATTACGCATCTTTATCACATTTTCCAGTGTGTCCTTTTCGTGACTAGCATAGCCCTTTACAGTTTCTACAAGATTTGGCACAAGGTCAAAGCGACGACGAAGTGCAACATCCACACCACTTAATGCCTCGGCTGCCATGTTCTTTTTTTGCACGAGACCATTGTAGCTTACCAAGAGCAAAAACAATACAAAAAAAACTACACCCAAAACAACTAATATCGGAATCATAATACTTACCTCCATTTTTTATTTTGTTTATTATAATGCAGAATTGTGGAATTCTGATGACTTTTTTTACGTTTTTTTTGCATTGTTCTTGCACTACTGTATACCATGTTACTACACTGTACACAAATTTTGAAAAATTTATCTCTACACAATGCAGACTTTTTTCTGCATTACACAACATAAAATACGCTAATAGTAAAGCCAAAACGCCATAAAATATAAGAAAATCGAGATTTATTTCGTGATTTATTTCATTTTTTATTCATTCAAAATTCATGTGCTATAATTAGGTATTATGTGTAATATATCGGACTTGAGGTAATAGGTGTGGCTATGGAATTGACTGGATTAAATAAAGACGAAGTTATAAAAAATCGTAAAGAATTTGGCGCAAATGTCTTGACGCAAAAGACACGAGAAAGCTTTTTCAAAAAAGTTTTACTAGGGCTTTTTGACCCTATGATTATGATTTTGCTATGCGCTTTTGTTATACAACTTGTCCTGTTCTTCCTTGGCAGGTCTGAGTGGTATGAAAGCTTTGGCGTTTTTCTTGCTATTATGATTGCAAACACAGTTTCTGCTCTCAGCGAATACAAGCAGGAAGGAACTGCCAGTGCCTTAAAGGCAGACGAGCTTGCAAGAGAAAAGACGAAAGTCTTGCGTGAGGGCATATTGCAAGAAATTTCTATTACAGAAATTGTTACTGGAGATATTGTTTATGTTCAGGCAGGAGACAAGTTGCCGGCAGACGGCGAGATAATTTTGGGACATCTTTTGCTTGATCAAGCTGTCTTGAACGGTGAAACAGACGAAGCAGAAAAATTCCCCTGTGATAACAACGAGAGCTACGACACCCATGACCTTTTAAACAAGCATTATGTTTACCGTGGAACTGTTGTATCTGGTGGCGAAGGCTACATCAAAATTAAAGTTATCGGGGATAAAACTTTGTTTGGTCGCCTTGCTCTTGAAGTGCAAGAAGTTACCAGAGCCACTCCCTTGCAAGTAAAGCTTGCAAAGTTGGCAAAGCAAATTTCCACCTTTGGCTATGTCGGAGCAGTTACTATTATTTGTGCGATTTTAGGGCGGACTTTTTTCTGTGGCAGTGTAGAGCATGATTTTTTCTCTTGGCTACGTGTGGTGCTTAATGCCGTTACCGTAGCTGTAACCATTATTGTTTGTGCTGTGCCAGAAGGTCTTCCCATGCTTACCTCGCTTCTTTTGTCTTTTCAAAGTTTGAAAATGGCACGCAATAATGTCCTTGTGCATAAAATCAACGGAATTGAAACAGCAGGAAGCCTAAGCCTTCTTTTTAGCGATAAAACCGGCACAATAACCGAAGGCAAATTGACCGTAGTTTCTTTTGTAACAGGAAATTTATCGCACTTCAAGAATTTGAATGAAGTATCAGGAAATTTTCAAGATGACCTGCTTATTGCTCTTGGCTTGAATAACAGTGCAAAGGTCAACGGAGAAAAAATTCTTGGCGGTAACCCAACAGACAGGGCGCTTATGGCTTACCTTGTAAAAGAAAATGTAACCGACAAATTAGACAAATCCTGCATTACAAACTTTGAGCCATTTGATTCCGCAAAAAAATATTCTCTTTTAGAAATCAACGCAAACGGAGAAAAAATTGAATATATTAAGGGTGCTGGCGAAAGGGTGCTTGAAGCTTCAACCCACTATTTGTCAAGTGACGGCACTGTGAAAGAATTATGCGACAGAGAAAAACTTTTTGCCTACCTTGACGCACAATCCGCCTCATCAATGAGGTTGATAGGTGTCGCCAAACGCATAAAGGGAATGCAAATTCTGCTTTGCATAATAAGTATTCGTGACGATGTCCGTCAAGAGGTAATAGAGGCAATAAAAGAAGTCAAGGCTGCTGGCATTCAGGTCGTTATGGTGACAGGGGACAGAAAGCAAACGGCAGTAGCGATTGCCAAAGACGCAGGGCTTTTCACTGGTAATAATGAAATTGCAATGACATCCGCCGAGCTTTCAGAGCTTACCGACAATGAATTGAAAAACATTATTCCACAACTTCGTGTAGTTGCTCGTGCCCTGCCAACAGACAAAAGCCGTCTCGTTCGCCTTGCACAGGAATTAAATTATGTTGTCGGCATGACGGGTGACGGAGTGAATGATGCACCTGCTTTGAAGAAAGCGGACGTAGGCTTTGCTATGGGAAGCGGAACAAAGGTTGCAAAGGAAGCGGGAGACATCACAATACTTGATGATAAATTCACTTCCATAGCACGGGCAATTTTATATGGCAGAACAATGTTTTTAAGCATTAGGAAATTTCTGATTTTTCAGCTTACCGTTAATGTTGCAGCTGTCTTGATTTGTTTTCTGGCACCAATTTTAGGTCAAAATGTTGTGCTAACCGTCGTGCAGCTTCTTCTTATCAATATGGCAATGGACACCTTGGCTGCTATTGCGTTCGGCAGTGAAAAACCAGATAAAGCTACAATGAAGCATGCCCCTATTCCAAGAAACGAAGGACTAATCACAGCAAAAATGTTTTCACAAATTATGTTCGGTGCACTTTACATAACAATAGTTTGCCTTGCCATAATTTTTCTGCCTAGCATAAGATCACTTTTTGGCAATGTGGATATAGTTTATCTACGGACAGCTCTTTTTGCCACCTTCATGATGTCCATCACCTTCAATGGTTTTAACGCTACGACTGAGAGCTTAAATCCATTTGAGCACTTGTGGCAAAATAAAACCTTTACCGCAATTATGTTGCTCATATTCATTTTGCAATTTGCCTTTGTAACATTCGGTGGCGCAATGCTTGCGGTAGAATGTCTCACTCCCAAGAGCTGGATAATTTGTTTTACCTTGGCAGCACTCATCATTCCTCTTGAAATGGTGCGGAAATTGATCGTAAAGGTTTTGTCATAAAATTTCGTTAAATATTAAAAAGAGAGTAGACTAGAAATTTCTAATCTACTCTCTTTATTTTTTAATTGGTTCTTCACGTTTTTTTAGGGGATTGACATCTGTTACAAGGAAGAGAATTGT
>CALELF010000072.1 GCA_937902895.1 uncultured Synergistaceae bacterium | reverse complement strand
GAAATGGCTTTGCCATTTCGCATATGTTAGCGTGCGAAAGCACGCGCTTATGGCTACATCCTTGAAAAATTGATTTCCCTGCACAAAACAAGTCAACCTGCTAAATGTAACAAGAATGTTACATAGGCAAAAGCAAAAAACTGCTAATTGCAATACAAAAACTTAGTAAAATTGACAAAAAAAATGAGAATTTTACAATTATTTATTAAAATTTTCTTTCACATCGAATCATAATTCTCTGCAACTGGTTAACAAGTTTTAAGATTTGTTGTATAATCTGCGAGTTAAAAGTTTAGCATACGCATCAAATTCAGGGAGTGATTTATAAATGGCAAAATTTACATTAAATGGTGAAAAGGTTTATGAAGCTGAAAAAACTACGCCAAGAGAATTGGCAAACATTTGGCATTTGAAAAAAGCTTTAGCACTTTCCGTCAATGGTGAAATTGTAAATTGCGACAAACAATTTACGGAAGATACTGATTTTTCACAGATTTTGGGTGACACAGAGGAAGGGCTTACACTACTCCGCCACTCTACTGCTCACCTCATGGCACAGGCTGTGTTACACCTTTATCCTGAAGCAAAATTCGGAATTGGTCCAGCTATAAAAGATGGTTTCTACTATGACATCCGTTTCCCAAAAAGCATCTCTGAAGATGACCTAACAGAAATTGAAAAGGAAATGAGACGCTTGAGCGAAGCAAAAATTCCGCTCACTCGTTCCGCGATTTCCAAGGCAGAAGCATTAAAAATGTTTGGCGACAAAGGCGAGGATTTAAAGACAGACCTCATTGAAAATATTGAAGCTGAAACTGTTTCAATTTACTCACAGGGTGATTTCTGTGACCTTTGTCGTGGTCCACACGTTTTTGACACAGGCAGGATAAAATTCTTCAAGCTACTGTCACTCGCTGGTGCCTATTGGCACGGCGACGAACATAATGAAATGTTGACAAGGATTTACGGCACAGTTTTTGCTTCTGAAGCAGAATTAAAAGACCACTTGAGAAAATTGGAAGAAGCCAAAGCACGCGATCACAGAAAACTTGGCAAAGAATTAAATCTTTTCACAATCCATAACGAGGGACCAGGTTTTCCATTCTTCCACCCAAAGGGAATGGTGATTATGAATTCACTCCAGCAATTCTGGAGAAATGAACACGCTCGCCGTGGATATGTTGAAGTAAAAACTCCAATGATATTGGATCGCTCCCTTTGGTTACAGTCCGGACACTGGGATCACTATAAAGACAATATGTATTTCACAACCATTGATGAAGCCCCATTTGCAATTAAGCCAATGAACTGCCCCGGCGGAATACTAATCTATAAGAGTGATAAACATAGCTACAAAGAGCTCCCAATTCGTATGGGAGAGCTTGGCTTTGTCCACCGCCACGAAAGAAGCGGAGCTCTGCATGGTCTTATGAGGGTTCGTGCTTTCACACAAGATGATGCACACATTTTCTGCACAAAAGAACAGATTAAAGACGAAATCAAGGCCATTATGGATCTTGAAAATTATGTCTACACAAAAGTGTTTAACTTTAAATATTTTGTGGAGCTTTCCACTCGCCCAGAAGATTCAATGGGCGACCCAGAGCTTTGGGAGTTGGCAGAAAGATGCCTTCGCGAGGCACTTGAAGAAACAAACACACCTTATAAATTAAATCCTGGCGATGGAGCTTTTTATGGTCCAAAAATTGACTTCCACCTTGAAGACTGCATAGGCAGAACTTGGCAGTGTGGAACAATTCAGCTTGACTTCCAGATGCCAGAAAAATTTGATATATCTTACATCGGCTCTGATGGTGCAGAACACCGCCCCGTTATGTTGCACAGAACTATTATGGGTAGCATTGAAAGATTTATGGGAATTCTTATTGAAAATTATGCTGGTGCTTTTCCTTACTGGCTCTCACCTGTGCAGGCAAAAATTTTGCCAGTCAGTGAAGCATTCAATGACTACGCATTCAATGTGGTCGCCGAATTGAAAAAAGCTGGAATCCGCACAGAAATTGACACAAGAGATGAAAAACTCGGCAAAAAAATCCGTGATGCACAGCTGGAAAAGGTTCCATACATGCTTGTAATTGGAGCAAAGGAAGCAGAAACAGGCACAGTTGCTTTGCGTCATAGGAGCGAAGGCGATAAAGGCAGTATGACAATAGCAGACTTTATCAGCTTAACAAAAACCGAATTTAACCCTATGTAAATAGGCAACAATATAAATTTAATTAAAAGAGGTGTTTGATATGAGCAAAGAACGATTCCTTTTTTCATCTGAATCGGTGACAGAAGGGCATCCTGACAAACTCGCGGATCAAATATCCGACGCAATATTAGATGCAATTTTAGAGAAAGACCCAATGGGCCGTGTGGCAGCTGAAACGCTTGTAACAACCGGTTTAATCACAATCGCTGGCGAAATTACTACAAGCTGCTATGTTGACATTCCAAAAATTGCAAGGCAAACTGCCAAGGAAGTTGGTTACACACGTGCAAAATACGGCTTTGATGCTACGACCTGTTCAGTCTTAACTTCAATAGACGAACAATCACCAGATATTTCACAAGGCGTAACAACTGCTATTGAAGCAAGAAATATGTCAAGTGATGAAATTGACAAAATCGGTGCTGGTGACCAAGGACTGATGTTTGGTTACGCTACAAACGAGACAGAGGAGCTTATGCCACTTCCAATAACCCTCGCCCATAAATTAACTAGACAACTTGCTAAGGTAAGAAAAGAAAATACTCTTCCCTACTTAAGACCAGACGGTAAAAGCCAAGTTACTGTAGAGTATGAAGATGGAAAGCCAGTAAGGCTGGATACAATAGTTATCAGCACACAACACCATCCTGCTGTGACAATTGAACAAATAGAGCGTGACCTTAAAGAGTTTGTTATTGCCCCAGTCATCCCTGAGAAATTTAACGATGACAAAATAAAAATTTTAGTTAATCCAACAGGGCGTTTTGTGCTAGGTGGGCCTGCTGCTGACTG
This sequence comes from uncultured Synergistaceae bacterium, assembly GCA_937902895.1. Taxonomy (GTDB): domain Bacteria; phylum Synergistota; class Synergistia; order Synergistales; family Synergistaceae; genus CALELF01. The sequence continues at coordinate 27,577 of CALELF010000072.1, read as the reverse complement.
CGGATTAACAGGAAGAAAGATTATTGTGGATACTTACGGGGGCAGCGTGCCACACGGTGGTGGTGCATTTTCGGGAAAAGACCCCACAAAGGTTGACCGCAGTGCCGCTTACATGGCACGTTACGCTGCTAAAAATGTAGTTGCAGCTGGGTTAGCAGATTCCTGTATGTTGCAGGTTGCCTATGCGATAGGGGTAGCTAGACCAGTTTCTTTGATGATAGACACAAAGGGAACAGGAAAAGTTTCTGATGAGAAATTAACCAAAATGGTAAGCCAAGTTTTTGATTTCCGCCCAGCAGCAATCATAAACAACCTAGAACTTAGAAAACCACAATACAAACGCCTTGCGGCTTATGGTCATTTCGGAAGGACTGATTTATCCCCACTCCCAGCTTGGGAGAAAACTGACAAAATAAATGAGTTGAAAAACCTACTTTAATGGATAAATCACCAAAAGTTTTCTTAAAAAATTGGTTTTATCTCTTGCAACACATTATTTTTCCTTTTAGTTGTCCAGTTTGTCATAAACCAGCCACTTACGGTTGTAAAAAATGTGTTGCAAGCTCTATAACACCTATTCCTACCATATGCATTCATTGTGGTTTTCCTCACACAAAAGACACAGTTTGTAAAAATTTTATTCCACTCTACGCACTTTCTTCTTACAATGACAATATTCGTAAACTGATAATTAAATTGAAGTTTTATAACTACAAACCTCTAGGAAAACTGTTGGGTAATTTTATTGCACATAAATTTAAAGACGATATTACTGCTCTCGATCCTGATTTTATTGTTCCAATTCCTAATCATAAAGGCACAAAACGCACTTTTTCTCACACAGAGGAAATTGCACTAGGCATTGCAAATAGACTTGACATTCCTGTTATTTCTGATTGCATTGAATGGAAGTGGGCAGTCCAACACCAGTTAGGGAAAACCGGTGCAGAACGTGAAGACCTTACAAGCGATTGTTTTGATGTAAAAAATGTTTCGGGCAAAAGAATTATTTTGTTAGATGATGTTTATACGACTGGAAGCACTGTTCGTGCTGCGGCAAAAGCACTTAAAAGTGCTGGTGCTCTTTGCCTAGCAATCCTAGTTGTTGCAAAACAGATTTCATAAAAAATATCGCTGGCAAGGTCAGCAATATTTTTTATTCTTATAGGAAGATACAAAATGCTAGATTTACAAAAAAGGCTTCTTTTTTATGCTGTAACAGACCACACTTGGGAAAAAGATAACAATTTCTTTAATAACATTGAAACATCTTTGGCAAATGGCGTCACTCTCTTGCAACTCAGAGAAAAAAATATTACAAAAGATGCTTATATAGCAATCGCAAAAGAAACAAAAAAACTTTGCCAAAAATACTCCGTGCCCCTCGTCATAAATGACAGCCTTGAAGTAGCTCTTGAGGTAAAAGCCGACGCACTCCATATTGGACAAGATGACGGCAATGTAAAAACTATTAAGACACTGTTACCACACCATATCATTTTAGGTGTCTCAGCACAAACGGTTGAACAAGCACGTCAGGCAGAAAAAGATGGGGCAGATTATCTTGGAGTCGGAACAATTTTCCCAACGAAAACCAAAGTTGACGCAAAATCCGTTTCACTAGAAACATTAAAACAAATTTGTAATGCTGTAAAAATCCCTGTCGTTGCAATTGGTGGCATCAATCTTGACAATATCAACTTATTAAAGCATACAGGAATAGCCGGTGTTGCACTTGTATCGGCAATATATGGGGCAACTGATATTCAACACGAATGTAAAAAGATACTGCAAATTTTAAAGGAGACAAATTTTCAATGAATGTAGCTCTTACAATAGCTGGCTCTGATTGTAGCGGAGGCGCTGGAATTCAAGCTGATCTCAAAACTTTTGCATGCCACAAGGTATATGGAGAAAGTGTAATTACGTCCTTGACTGCTCAAAACACCACAGGTGTATTCGCAATTGAAGATGCAAATCCAGCATTCGTAGGAAAGCAACTTGATGCAGTTTTTACAGATATTTTTCCAGATGCAGTAAAGATTGGTATGGTAAGCAATAGTGATATTATAAAAATCATTGCCCAAAAACTTGCATTGTATAACGCAAAAAATATAGTCCTTGACCCAGTAATGGTATCGACAAGCGGTTGTAAGCTAATTAGTGAGGATGCAAGTGCCGCACTAGCATCTTGCCTTATTCCAATAGCAACCTTGATTACACCAAATATTCCAGAAGCAGAAGCTTTAGCCAAAACAAAAATTGCTACAAAAGGTGACATGGAGGACGCAGCAAAAGAGTTGTCTGAAAAATACAAAGTTGCTGTATTGCTAAAAGGTGGACACAGTATTAATGACGCCAATGACATTTTATATCACGAGGGACTCGCAACTTGGTATAATGAGCCACGCATTGATAACAAAAATACACATGGAACTGGTTGCACGCTTTCCAGTGCTATTGTTGCAAATTTAGCAAAAGGAATGCCATTACACGATAGCATAAAAAATGCAAAAGCTTACCTAACAGGTGCCTTACAAGCAGGTTTAGACCTAGGACACGGTTCTGGTCCCTTAGACCACACATACAAATTATGAGCATAAAAAAAGACGAAGCACACATGCTTCGTCTTTTTTATATTGCAATAATTAACGCTTTGAGAACTGCTTGTCTGCACGTGCTTTGCGTAAACCAACTTTTTTACGCTCAACCATACGTGAGTCACGTGTAAGATAGCCAGCTTTCTTGAGTGCGGGTCTTGATTTTTGGTCAAACTTTAAAATTGCTCTTGCAAGTCCCAAGCAAATTGCTCCGGACTGCCCCGTAAGACCACCACCATGAGCATTAACAAACACATCAAGCTTACCAACAAGATTTGCCTCTGCTAAAGGTGCTACTGCTAAATCAGCCCAACAGTTACGTGAAAAATACTCTTTTACTTCACGATCATTGACGAGAAACTTGCCAGAACCAGCACAAATACGGACTCTTGCGATAGCATTCTTTCTTCTACCTGTGCCCCATAAATATTTATCTGCCATAATATCTCACCTCAAATTAGTCTAATTTCTCTGGATTCTGTGCTGCATGTGGATGCTCCGCACCAGAATAAACTTTGAGTTTTGTGTACATAGCTCTTCCCAATTTTGTTTTTGGGAGCATACCACGAATAACTCTCTCCACAAGTTTTGCTGGATTTTTATCCATAACTTCTTTGTAAGATTCAGTCTTCAAACCACCTGGATAACCTGTGTGGTGAATAACAGTGGACTGAATAAGCTTCTTTGGTGTAATTGCAAGTTTTGATGCATTCACTATGACAACAAAATCACCAGTATCAACGTGTGGTGTGTAAGTTGGCTTATGTTTTCCAGAAAGAATTCTTGCTGCAACAACAGCAAGTCTTCCAAGTGACTTTCCTTCGGCATCTATGAGATACCATTTACGAGCCTGTTGCTCTGCATGTGCAATGTAGGACTTTGTACCTATCATTTTAATGCCTCCTATCTAATTATAAAAATAAAATTCTGTTTTATAACAAATTTCGCATTACATCAACTTTTCACATTCTGTTCCCGTAACAAAACAAAATGCTCATCAAGAAACTACACAAGCAACCTTGTGGGAGATCACCCGTGACATAAGTTTTATGACGTGCGAGAATTTATTCTATCTAATTATTGCTTGGAGTAATGAAAGAATAAGAAACACAGCTGTGAGAATAGCGGTTAATTTTGATAAACCATCCATTCTCTTCCATGCGTTTGAACTCTCAAATGCACCACCGAAACTTCCAGTGAAGCCACCTTCATTTCTCTTCTGCATCATAATCACTACAATTAGCGATATGGCAACTATTACATGAACAATACTTAGAAATATTAACATGGCAAACTTGCTCCATTTCCATAAAATAATAATATATAATCTACAAACAGCTGGGTATTATAACACATTTTTTTATTTTGTGTAGTGTTTTTTTTAACAATCATCAAGTTTTATTTCCATACGAAGGATATTTTGTTCTAACTTACTTTCATAACTTACACTATCAATAAGTTTTTTTACAATCAAGATACCTAGTCCTCCCAGGTCTCTCGCGTGTGCTGGCAAGGTTATATCTGGATCCTCATTTCTAAGAGGATTAAAGAGTACACCATTACTTTTAAAATATATTACTAAAGACTTGTCATGTTTATAAATTTCTAGCGAAGCACAATCAGCTCCACTATATTGTGCTATATTTGCAGAAATTTCGTCAGCTGCAATGCACACATGTGAAATAACTTTCCTGTTTATTCCAAGCTCAGACAACTTGCCCTCTAAGTAGTCTAATACCAGAGGGATACTCTCAATATCAGGTTTGAAATTTAAAACATATTTTTTTCGTGCAACCAAGCAAAGAAGCGTCACATCATCTGCCTGCTCCGCACCATTCACAAAGTTTTTGACAGACTGTCTCACACTTTGACACAGATGTGTTGCACTATAATCTTTTGCATCTGTAACAGCTGATAGTAATCTCTCATTGCCATAGAATTGAGCATAATCATTGAGTGCCTCATTAACACCGTCAGTATAAAGCAAAATTTTGTCTCCTGGTGACAGATACACCGTATGATTTACATATTTGACATTTTTCATTCCGGCAAGAAGAAAATGCGGTTTGTTTGTCAAAAATTCTACTGAGTCATTTTTTATAAGAATAGGATAGTTATGCCCCGCGTTAGCATAGATAATTTCACCAGTGTCTTGGTTAAGAACTCCCAACCAGCAAGTTAAAAACATTTCCACATCGTTATCTTCACAAAGTATCTCATTGGCTTTGTATAGCATACTCGCTGGATCATTATAATTGGTTTCTGCAATTGATTTTAAGAGCGTCTTTGCCCTCATCATAAACATTGCAGCATACACACCCTTACCAGAAACATCTGCTACAAGGAATACTACTTTATTATCAGCGATACTGTAAAAATCATAGAAATCACCGCCAACCTCCTTTGCAGTATCCATCTGCGCATATATTTCAAAATAATCCGAATTATTAAAGATAGCGGTGCTTTGTGGTAGGCTAGAGAATTGTATATTTTTGGCTATTTCTAGCTCCAACATAACGGCCTTTTGTCTCTCTTCCATATTCTCTTTTAGCGCTTTGACTGTATGATTGATACCATCGCGTAATTCCCTAAATTCTGGGCTATCACTGACATCTATATTTGTATCAAGCTTGCCTTGCGCGATACGAGATAAGGCGGAATTTATATTATAGATATTTTTTAAGACAGTTTTGTCTATTAATTTATTAGTTTCCCAAAACAATATAATAAAAGCCACGCTGAATAGTATAACAAAACTATAAAGAAATATATTTGTAGGCTTGCTTGCCTCTTCCTTTGGCAAAAATGCAATTATTGAATACCCATAGAAATTTGAAGTAACATATAAATAATCTTTGCCCTTCATTCTTCCTGTAGATATACCAGTAGCCTTAAAATTGAAGTTGTTTTGCAAATCATTTGCATCAATATAGGTTAAGATATCTTTTGGAATATTCGAAATTTGATTTCTTGGTGTAAGAACAAGGACAAAACCAGCATGACCAATATGATAGTCATTAAGAAATTTTGCTGCATGAGCATCTATGATATTTACTAAAGTGCTCATATCTGTGCCTAGTCGCAAAAAACCACCCTTGGTAAGGTGCACACCTGTATAACGATAAGGTATCTTTTGAGACACAAAATCATTATCTATTGGTTCAATATATCCTTCATACGCAATACGAGAATGAAGCAGTGGCATAAATTCACCTATCTTTTTATCTTTTGATATATCTAGACCAACTCGTCCTATGACACTGGATTTCGTAATAATCCCCTTGGGAGAAACTACATCTACTTCTCTGATTCCAAGTAAATTTGCAAGCTTCCACCACTTATTTATACTCGCCTTATCACCTGTATTTTCCCACATATAGGCAACTATCTTTGCATATTGCAAAGAATCCAAATCCGTCAATTTTATAAGTTGATTACGAACATCCTCTGCTTGAGAAAAAAGTATACGTCCAACATAGTCATTATATATTTTATTTTTTATTATGAGCATAGAAAAAACTACGAAAACAAAGACAATTCCCACAACACTTGCAAGTTTCAGTGCAAACGCGCGAGATATGCTAAGGTCTTTGTTTCGTAGTTTTTTAATATTCATCATTTGATTTACTTCGTTGTTAGATAATTGTTAAGATATCAACAAATCCTGTTATTTCAAGAACTTCCATTACAGCATCAGTGACATTTTTTAAAACAAGCTCTCCCTGTTTTTGCATTGTTTTTTGTGTGGCTAAAAGAACCCTTAAGCCAGCAGAAGAAACATAATCCACCTCTGCAAAATCCAGCTCTAACCTAGTTATTCCGTCTATTGAATTCTTTATTTCAGTTTCTAATTGCGAAGCTGTGTATGTGTCAAGTCTGCCACTTAAAGTAAGACAAAGTGTTGAATCATTTGTTTCTCTGTAAATTTCCATAACTATTTCTCCTCTACTTTTTGTATTTTTTATGCCTGTGATGCTTCAGAGGCATCATTTGCGTTAACTTCGTTTTCAGCAGTTGAAGCTACCTTCTCGACAGGATAACCAAGTAATTCGTTTAACTCGTTACCCTCTAAAATTTCTTTTTCTAACAATAAATCTTTAATCTTATCAAGTTGAGCTCTGTGTTCCGTCAAAATCTGCTTAGCTTGTTGCATTGAGCCATCTATAATTCCTTTAATTTCTTTATCTACAAGCTTTGCTGTCTCTCCACTATAGTTTGTATCCTCTATTATATCATGACCAAGAAAAACTTCTTGACGTTGCTTGCCAAGTGTCACCAAGCCAAGCCCATCACTCATCCCCCACTGTGTAACCATATTTCGTGCCAACTTTGTTGCTCTTTCCAAATCATTAGCAGCGCCTGTTGTAACAGAATCAATGGTAAGCATCTCTGCAACCCTGCCACCAAATAACACAGTGATTTCATCAAGCAATTTTTGTTTAGATTTCAAAAATCTGTCTTCTTTTGGTAGTTGCCAAGTAAGCCCTAAAGCTGCATGTCCACGTGGAACAATGGAAATTTTATGCACAGGATCAGCTGTTTTTAGATTTGCTGCAACTAGTGCATGACCAGCTTCATGGTATGCGATTATTGTTCGCTCTTCCTCACTGATCAACCTAGTGTGACGCTCTGGACCAGCTATAACTCTATCAATTGCTTCCTCAAATTCTGGCATATTGAGACAATCTTTATTGTGTCTGGCAGATAAAAGTGCCGCTTCATTAACGAGGTTCGCAAGATCTGCACCAACAAAGCCAGGAGTGCGCTTTGCTAATACATCTAGCTTAACATCAGGAGCAAGTTTTTTATTTCTAGTGTGAACCTTGAGAATAGCTTCTCTGCCATTGACATCTGGCTCGTCCACTACAACCTGACGGTCAAAACGGCCAGGGCGAAGCAAAGCAGGATCCAAAATATCTGGTCTGTTAGTTGCTGCAATGATAATAATTTCTTCATCACTTGCAAACCCATCCATTTCAACCAAAAGCTGATTTAGTGTTTGCTCTCTTTCATCGTGTCCACCGCCCAATCCTGCACCACGATGACGTCCAACTGCATCAATTTCATCAACAAAAATTATACAAGGACTAGTTTGTCTTGCGTGTTCAAAAAGATCTCTAACCCTAGAAGCACCAACACCGACAAACATTTCAACGAAACCAGAACCCGAAACACTATAAAAAGGCACTCCAGCTTGCCCTGCAATAGCACGAGCTAAAAGAGTTTTTCCAGTTCCAGGAGCTCCAAGCAAAAGCACACCACGAGGAATTCTTGCCCCGAGTTTAGTGTATTTTTTCGGCTCTTTAAGAAAGTCAACAATCTCAACAAGCTCTTCTTTAGCCTCATCGCAACCAGCTACATCATCAAATGTTACTGGCTCACGATTATCCTCAAATGACTTTGATTTACTCTTACCAAAGTCAAATGCCCTACCCTGAACCTTCATTGTGAACAAAATTAAAAAACCTATAAAGAGCAACGAGGGAAAAATCGTAACTAACATTGACACAAACCAATGTTTTTTTTCTGGCGGTTCAACTGTTACATCAACACCTGCTTTTGCTATCACACTCGGCAATATCCCCGCATCCAATATGTAAGTTGTAAACTTTGTTCCATCTTTGCGACTTGCTTCTATGCTCTCACGATTTATGACAACCTTGGCTAACTTGCCGTTATTCATCTCTGTTATAAAATTGCTGTATGACAAAACAGGAACATCGCCATCTTTCATTGCGCTTGGATCTAGGAAGATATTAACAATGCTAATAACTAGCACCATCAATATAATAAACAAACCAATATTTTTGTTATTTTTTATGTTTTTCTGACGTTTTTTCTTCACGTAATAACCTCCTAATCCTCCGCTACCGCTACGCAAAGGTCTTTTAATTGACGATATTTAGAGGCCACGTCTATTCCATAGCCTATAATAAATTCATCGGGCACGTTGTAGCCTACATATTTAACGTAAATATCCTTTTGCCTGCGTTCTTTTTTATCAAACATAACACAGAATTCAAGCGATTTTGGTTGGCGTGATAAAAGTAATTCTTTAATATATGACAAAGAAAGTCCGCTATCAATAATATCTTCAACTACTATAACATTCATATCTCTAATATCTTTTGAAAGATCCTTTTGTATCCTAACTGTGCCTGTAGTCACAATGGAAGAACCGTAAGAAGATATGGAGAGAAAATCGAATCTTACATCGACATCGGGACCTATTGCTCTAGCAAGATCTGTAAAAAAAGTAACAGCTCCTGTCAAGACACAGACTAAAATAATTGTTTGACCGTGGTAATCTTGGCGTATTTGTGCACCAAGTCCTTCAACTCTTGCCTTTAATTGCTCTTCCGTGTATAAAACACGACCAACCTTATATCCCATCTTCCCCTCCTAATTGTAAGCAAATAGTATTAGTAAACAACGAGGTTGTATTGTAGCACAAATTTATACCAAACGCTACTTTTTATTCCAAGAAGCTTGCAAAAAATATTATTTCAAGACTTCCTCAAAAAAATTATTAATGTGGTATAATACGTCATCTTGTCTTTTCCACACACATTTGCAGCACATAAAAAAATATCTCACATTTTTAAATCAATAAAATGAGGTAGTAAAAAATGTTAAACAGACGAGAAATACCATCACAAAGAAGAGCTTTTCTAGAGCAAGAAAAGAAAAAGTCATCTTTTCTTTCTTCAATTTTAACCATTATTCTAATGATTGGTGCTGTCTCTGCCATTTTTAGTCTATTCCTTTTGCACGGTGCAGAAGGGCATATCCCCACAATGGCTGAAATAGCATCATCAAAACCAACGTTGGCATCTCAAATTTTTGATAGAAATGGTGAGCTAGTTACACAGCTTTTTAAAGAAAATAGAAATTGGGTAAACCTAGAGGATATTTCCCATTGGATGACGAAAGCTGTTATTGCAGCAGAAGATGGTGAATTTTACCAGCATAAAGGAGTTAGACCGCTTGCCGTTGTGCGTGCTCTTGTTGTTGACCTAGCACGAAGCAAAAGAAAGCAGGGCGGTTCCACAATCACCCAACAGGTAGCTAAAAATATGTTCCTCAGTCACGAAAAGTCAATTACAAGAAAAGTAAAGGAACTAATAATTGCTGCTAGACTGGAAAAAACATACACCAAAAATCAAATTTTGGAAATGTATCTCAACACAATTTATCTTGGTCACGGTGCATACGGAATTGACGTTGCAGCAAGACAATATTTTGGCAAGGCTCCTGCTGATTTAGATATTCTTGAGGCGGCAACAATAGCGGGACTAATAGCAGCACCAGAGCGCTACTCCCCCTATAAACACCCTAAAGAATGTCTTATGCGTAGCAGATATGTCCTTTCTCGTATGAAAGAAATGAACTACATAACAAAAGCAGATTACGACAAATATGTCGGCAGAATTCCACAGCTTGCACCAAGAAGAAAAGAAAATTCACTGCACATGCACAATGCAGCATATTTTGTTTCACATATACTCTTTAAGCACCTTTTGCCAAACTTCGGAGGCGACATGGTTTACAAAGGTGGCTTAAAGATATACACCACAATGGATAAACGTCTGCAAAAAAAAGCTGAAGAAATCATGCAACGCCAAAAATATCAAGGTGCTCTTATAGCCATTGAGCCTGCCACTGGTGAAATTATTGCTATGGTTGGTGGACGAGATTTTAACGAAACGAAATTTAACCGTGTCACGCAAGCACTACGTGAACCAGGCTCTGCTTTTAAGCCTTTTGTCTATGCTGCCGCAATTGATAAAGGATATAGAGCTATTGACCATTTACTAGATGCACCTATAACCTTTGGCAATGGTTGGTCACCTAACAACTATGAAAAAAACAAATTTATGGGTGAAATTACAATGACAACGGCGGTTGCCAAGTCATTAAATACTACTGCGGTGCGCATGGCGCAGATTACCGGTGTCGGTAACATTATAGACCTTTGCCGTCAGCTTGGAATCACATCTGAATATTTGCCAAGAGATTTGTCTTTAGCTCTCGGTAGTGCTTCTGTTACACCATTAGAAATGGCAGTGGCATACTCTGTTTTTGCTACCAATGGCGTCCGTGCTGAACCCTATGCAATAAGAGAAATAAAAAACAACAAGGATCAAACTATAGAAAAAAATGGGCAAAATTTGAGCAACGTGATTTCTGCATCAACTGCCATACAAATTCGTTCCATATTAAAACAAGTAATAAACCGTGGCACTGGCTCTCGTGCAAGCATTGCCGGGCATGAAACTTTTGGTAAAACTGGAACCACAAACAAGAGTTCAGATGCTTGGTTTATTGGTGGTATTCCCGGACTTGTTGTCTGTGTGTATTTGGGAAATGACAATCACAAAAGCCTGGGAGCAGGAAGAACGGGAGCAAATGTAGCTCTGCCAGTCTGGAAAGAATTTGTGCAATATGCTGTTTCCATCAACAAATACCGCAGTAATTTCCCTATGGATAATTCCGCTTCTGTAGCACAGGTCAAGGTGTGCCAAGCAACTGGATTTTTAGCTGCACCAGGGTGTAAAGCAGAAAACATCTTTTTACCGACCGATGCAATACCAACTAGCCACTGTCCTATACATGGTGGCAGTAAAGCAGAAGCAACGGCAGACAGAAATGCTCCACGCCTTTTGCTATCTTCAAAAGACAAACACCATGTGCCACGTGACTCGTCTTTATACGAAACAGACCATGTTGAAGATGTCAAAACATTATCTGATGATGCTCCGACTGAACAAGAACCTGAACAAGCTCCTTCTGCTCTTGATTATTACGATGTTGAGCAGTCTAAAAAAGAATCACATAAGGAATTGCCCACCAACAAAATAAAACCTATAAAAATTCCTAAATCTAATGACACTGAAAAAGCTGTTGAAAAAAAATATGACGAGATGCTAAAGCACTACGGAATTCAATAATAAAAATGGATGCCATAAGGCATCCATTTTTATTATGCATTTTGTATAGCATTCACTATTTTTTTCATTTCTTCTTCTGTCCCTATGGTAACTCGAATTGTCTCTTGTCCACGGAAATTCCAAAAGCGAACAGCAATACCATTGTCTTCAAAAATTTTTTGTAATTTTTCATTTTCCTCTTTGGTGGGCAGGATAAAAACAAAATTTGCACAGGACGAAAGAAAGCGTATACCTTTTGACTTTAAAGTTTTTTCTAACAGTTCTCGTCCAGATTTTACTTGACATCTAACTGTATCAATAAGTTTTTCCATAGAAAAAGACACACAGGCTGCTGCTTCCGCCACCTCCGAAACACAATATGTTTCTCGGACAAGAGAAATTATCTGTGCTAATTCCTTGTGCATTGCAGAGTAACCGATACGCAAACCAGCCAATGCACAAATTTTTGAACAGGTGCGGCATATAATCAGATTGTCAAATTTTTCCAGCAACTTGTAGCTTTCAAGGAGTCCAACATCTGAAAACTCAATATATGCTTCATCTAATATAAACAATATATTTTTAGGAAGCTTTTCTAAAAATTTTTCTATCTCGCTAAGAGGGACAGAAAGACCTGTCGGGTTATTTGGATTGCAGTAAAAAATTGCCTTTGTGTTTGGTTTTATTCTAGCATAATAATCGTTCAAATTTTGTGAAAAATCTTCTCTGAGTGGCACAGTTGTGACAGATGCACCAGAAATTTTTGCATTATTTGCATACACGCTGAATGTGCAATCGCTCACGAGTATATCATCACCAGCAGATAAAAACGCGCGACAAAACATTGTGAAAAACCCATCAAGTCCATTTGAAATGACAAAATTGTCAGCAGAAAGACCAAAACGATCGGCTAATAATTTGCGCAATCTTGTGTTTGTGCTGTCTGGGTATCGTTTTGCGTTTGCAGCAGCACGACAAATTTCCTCGTAAACTTCCCTTGGGGCACCCCAATTATTTTCATTTGCATTTACAATAATTTCTGCTTCCCTTTTTGCAGGAATATATGCCTCTAGCTCCCTAATTTCATTTCGTGCTAGGCTTAAAAATTTATTCATAGTAATTTTTCCTCCATTAACGGTGACATTTTACCATAAATTTTCAGAAATTGTATTGCAATTGCAATGGAAATTCTTGGTAAAAATTTACTTTTGGTGTATAATACCGTGTTTGTGTTATTTTTTGCTTATGGAGACTTATTATGCAAAAGGGAATAATTATAACAATTGACGGCCCGGCTGGCGCTGGCAAAAGCACCGTTGCTCGTGCTGTAGCAAAAAAAATAGGGGTCCCCTATTTAGATACAGGTGCTATCTATCGCTCAGTTGCATACATATGCGATAAAGATGGCATCTCTCCAAATGACGATGTCGCTTTAGACAATGCATTAAAGAAATTTAAAATTGTTATGACAATTGACAAGGTTTTTGCCAACGACATTGATGTAACAAAAGAAATTCGCACCCACGCAATGGATCAGCTTGTTTCTCCATATGCGGCGAATGCAACTGTGCGTGCCAACTTGTTAGACTTGCAGCGCAGTCAAGCGGTAAATGGTATCGTGGCAGATGGTAGAGACATGGGGACGTGCGTTTTCCCAGAAGCTGACTTAAAAATATTTCTCACAGCAAGTGCAGAAACAAGAGCAAAAAGACGTTTTTTAGAAAGACAAGCAAAGGGAGAATCACCCGATTTCGATGAAATTCTTAAAGATGTTATTCGTCGTGATAATTATGATATGACAAGGGAAGTCGCGCCTTTGAAACCTGCACAAGGAGCATGGATTATCGATTCTAGCGATATGACACAAGACGAAGTCACCGAGAGCATTGTCACAGTAGCCAAAAAGTTAATGAATAATTAGAGGTAGTTTGTTATGTATACCAGTATGACAGGATTTTCTAAGACGCTTGAACAAACTCCGTGGGGAGTTTTATCACTCGAGATTTCCTCTGTCAATCATAGATTTCAAGAAGTTAATATTCGTTTACCACGAGAACTTTCATCTTTTGAACCGTTTTTAATTGCCGAAATGCGTCGCCGTTTCGTCAGAGGCAAGGTGTTGCTTCGCTTTGAATTACTCTTGGATGATGAATACAAGATGGCAAGTATCAACAAGACTCTCTTGTCACAATATGTGAAAAGTTTTATTGGGTTAAACAAAGAGTTAAAAATAGAAAGAGAAATAGAAGTTGAACGTTTGCTTTCTCTGCCTGGTGTTATTGAGGCACAGGGAATGCAGGAGCTTGAACAAGAACAGATTCAGGCTACTCTGCTTTCTTTGCTTGACAAGGGCGTTACTTCATGGAATCAAATGAAACAAGTAGAGGGGCAACACCTCAAGGAAAAAATAATGGCTGACCTTGCAGAGCTCAAGGCTATAATCACAAATGTTGCTGATAAATGGCAAGGCGCACGCGATACAAGTTTTGCCACAATGAAACAGAGGGTGGAATCAACCCTGGAAAAAATGGGAACTAGCCTTGACCCTAACAGATATTTACAAGAAATTGTAATTTTGACTGACAAATGGGATGTTACAGAGGAATTTACACGCCTAGAAAGTCACTTTAAGAAGTTTGTGGCAATTGAACAAGAAAGTGATAGTATTGGTAGAAAACTTGATTTCATGGTTCAAGAAATAAACAGAGAAATAAATACCATGGGAACAAAAATCCAAGATGCGGAAATCAGAGCTCTTACTGTTGATGCAAAGGCTGCTCTTGAAAAAATTCGTGAGCAAATTCAGAATCTAGAGTAACAATTATGAAAAAACAAGGCAATTTATTGGTAGTTTCTGGTCCAGCAGGAGTAGGAAAGGGAACCGTTTTACACTCCGTATTTGAAAAATTAGACGGAATTTGCTATTCCATATCCTGCACAACGAGAAAACCAAGACAAAATTTAGATAAAGACGGTGTTACCTACTACTTTGTTTCTAAAGAAGATTTTGAAGCTAGAATAGCTCAAGATAATTTTTTAGAATATGCTGAAGTTCACGGCAATTACTACGGCACACCACGTGATAAGGTCTTGCAGAATTTGGATAGCGGACTCGATGTTGTTTTGGAAATAGATGTGCAGGGGGCACTTATGGTAAAGCAAAAGATGCCTGATGCAAAACTTATATTCATTGCTCCCCCCAGCGAAGAAGAACTTGAAAAACGACTTCGTGGAAGAGGAACGGAGGACGCATCTAGTATCGAGCTTAGATTAAAAAATGCTCGTTGGGAAATGAGCCAAATTGACAAATATGATTATCAAGTTGTCAATGATACTGTAACAAACGCAACAGAAAAATTTATTGAAATTGTAAAAAATATTAGGAGGTCTTAATATGTTATATATGGATTTGGAGAACATTTACAAGGAACAGGGAATTTCTGACAAGTATGTATTGTCAATGGTCGTCACAGAACGTGCTTTGCAGCTTTCTCAACTCAAGAGCACAATGCAAGATGGAATTGCAAAAGAAAAATTGATTTCACGTGCAGTTGACGAAGCAGCACACGGAAAATTGACATACAAAATCACGCCGAAAGCTAGTGTTGATGCTCACTAAAAAGCATATCCTTCTTGGAATCAGCGGCGGAATAGCCGCCTATAAAATGCCTGACTTGGTTCATGCTTTGACAAAAGCTGGACACGAAGTTAAGGTTATTTTGACAAAATCAGCAGAAAGTTTTGTTAGTCCTCTCGTCCTAGCTACATTAACCAAAAATAGAGTATGGCGAGAGGAGGATTTTTTTGCGCCAAATACTGGTTATCAAATTCCGCACATTTCTTTAGTTGAATGGGCGGATTTATTTGTTTTGTGCCCTGCAACAGCGAACACACTGCATACTGTTGCCAATGGTGACGCTTCTACATTGCTTGGATCTACATTTGTAGCCAACACAAAGCCTGTTTTGATTTTTCCTGCCATGAATTGCAATATGCTGGCAAAAGAAACCGTACAAAACGACATAGCAACCTTAAAGCAAAGAGGTGCAACTGTCGTTGATCCTGACGCCGGACTATTAGCATGTGGCTATGAGGGAAAGGGACGACTCCCCGCCCAAAACGTTCTGCTTGATTTCATCAATTACGCTTTAACTGAAAAAGATATGAGTGGCAAAAAAATAGTTGTCACGGCAGGACCAACTCATGAATATATTGACCCAGTTCGTTTTATTTCAAACCCAAGCAGTGGCAAAATGGGCTATGCTTTGGCACGAGCAGCACGTGCAAGGGGGGCGGAAGTTACGTTAATTTCTGGTCCTGTTGATATTGTTCCACCAGCGGACATACGTGTAATATCAATTACCAACGCAAAAGAAATGTTGGATGCAACTTTATCTTGCGCTGATGATTATAATGTTATGATAAAGGCTGCTGCTGTCGGGGATTACTCTTGCGAGCAAGTTGCTACGCAGAAGATAAAAAGAGAATCAAAAGGCGATTTTTCACTCCAATTAAAAGAAAACAAAGATATTGCAGCTGAGCTTGGGAAAATAAAAAAGCAAAATCAGATTTTGGTCGGTTTTGCAGCAGAAACAAACGATGTAATGTCAAATGCCAAGAAAAAACTTGAAAGCAAGAACCTTGACATGATAGTCGCAAATGACATCACAGCACAAAATGCAGGGTTTGCCACAGATACAAACACAGTCCAAATTATTACAAAAAATGCTCCTGCTACCGAAGCAACTGGAACAAAATTAGAAGTTGCTAATACAATTTTAAATAACATAAAGGCACTATTCTAAAATAATGTTTTATTACGATGTGGCTTTGCCTACACCTTGGTGGACTCTCCTAACATACACAAGCGAAAAAGAAATTGAAAATTTTTGTCGTGTAGTCGTTCCCCTTGGAAGAGCGCATGCAATTGGTCTTGTTATAGCCAAAAAGGACAGCAATAGTTCAGATTTTAAGTTAAAAAATATAGAAGAAGTTATAGACCAAGCTTCACCACTTGATGAAGTAAATATTGCCCTTGTATCTTGGTTTTCAAAGACTTTCTTTGTTAGTTTTGGGTTAGCAGCCAAGGCATTACTACCCAGCAATTTTTTTTCCAAAAAGGAAATTTTTGAAAAAAACAAAATTTTTCTTGATGCAGGCAAAAATTTCGCCACAGATAAAAAATTCAATGTGCTGCCTCTTTATTCCTTGAATAAGCAGGAAAGATTTGCAAAATATCAATCCAAATTAGAAGAGCTCTGCAGCAAAAGTATGGATGAATCAGGCACAGCACTAGTAGTTTTTCCTCGATTAGAACAGGCGAAAAAATTTTGGGAACAACTTCCAAGTGAGCTTAAAAAAAATGGAACATATTGGGCAGCTAATAGAGGTTTTAAGTGCTACAAAGAAACATTAGAGGGAAAATTTCGCTTTATCGTCGGCACAATCTCCTGCATAATTGCCCCATTAAAAAATCTATCTCTTTGCATTGCAGAAGACGAGGCAAGTCCTGCCTGGTATAGCGACGAAGCACTTTACTACAATGGCAGGACATTATTGTTAGCAAAGGCAAAAATTGCAAAGTCTGCCGTTATTTTAGGCGGTGCAATGCCTTCCGCAAATTCTTTTTTGAGCTTGAATAATTCCAGCAACCACGGCATGAGTAAGGATAACATAAATTTCATTTCCACAAAAATTGCACAGGCAACAAAAGTTGATGGAGTTCAACTTGGACTTACCATTAGCAAACCTTTAATTACAGAGACAAGAAACGAGCTAAACAAGGGAAATTTCGTTTTTTGGATATTAGATAGAAAAAACTACGCTTCTGAAACAGAATGTCTAGATTGCGGATATGTCCCTACCTGCAAACGTTGCGGAGCAACATTACGGGTTATAAATGAGAATGTCTTGAAGTGCCCTGTATGTGGCACAAGGGCGGAGCATGAAAAATTTTGTCCAAATTGTGGAGGAGTGTTTTTTCAGGCAGAAAAACCCGGGCTTTATGCTCTCTATGATGAGTTAAAAAAACATTTTAAGTCACGCATTAGAAAATTATTCCTCGTTCAAGAACCTAGCTTGACAGATGCCAAGGAAGCACCTTTCCCAAAGGCAAGTGAGCTAAAAGAAAATTTCCCCTACGGTGCACTCATTCTTGGAACAAGAAAAATCTTGGATTTAGCCGAAGAGCTTGCTCCGTCTGTTATAGGCTTTATTGATTTAGAAAACTTATACAGACAAAATGACCATAGAAGCAACTTTTTTGCATACTTCACAATTTTTAGCTCCTACTGCGAATCACAGCAACGCCCAAAAATAATAATTCAAACATCACACCCTTTAGTGGGATGGCAAAAAACATTGGTTAGTGGTTACAATTTCTTTTGGAAAGATGAATTAAGCCACCGACGTGAATGGGAAATGCCACCATTTGTTTATGTTGTTATTATTCGGGCATCTGAAAATTTAGCAAGCACAATAGAGCAAAAATTACAGGAGCATAATTTTGATGCTTATGCGAGTGAAGATGTAGTTTATTGCAAAACAAATAAATTAGCAGAATTACGAACACAATTGGCAGATTTTTTTGACATAAATAATAAAAACAAAGATTTTCCAAAGGTTCAAGTATTTTTGGAATAAGTTAAGGAGAGACGAACATGAAAGCAATCGTCACAGTATTAGGCAAAGACAGAGTAGGAATAATAGCCACAGTTTGCACATATTTATCTGACAGAGGTGCAAACGTGGTAGAAATTTCACAAACAGTTGTTGGTGGATATTTTGATATGTTAATGATAATTGACATAGACAATATTACTTGCAAGATAGGTGAATTAGCCGGTGGACTTGAAGAAGTTGGAACGGAGCTTGGTATGATTATCCGCTTCCAAAGAGAAGAAATTTTTGAGTCTATGCACAGAATTTAACGCAGGATAACAAAATGGTCTCACGTCAAGAAATAAGAATGACAAATAAGATGGTAACGAACGAAAATTTAGACGTTCGCACCATCACAATGGGCATAAACATTATGGACTGTGCAGATGAGGACATAACTCGTTTTTGCGACAAGGTTTATGACAAAATAACAAAAAAGGCTGAGAAACTTGTTTCTGTTGGAGAAGAAATTTCAGCAGAATTTGGCGTTCCTGTTGTAAACAAAAGAATTTCCATCACGCCGGTTGCAATAGCTGCCTCATCTGTAAAGGCAGATTCCTTTGTGCCAATTGCCAAAGCACTTGATAGAGCAGCAAAAACTGTCGGTGTTAATTTTATAGGTGGTTTTTCCGCCCTAGTGCAAAAAGGCATGACACATAGCGACGAAATTTTGATAGACAGTATCCCAGAAGCACTTTCTACAACAGATTATGTATGTTCGTCCGTCAACCTTGGGAGCACAAAGTCCGGTATAAATATGGACGCTGTGAAAAAAATGGGGCACATAATAAAGCAAACTGCTTATCTGTCTCGTGATAATGGCTCGCTTGGTTGTGCAAAATTCGTTGTTTTTTGCAATTCCACAAGCGACAATCCATTTATGGCTGGTGCTTATCACGGAGTTGAAGAGGCGGATGCAGCAATCAATGTTGGTGTATCTGGCCCTGGAGTTGTGAAAACTGCCCTAGAGGAAGTTCGCGGAGAGGACTTTGAAACGCTCTGTGAGACTGTTAAACGCACCGCTTTTAAGATAACTCGTCTTGGTCAACTTTTTGCACAGGAAGCATCGGCAAGGCTCGGTATTCCTTTCGGCATCATAGATTTGTCTCTTGCTCCAACTCCGGCACGTGGTGATTCAATAGCAGAGATTGTGCAGGAAATGGGCATTGAGCAGGTCGGCGCACCAGGCACGACCGCTGCAATTGCAATATTAAACGATAATGTTAAAAAAGGTGGCATTATGGCTTCCTCTTACGTTGGTGGGCTTTCTGGCGCTTTTATACCAGTCAGCGAAGACAGCGGAATGATAGAAGCAGTTCAGTGTGGTTCTCTAAACATTGAAAAATTAGAAGCAATGACCTGTGTTTGCTCTGTCGGAATTGATATGGTTGCAGTTCCCGGAGACACAAGCGAAACAACAATTTCCGGCATAATAGCGGACGAAATGGCGATCGGTATGATAAATGCAAAAACAACAGCCGTGCGCATAATCCCCGCCTACGGCAAAACTGTTGGAGAAAGTGTGGCATGGGGTGGACTTCTTGGCACCGCACCAATTATGCCAGTTAACAAATTTAGCTGTGAAAACTTTATCAACCGCGGAGGCAGAATCCCTGCACCGGTTCACAGCTTCAAAAACTAGAGCAACTAAAAGCTTGGAGAAAATATATGGCAGTAGTAACAATCGTAGGACGTCCAAATGTCGGCAAGTCCTCAATTTTTAATAGAATTCTTGGCAGACGTGAAGCAATTGTTGACGATCAGCCTGGTGTAACAAGAGACCGCCTCTACGGTGAAGCCGAAGCAGGTGGCAAAAGATTTTATGTGGTTGACACCGGTGGCATAATGAGCGAAACGGAGCATCCCTTTATGGATCTCATTGCTCGTCAAGTTGACCTCGCATTAGAAGAAAGTGCTCTCGTCATTTTTGTCATAGATGGCAAAATTGGCATCACTCCTCAAGACGAAGAAATCGCCATGAAGCTTAGAAGGTCAGGCAAGCCTGTCATTGTTGTAATGAACAAGCTTGACAATGAAAAGCAAGAAGACCTTATGCTTGGCGAAGCTTGGGGTCTTGGCTTTGATTTTGTTTGTGCAACAAGCGCAGAGCACAATGTTGGCTTTGCAGAGCTTTCCGATTTAATCGCAGAAAATTTACGTGAAGACGAATTTATAGAAGAAACTAATGAAATTCGCGTGGCACTTGTTGGCAGACCGAATGTTGGAAAATCCAGCCTTTTTAATGCTCTTTGTGGTCGTGAACGCTCAATGGTGTCAGACATAGCGGGAACAACAAGAGACGTTGTTGACACAGTAATTGAAATTGATGGCGAAAAATTTAGAATACTTGACACAGCAGGTTTGAGAAAAAAAAGCAAGGTAAAAGAAGACCTTGAATATTATTCCAATGTGAGAACCTATCAAGCCATAGACAGATGTCATGTCGCTTGCGTTTTGCTCGATGCACAGGAGCTCATAACAGAGCAAGACAAGCGGTTAATCGGTCAAGTTTTAGAGCGTGGCAAGGGGCTTGTGGTTGTTGTAAACAAATGGGATCTTGCTCCAAAGGAAGCAAAAATTGGAGATACAATTAGAGAAAAATTAAAAGATGAATTACCAAATGCCTTGTTTGCTCCACAAGTTTTCATCTCAGCAATATCAGGTCGCTCACTGGGCAAATTGCCAAGCATAATAAAGTCTGTTGAACAAAACCGCCACAGACGCATTGCAACGAGCGAATTAAACAGGCTCGTGCGTGAAGTGCTGATTTTTGATAGACTTCCTGGCGACGGCAAGGGACACAACTTAAAAATATTTTACTGCACTCAAGCTGACGGAGCTCCACCGGCTTTCATCTTCTTTGTCAATGAAAGAGAGCTTTGTTCAAATTCTTTCAAGCGTCACATTGAGAACATTTTGCGAAAAATGGCAGATTTTACCGGAGTGCCTATAAAAATATTTATGAGAAATAAAGTGGAATAGTATGCACACAGAGTTAAAAATAAACCAAAAACAAGCAAAAGAAATTTTTGACATACTTGAATCGCTTTATGGAAATGAAGCAAAAGACGCCTCACAGTTCGCTTACGATGAGCCACTGGATGACTTAATCCTCACTGTTTTATCACAAAACACAAATGACAAATTGCGTGACATTGCCTTTGCAAATATGAAACAGAAATATAAAACGTGGGCAAATGTTATGAATTCTTCGCTTGATGAATTGAAAGAAACTATCAGAATTGCAGGCATGACAAACAGAAAGCCAGCAAATATACAAGCAATCTTAAAAATTATTCAAGCGGATTTCGGTGAGCTTTCAATAAAATCAATGAGGAATTGGAAACACGAGGACGTAAGAAATTATTTTACAGCCCTTCCTGGTGTAGGGGTAAAGACAGCTGCAGTTGTGGAGTGTTTTGACCTCAATATGCCCGCCTTTCCAGTTGATACTCACATTAGCAGGATTTCAAAACATTTTGGCTGGGCAGAGGAAAAAGAATCACCAGACAAAATCCAAGCAAGAATAGAATCACAACTAGGCAAAAAGTTTAGCGGTAGATTTCTTGGAGCGCACTTGAATTTTCTGTGCCACGGCAGAGGAATTTGCAGTGCAAGAAAGCCTAAATGCGAAGACTGCGCCTTGAATAAAATTTGCAAAACTGGACGAAACATTAAAGAATAATAAAATTTTGGTAAAAAAAATGCGTCAAGGTAAATTTACTTCACTCACGAAAAACAAAATAACAAATTCATTAAAGAATTTAGGAATAAATCATAGCCATAAAATACTCTGTGCCATTTCCGGTGGTGGAGATTCTATGGCTATGCTTTTTTTGTTACAAAATTTCTTCCGTGGAGAAATTGGCGTGTGCCACTTTGACCATTCCACAAGAAATGGAGAAAGCCATTCCGATGCAGAATTTGTTAAAAATTACTGCGCGCTAAACTCCTTGCCATTTTTCCTGGAAGTCCTTCCCCATGATTGTGAAAGAAACGGACAATCATTTGAAGATTTTGCAAGACAAAAGCGATATTCTTTTTTTGACAAGATATGCAAAGAGGAAAATTATGATTTCATTGCCACGGCACACAACAAAAATGATAATGCAGAAACACAGATTTTTAATTTTTTCCGTGGTGGGGGCATAAAGGCAATGGCTGGCATTCCGCAAATGCGTGGGGTTATCATTCGCCCAGTGCTTGCCTTTACGTCTGAGGAACTACGTCAAATTTTGCAAGATAACAATATTGCCCACATGGAAGACGAAACAAACAAGGAATGTATCTACACAAGAAACAAAATACGCCATATTCTGCTTCCTTGGGTGGAGCAAAACATAAATCAAAATGTGCTTGACACATTGGAAAACACCGCAACGATTGCAAAAGAAACTTACGATTATGTCTTCTCCACTGCTCAAAAGAATTACAATAAAGTCATTGTCTCAAGCGACGATGCACAACAGATTTTACGCAAAGAAGCAAGAGGGCTTGAGCCTGTAATTATGAAAGAGATATTAAAGCTCCTAGGTAAAAATTTGCAAACACATCCGCTTGAAGCAAGGCGCTTAATTTTGCTGGAACAACTTATTAGAAGCGACAATCCAAACTGGATATTTGAATGGGAAGACAGATTAAAACTTAAGGCAAAGGGCGAAATTGTAGAAATTTTAATTTGTTAGCCATAAAGCACATAAAGATAAAAAGAGGCAAGACTTCTTAATTGAAATCTTGCCTCTTTTATTGATTTTGCAATTAGTGACGGAGACCGAGTCTGCGAATCAATGTTTGGTATCTGTCGAAGCTCTTGTCCTTCAAGAAGCCGAGCAAACGGCGACGTTTACCGACCATCATCAAAAGACCTCTGCGTGAATGGAAATCCTTTGGATTTGCCTTCATGTGCTCGGTCAATTCACGAATACGTGCAGTAAGGACTGCAACCTGAACTTCTGGTGAACCTGTGTCACCCTCGTGAGTCTTATACTCAGCAATAATTGCCTGTTTTTTTTCTGCTGCTATCATAGCAAATTCTCCTTCTGAGCCTACTTCGCTCTATAAATTATCAACTAACTCAGACAAGTCTAGGGCTTACCCGTGTCAGCGACGAAACGCATTATATCACTATAGTCATTCTTTTGCAAGAACTTATTTTTTGTGTATGTTAACAAATTACTTTCTTGTCCTGTATTTTGCTTTACGTTTCTTTTTGCTTGGTTGTTTTTTTATTTGACCTTGCCCCTTGAATTGCAAAATTGTGTCTCGCAATTCTGCTGCTCTTTCAAAGTCTAGCTTCTCCACACAAAGCCACATTTCCTCTTCCATCTGCTTAACCGTCATTTCATTGGCGACAGCATTATTACCCTCCTCCTGCAACTCAACAGGCAGGAGATTTTTTATTGCTTTTTTCACGGTTTGCGGAATTATTCCATGTGCTTCGTTATATTCAAGCTGTAATTTTCTTCTGCGGTTTGTTTCCTTGATAGCAGAATCCATACTTGCCGTCACGACATCTCCATAGAGAATGACACGCCCGTTAGCATTTCTTGCAGTTCTGCCTATCATTTGTATAAGGCTTCGTGTGTTTCGCAGGAAGCCCTCTTTGTCTGCATCAAGAATAGCGATGAGCGAAACTTCCGGCAAATCTATTCCTTCTCGCAAAAGGTTGACACCAACCAAAACATTTGCTCCGCCAGTTCTGAGCTCCTTCAGCATATCCGCTCTTTCAAAGGTGTCCATTTCTGAATGAATATAGCGTGATTTTATACCAACTTCTGCCAAAAACTCTGACAAGTCTTCTGCTTGGCGTTTAGTCAAGGTAAGGGCAAGCACCCTGTTCCCAGACTCTGTGACCTGTTTTATCTCTCCAATTAGATCGTCAACCTGCCCTGTGGCACTCCGCACTTCTATTACAGGATCTGGAATACCCGTTGGACGCATAAGTTGTTCCACTACATTTTTTGAATTTTCTAGCTCATAATCCCCCGGCGTTGCAGACGTAAACAACACATCCCCAACACGGCTTTCAAATTCGTCAAACATCAAGGGGCGATTATCAAGGCATGACGGGAGACGAAAGCCAAATTGCACAAGCACGTTCTTCCTTGCTCTGTCTCCATTGAACATTCCACGCACCTGTGGAATTGTGATGTGGCTTTCATCCACAAAATAAAGTGAGTTTTTAGGGAAAAAGTCAAGGAGCGTGCCAGGTGGCTCACCAGGGTTTCTGCCATCTAGGTAAACAGAATAATTTTCTATTCCAGAACAATAGCCAACTTCCGTGAGCATTTCCATGTCGTAAAGCGTTCTGCTTCGTAATCTTTCAGCTTCCAATGGCATATTTTTGTCTAAAAAATCTTGACAGCATTTTTCCATTTCTTCTAGAATTTTGTCTTTTGACGTAGCAATTGCATCTTGGTTTGTAACATAATGCTGGGCAGGAAATATTCCTACCTTTTTTTTGTCTGCAACAAAAGCCCCCGTGAGTGGCTCTAACTCCGTAATGCGTTCTATTTCGTCGTCAAAAAATTCTACTCTGTAAATTGTGTCGGAATATGACGGATATATCTCAAGGCTTTCGCCACACACCCTAAAGGTTGACGGTTGGAGCACTGTGTCATTTCTCGTATAGTAGCTTGTAATCAATTTTGACATAAAGCTACGTCTGTCGATTATATCCCCCACCGCAAAACGAAAAATTGCGTCCTCATAATTTTTCCTGACACCTAGTCCATATATGCAAGAAACACTCGCTACAACAACGCAATCGTTTCTTTCAAGCAAAGATTTTGTGCAGGCAAGACGCAATTTTTCTATCTTTTCATTAACAGACGCATCCTTTTCAATATATGCGTCTGTTGCAGGAATGTATGCTTCCGGTTGATAATAGTCGTAATATGAAACAAAATAATTTACAGAATTTTCTGGGAAAAAGTCCTTAAACTCACTATAAAGCTGTGCGGCAAGGGTTTTGTTGTGTGCCAAAACAAGCGTTGGGCGATTTAAGCGTGCTATGACATTTGCCATGGTAAAGGTTTTGCCACTTCCCGTCACACCTAAAAGCGTTTGCTTTGTGTGACCGTTGCTTGACAAAAATCCCTGCACAATGGATTCTGTCGCCTTTGCTTGGTCTTCAGACAATTCGTATTCAGAATGAAGTATAAATTTTTCTTCTTCCATTACTTCCACTACTAGCTATAACACACTAATGTGTAGCGTGTTTATGGTGTTCTCTGTGTAACGCCATTTCCTCATTTCCACAGCCTGAAGCACAATTTTCACACGAGCAATCACAATTATGACCACGGAAGATAATTTTTAGCACTGCTTCCATAAAAAATTCCTCTGGAATAACTTGCGATGTTTCGCCAGACAAGGTCGTAAAGGTGCGAACTGGAAAAGTGTAGCCATCAGGCGTAACACAATCAGAACAATCCGTGTAGGTAGGCTCTATAAAAAGCAAATTTTCTATTGGCGTTTCGCCAACATCGAGTGCCTCACATGATATTGACACTAAATTAGATGCTGCTAAATTTTCCTCGCAGTAGTCGTCTAGTTCCACCTGACGAAGCTTTAAGCCAAAGCCAAGGGGAGCAAATTTTGGTGCCATTTTTTTGCAAAAGGCAATAAGATTATTGAAGGTTTCTTCCCACGCAGAAACCTTCATACCCTTCATTAAATAATGCGTTAATGTAATCGTTTTTAATTCTGCCATAGCTATTCACCTATAATTCTATAAGATAATTCAGCGGAACATGCTTGTATAACAATAAATATACTGCATCTTTCACCTGGGTTACGCCCGCATTGGTAGCGTCAAGCCGTTTGGCGAGGTTTGCCAAGTCGCAAGAGGTGCTATATTGTCCGCTGTTTGACAAGGAATGTGCAAAGGCAGCTAACTCCTCTATCAATTCTTCCCGTGTCTTTTTATTGTTTTCGCTTAAATATGACGCCCATTCGGTAGAATTTTGTGGCGGTGTTACAGACAAAATTTCTTCTGCAAAATGAAAACGAAAGAGACGAATACGACTTTTTATTGTTGGAATAAAATTATCAAACTCAGACATATAAATAATTCTGCCGTTTTGCGGTGGCTCTTCCGTCACCTTGAGAAGAGAATTTGCAGCCGGTTTTAACAAACGCTCTGCATTCCAAATAACGCAAATTCTGCAAGATGCAGAAATTGGATTTATAGAAAGCTCTGCCAAAATTTTTCTGCAATTTGCAATGGAAGCTGCCTTTTTCGGCATCTTTTTTTTAGACGGTATAAAAGGCTCTTCGTCTTCATGCACAAGGTGAATAACATCTGGGTGAGTTAAATTTTCAACAGACAAATTCCCACCAAGCACCCTTGGCAAAAATAGCTCAAGAAAATCATACTGCGCATTTTGAGGCAAGATTACACCAATTGACTGTGGAAGACTTCCGCTAGATATACTAGTCTCTATATCATGCCAAGTTGGACTATTCAAAATTACATTTTTCATATCCAGTTCTGCCATAGGGTTACCTAGCCTTTATAAAATTCTCGTAGCACTTCACGACTTCTTCGTGAATTTCTGCTATGCTTTTTTCGCTAGATTTTATCGTAATAATTCTATCCTTGTTGTCACGGGCTAGACTGTCAAAGCCATTTTTGACACGTTTCATAAACTCTTGACCCGATTTTTCTATTGAATCTAAATTCCCTCTATTAAGCACTCGTGCATAAGAATCTTCCACAGAAATTTCAAAATAAAATGTTATGTCAGGTGTTGGCAAATTTGCAAATTCAAACATCTTCTCAACTGTCATTTTATCTAATTGTCTGCCGTAGCATTGGTATGCAACTGTAGAATCATGATAACGATCCATAACAATAGTTTTGCCTTGCTTTATGGCAGGGGTAATAACACGGCTAGCATGTTCTGCTCTATCTGCCATAAAAACAAAAACTTCTGAAGCAACATTTTCAAGACAACCGGAAATCAAAATTTGACGGAAATTTGGCTCTCCGTCAAAACCGCCAGGTTCTCTTGTAAAAATTACATCGTCACTTTTCGCATTTTTCGTTAAATATTCAAAAAATAATTTTGCCTGTGTCGTCTTTCCACAGCCGTCAATGCCTTCAAATGTTATAAACATAAGCATTACCATCCTTACGCATTTCAAACATTGGCGATATTTTAGCACATAAATATATTTCTATGAAATAATTTTTGCCATTGATTATTTGCCATAAGCGCCAAAGCTTTGGCTTGGCTAACATAAAAAACCTTTTTGCCATAGAGAACATAGAGGTCAATCGAGTAGGAGGCTACCCATTATTTGAGTAGCCGACCTCTCACACCACCGTGCATACCGTTCGGTACACGGCGGTTCAATAACCTAAATGCAGTTTCTTGTATC
>CALELF010000071.1 GCA_937902895.1 uncultured Synergistaceae bacterium | reverse complement strand
TTTTATGAAGTGGTGACGGAGATTCAAGCGATGTTCTTTCTTTATCTTCGATAATGACATCATAAGTTGAGTTATCTATGAATTTACACTAATTCACTTTGCCTAGGCTCAAGGAAAATTACAAAGGAGAGAAACAACAAAAGTTGATTCTCTCCTCTGTGTTTTTATGCAATTTTTCGTTAAAATTTCAACGCCATTGATTGTATAATCAACGAAAATTTTTTAATATTCCATTTTCTAGATCATGAATATTATACATAGTATCTAAAATATCAAAAGTTTCCTCGAGATTATTTTTAGCACTGTTCCAACCACAACCATCTGTAAACCAAACAAAGGTTACACCATCTATTGTCGCAACTTCTTGGGCAAGTGTTTTATAACTTCTTGCCGTTTCATTGAGTTTTGAGCCACCACCTACGCTTGAATAGAAATTTGTTTCTATTACATAAATTTGTTTATCAGTTTTTATAACGAAGTCAAAACGCTTTTCCATTTTTCCTTTATTAGAAATCGCAGATAAATCAATATTCCACTTATCTTCAATTTCGTGAATATACATTTCTTTGAAATAATTTTTATCCTTTTTAAGCCCTGCCTTTTGGATATAACTTTCAACTAAGTTTTCCATTAAATGTCCACCACGATTTTTACGACCGTTGCTATCTAGACCTGTTTCAACACCAGTAACATAGTCAAACAAATTGTTTACTATATGATTTTCTAACAAATCAAATAATCCAGTTTTCCTCATAAACATTTTATATTCTTCAATGCTATAGTTATATTTTGCAAAAGAGAAATTATACTCTCCATCAGCATCAATTGCATATATTTTATTCGCTCTTACCGCTAATAAAATAGGGATACATTTAAGCGTCTCAGGATATTTACCAATTACAGTTGTAAAATCTTTTTCAATATTTTTTGAGCCAATTAGAGAATTTAAAATATTGAGTTCTACCTTTAATTTATTAGCATTTGCATGTATTTTTGCAAAATTAGCATAGTAACCATAATTTGAAATACAAGCTCTAAAAGTCGACAACCACTCATCAAAATTTCTCTTTATCATCAATAATTCCTCACTAAAACTTCAGTAATTTTTCCTCGTCCGGCAGCATTAGCATTCACAGCACGGGAAGCAAAAACTTTTTTTATTTCATAGTCTGCATACAATTCATTGACTAATTCTGTGTCTGAATTTGAAAGCATAAATTTTACCCCTATAGAGTCTAATTCATCACAAACATCACGCAAATAATATTGCATACCTATATCAAATCCATTCTTTGTATATGAGGTAAAACTAGATGTTTCATTTAAAGGTACATAGGGCGGATCAAAATAAACAAAATCGCCTTCCGCAACTATATCTAAGACTGCGGAAAAATCGGCACATTTTATCTCCGTTTTTCTCAATAAATCAGAACAATTTAACAAATTATTTATATCAACAATACGGGGATTTTTATAATTTCCAAATGGCACGTTAAATTGCCCTTGTGAATTTACTCTATATAAACCGTTAAAACAAGTTCTATTTAAGTATATAAAACGACTTGCCCGTTCAACGTTAGATAAATTTTTATATTTTGGGCTTCTGTCAATATTTCTAAGTTCCAAGAAGTAGTCCTTTGAAACACTATGTTTGTTTAAGTCTGATATTAACTCATAAACATTATCACGGACAACTTGGTATAAATTTATCAATTCCTCGTTTGTATCAGAAATATAAGCATTATCAGGTTGAAGCTCAAAAAATAACGCCCCACCACCAATAAATGGCTCAAAATAACGGTTATAAGACTCTGGCATATTTTTTAATAACTCAAGCATGAGTTGGCGTTTTCCACCAACCCATTTTACAAAAGGATATATTGTCTTATTAGCTTGTTTTGTTAATACCATTTAATTTGTCCTCTTTGAAAATATATTTTCAAAACGTTTTATTGAAAGGTCTAAATATTCTTTTTCTAAATCAATACCTATAAATCTTCTCCCTAACTCTAGTGCCATTATACCAGTTGTAGAACTTCCTGTAAACGGATCTAAAATTAAATCATTTTCATTAGTTGAAGCAAGAATTACACGCCGTAATAATTCTAAAGGTTTTTGCGTTGGATGCTTGCCAAAAGTTTTTTCATAGGATTTTGGTGTATCAATCTGCCAAACAGAACGCATTTGCTTGTTTGGTTTTTTGATTCCATCACTATGCCAATCACCATTTTTCATTAGTTCGTAATTAAAGGTATGCCTTGCATTTTTATCTTTTTTTGCCCATATAAGGGTTTCATGGCTCGCTGTAAAATATCTACAACTCATATTTGGAGATGCATTAGGTTTAAACCAGCAGATGTCATTTAAAATTTTAAACTTCGCTTTCTGTAGTGCAAAGCCACAAGCATAAATTGAATGATAAGTGCCCGAAATCCAAATTGTGCCATTTGGTTTTAACACTCTACGACAGGCATTAATCCATTTGAAATGAAACTTAAAATCTTCTTCTAGCCCTTTGCTTTTATCCCATTCAGCTTTATTTACCAAAGCAACTTTCCCTGAATGGCACGTAATTCCCCCATTTGATAATTTATATGGTGGATCAGCAAAAATCATATCAACTGAATTGGGCGTAGCTTTTTCCAATATTTCAATACAATCACCTAAAAACAAACGAACATTCTTTTTTTCATAATATTTTTGCATAGTTATATAGTACCATAAAAACAAATAATTTTTATACTAGCAGTAAATACTACAATCTCTTTTAGAAAAGCAAGCAAAGCACTTTATTCACATTATAACTTTTCAATTAAAAATTATACAATAAAATTGCTAAAAGCATCTATATGTTTTTCTCCCAAAAATATAATTTTGTGCTATTATTATTTGTTAAGAGAAAAATAAAGATTAAGGGGAGAGTGGCGACCTTGAATCAAATTTTATATGGAAAACCAGTAGCAGAAAAGATAAAACAAAACGTGGCAGATGAAATTTCCTCTGGCTCATTAAAACCCATCTTGGCACTCATCAGGGTTGGCGACAGACCAGACGACGTTTCCTTTGCAAAATCAATAACAAAAAATTGTGAAAATCTTGGTATAGGCGTTTTAGATTACCACCTTGCAGAAGATGGAACAGAAACGGAGCTTTTGCCAACGACTATTATTGATTGCAACGAAGATGAAAATGTTTCTGCTATTATGTTGCTACGCCCTTTGCCCAAACATTTGAATGAGAAAAAAATTGTAAACCTTATAAATCCACTCAAAGACGTGGACGGGATAACAGTTTTTTCTCAAGCTATGGTTTATGGTGACTCCTGTGATGGTTTTGCTCCATGCACGGCACAAAGTTGCATGGAAATTTTAGATTTCTACAATATAGATTTAACGGGTAAAAATGTGGTTGTGCTTGGCAGAAGCCTTGTTGTTGGCAAGCCACTTGCCATGATGCTTTTGAAAAAAAATGCAACGGTAACAATTTGCCACAGCAAGACAAAAAATCTGCAAGAAATATGCAAAGCTGCCGACATAGTCATAGTTGCCATTGGCAAGGCGAAATTTTTGACAAGCGATTATGTGAGAGACGGGCAAATCGTCTTGGACGTTGGCATAAATTTAGACGAAA
Organism: uncultured Synergistaceae bacterium; assembly: GCA_937902895.1. GTDB lineage: Bacteria > Synergistota > Synergistia > Synergistales > Synergistaceae > CALELF01. The sequence goes on along the minus strand of CALELF010000071.1, from coordinate 3,577 downwards.
ACGGAAAACTCTGTGGCGATGTGGATTTTGAAGGCATAAAAGACATTGTCGCTTCTGCAACGCCTGTGCCAGGTGGCGTTGGACCAGTTACATCTGCTCTCATTTGTCAGCATATAATTCAGGCACACAAGAAGGGGATGACGAGCAAATGTTAAGAAAAATAGTTCATTTCCCAAATCCTGTTTTGCGTGCAAAGACAGAGGAAGTAACTGTCTTTGATGACGAGCTGAAAAATCTAATCAGCGACATGTATGAAACAATGGAAGACGCAGACGGTTGCGGACTTGCCGCTCCACAAATTGGACTTTCCAAACGCCTTGCTGTCATTGAGTATAACGGGGAAAAACTTACCATAATCAACCCAGAAATTTCCAACCGCGTCGGCTCAAGCGTTAGAGAAGAAGGTTGCCTTTCTTTTCCTGGTATTTTTGAAAAGGTGGAGGCTCCGGACAAAATTACCTTAACCTACCAAACAGAAACGGGTGAAAAAATAACAGAGGATATTGAGGGATTTTTGGCACGCATTGTCTGTCACGAAACAGATCACCTTTTTGGACGAATGATAATAGACCGTGTGCCACCGTTGAAAAGAACACTTATAAAAAAGCGTTTGGCAAGAAAAGATTAGGGAAATCAGAAAAATGCAAAAATTAAAAATAGGTTTTTGCTCCAGTGGCAATTTTGGAGCAAGATGTTTGGAGCTTATTGCACAAAAAGTTTCAATAGATTTTGTTGTCACTTCTGCTCCACAAAAAGCAGGCAGAGGTCTTATCTTAAAGCCAACACCAGTGGAAGAAGTTGCAAAAAAAATTGGGATTCCTTTTGTCACAACAGAAAGACTTTCTCGTGACACGGAAACGACAGATTTTATCGTGTCTCAGGCTTGCGATGTCTTGCTTGTGATAGACTTTGGGCACATGGTGAAAGAACCTGTGCTTTCCGCTCCGAAATATGGCTGCATAAATATACACCCAAGCGCAGTGCCACAGTATCGTGGCTCTGCTCCCGTGCAAAGGGCAATTATGGACGGGCAGAAAGAAACGGCAGTTTCCATTTTTCGCCTTGACGAAGGAATGGACACAGGGGACATTTTATCCCAGGTGCCAGTAATGATAGAAGATACAGACACGACAGAATCGTTAGAGGAAAAATGTGCTGTTGTTGGTTCAAATGAGTTGTTGCACTTTTTGTGTGATGTGTCGCCTGATGACTGGGCGTTTACACCTCAAACTTCTGAAGGTGTCAGCCTTGCTCCAAAGATAGAAAAGGCTGAAGGCTTTTTGTCCGAAGAGCTATCTGCTCAGGTTGCCCTGAACAGGGTGCGAGCCTTGGGGCAAAATATGGGGACATATTTCTTTTGGAACAACAAACGTATTCGTGTTTTTGAAGCAGAATATAAAAATACGCAAGATGAAGCAGGAAAATTGGCACTAGACACAGACAGTTCTCCTTTGCTTTTCTTTGCAGACGGTGCGTTAAAATTATTGACAGTTCAGTCAGAGGGCAAGAAAAAATGCAACGCTCGTGACTGGGCAAGAGGCATTAGATTTTAGCAGGAGAAGGAGGAAGTAGGAATGGCACACCCATTACGCAACATCATTGAAACAAAAAAAATTTATTCTGGGCATGTTTTAGATTTGATAGTTGACCGCGTAAAATTTCCCAGTGGGCAAATTCACGACAGAGAAGTTGTGTTGCACAAGTCTGCTGTGGCAATCTTGCCAATAAATGACAAGGGTAATTTCCTCTTGATAAAACAATATCGCCATGCAGTTGACGAAGATATTTTGGAAATTCCGGCAGGGCTTTGCGAAGAGGGGGAAAATCCGGAAGAGTCTGCCATGCGTGAGCTTGAAGAAGAAATCGGTTATTGCGGAGACTTGGAGCGTGTGGCAGAAACATACAGCTCACCAGGTTTTTGCACAGAAAAAATTACAATTTTTCTTGCCCGTAACTTGAAGCCAAAAACACTGCCCTGTGATGATGACGAATATATTACAGTCTTTGAATATAGACCAGACCAAATTGAGGCTATGATTGCAGACGGAACAATAAAAGATGTAAAGACAATAGCAGCTTGGGGCTGCTATTTAAGCAGGTTGCAAAAATGAAGCACCCAATAGACGATGACCCAAATAATGTCCGCATAGCGCAAAATTTTTTAGATTATCTGCGCTACGAAAGAGGCTCATCGGAAAACACGATTTTGTCATACAAAAATGACCTGAAAAAATGGTTTGTTTTCTGTAGGAACGAAAAGCATGATCCACTTGAGATTACGCAGGAAAAAGTTAGCCGTTTTCTTTTTGGTGAGCAAAGCGAAGGGAACAAAAAAGCAACCGTCCAGCGTAGTAACGCTATGCTCCGTTCCTTTGCAAAGTTTCTTGTCTATGACGAGGAAAAGAAAACTTTGCCAACGCTTGATCCTCTCGGAAAGCTTGACAAAAAATTGCCGGAGCTTATGACAGAGGGTGAAATTTCTCGTCTCTTAAATGTTTGTGCTACAGGAAAACCACTGGACGAACGTGACAAAACAATAATTGAACTTACATACGGCACAGGACTTCGTGCATCTGAGGTCTGTCGTTTGAAGCTGAAAGACGTTGATTTCTCCCGCGGTGTTTTTTATGTTTTTGGCAAGGGAAGCAAGGAGCGCATTGTGCCTCTTGTTGGTGGAGTGAAAAGAACGCTAGAAACTTACATTCAAAAATATCGCCCAAAACTTGACAAACATAACGCAGAGGAAGTTTTTTTGTCACGCACGGGGCAAGCCTTGCCGAGGGAAACTCTTTGGACAATGCTCCACAAACGTGGTTTGCAAGCAGGGATTTCCACAAAACGACTTCACCCACACGTCTTGCGTCACACCTTTGCAACGCACCTTCTTCGCAATGGTATGAATATCCGCAGTTTGCAGGTTATGTTAGGTCATTCAAGCATAATGACAACGGAAAAATACACACATCTTGATACAGAACTCCGAGACCTGTATGACAAGTATCACCCACACGCAAAATAAAAAATGGTGTCAGCAGTTAGTATAACTAATTGTTGACACCTTATTTTTTAATTTGGTGGAGGCGGGGAGAATCGAACTCCTGTCCGACTATGACACCTCGAAGGGCGCTACGTGCGTAGCTTGCATATTAGTCTCACTTTTACATCTCCCACAAGCAGGATTTGTAAAAGCCAGTCTTGCTAATCTCGTGGCAAGTTGCATAAGACGGCTGCAACAGACCACCAGCCGTTATTGTGACAGACTATCCGAGTGAAACGGCGGTCACAAGGTAGTCCGTCGCCGCTAATTAAGCAGCGAGGCCGAAAGAATTTTCGACAATTATTGTTTTGAGCCCGTATTAACGAGGTTTGCTCATCCTCGGCACGCTCCCAACGAACCATCCTAGCCGTCGAAACCGGTCGCCCCCAAATTGAAATTTGTTTGCGTATTGTAGCATAAAATAAATTTTTGAAAAGAGGAAAAACACGGAAATTAATATTCAAGAATTTAGCCCTAAGCACCAAGTGATATGCTCCCCTCATGAGAGACAGTGAAATAAAAAAACAGTCTATCATGAAG
>CALELF010000070.1 GCA_937902895.1 uncultured Synergistaceae bacterium | reverse complement strand
AAGATGCTGAAATTGCAATGCAGGAATTAGGCGTAGCTCTTATTAGCGTAGATGCAAATCAACACGGTTTTACAGATGAAAGAGAGATAGGACAAATATCTCTTACTGGCGTTCCTTTTCACTCTTTACCAAATTACATAAAGCAGTTGAATGAGAAAGGTTTTAATGTTGCTGTATGCGATAAAAACGAGCAAGGAATTTATGAAATAAAAAAACGTGCAGATGTGGCCACTGTTGCTACATCTGCCGAAGAAGAAAAAGGACAGGCAGACACAGCGAAAAATGAAGTTGTGGGAGAACCACATATTGAGGAAAAAAATTTGTCGCCTGAATTACAGGGCTTTATATCAGATTTACAAAGTAAATTTGAAAATTCCCGTAGGTTTGAGACCGACACTGAATTTTTAGTAATTAAACGTGGTGATAATGACGGCAAAAATTTTTCAATAACTACTTCAAATGATTGGTTTAATGAGGAAACTTTTAATCGTTGGCTAAACGATTCAACAGATAGAGGAACATTCGGTGAATATGTAAAATCTAGTAGTGAGTATAAGACTGCATCAGACGGTGTGTTTAATTATGTTGCTTCAAAAAATGGCAATTTCTATGTATATGAGCCGTCTAGTGGACTTCTTGTTAGACAAGTAACAAGAAATGATGTGAATACTCGTGACAAGAGAAAACAAATTTTAGACGAATTTATTAACACTCTTTCTACTTCTGAAAATGCTTTTGAAAATTTACAAAAAGCAATAAAACACCACGATGTTTTTATTGAAAGAGGCAAATCTTTTGATTTTGAAGCAGATAATGTTTTCAACGAAATAAATCAAGAGGAAGCCGAAAAAGAAGAAAAACAAACAGAGCCAACTATTACTCCAAAGCAAGAAGAACAACCACAGGCAGACACAGACAAAAAAGAGGTTGAGGGAACAGAAGAAACAGAGCCAATTTCTGACGAAACAAAAATTAACTTTGTAATTGAGAATGATGACCTTGGTGTTGGAACGAAGAAAGAAAAGTATGCAAAAAACATCAAGGCAATAAAGCTCTTAAAACAGTTAGAAGAAGAAAACAGAACTGCTACTGCCGATGAGCAGAAAGTTTTAGCAGATTATGTTGGTTGGGGCGGTTTATCAGATGCCTTTGATGAAACTAAATGGGCAAATGAGTATAAAGAGTTAAAAGAACTCTTAACAGATGATGAATATGCAGATGCAAAGGGTTCAACTTTAACTTCGTTCTACACTCCCCCACTTGTAATCAGAGGAATTTACAAAAAGTTAATGGACGCAGGGTATCAAGGCGGTAATGTCCTTGAGCCTTGTTGTGGCGTGGGTAATTTCTTTGGAATGATGCCACAAGAAATACAGAGTAAGTCAAATTTATTTGGCGTTGAATTAGATCGTATTTCAGGCAGAATTGCAAAGCAACTTTACCAAAAGGCAAATATTGAGGTTACTGGTTTTGAAAAATCCTCAATAGACGACAATTTCGCAGATATTGCCGTCGGCAATGTGCCTTTTGGGGACTACAAGGTTTATGACAACAAATACAATAAAAAGAACTTCCGTATTCACGATTATTTCTTTGCAAAAACGCTAGACAAGGTGCGTGCAGGCGGTGTTGTAGCATTTATAACATCTAACGGCACACTGGATAAAACAAACACAAAGGTGCGTGAGTATTTAAGCGAGCGTGCCGAGTTTTTGGGTGCTGTTAGATTGCCAAATAATACTTTTAAGGCAAATGCAGGAACAGAGCCAACAACGGATATTATTTTCTTGAAAAAGCGTGATGTTTTAGATTTTGAAGCAAAGAAAAATGAGGACTGGATAAAGACTTCTCTCCAATGGTTAGATGACGAAGATGACCCAATACAGATAAACAAGTATTTTGACACCCACCCTGAAATGGTGTTAGGTGATATGAAGCTTATTT
>CALELF010000069.1 GCA_937902895.1 uncultured Synergistaceae bacterium | reverse complement strand
TCACTAGATTACAAACAATTCGTGAAAGAGGTGTTGAAAGATGAGTAATCATCACGACATAGTCGCTAGTCTTATTAGTATTGCAGGAAAAAAGACAACCAAAAAAGAGATTGCAGAAAAAAATTTGCAACCACCTGTATTAAAAGGCAGGAATATTGTAATACCAGAAGAAATAATCACTGCTGATAATATTAGCCCAGTTGATAAGCTTGTTTTTGTTGGCTTAAAAAACTTCAACATTAAGGTTAGCAAACTAGCTAATATTCTAAATATATCAAGAAATACCACCATAACAGCTGTGAAAAACCTTGAAAAACATAATTACATAAAAACAAAAATAATTGCCTTTAACAAAAGAACATTTTGTTTTTTTGATGAAGACAACAAAAAAACGGAGAACATCGACGTATCTCCGTTAAATCTAAAAATAAAGGATGGAAAAAAAGACACAAAATCAGTAAACACTGAAGAGCAACCATCTTTATTAAATTATATCAGCAAAACATTCAAAAATCAAGTGCCAAAATCAAATATTTCAGAGACAGCATTAAAAATTTTGGTAGAGAGATTGGACAAGCCGAAAGAATGGTATGAAGAGCTTTTTAAGGCTACACAAGAGCAGTTGCCTTACCTTACAGGAGATAACAGAAACAGATGGTGTATGTCTATTAACTGGTTATTGACAGAAGTCAATGCACAAAAGGTGCTAGATAGACAATTCCTAAGGTAAGAAAATGAGCAATGCACAAAAAACAAGCTCTGCACAGAAATTGAGCAAAGCTCAAAAATTAAGCAATGCACAAAAATTAAGCAAGGAGGAAAAATAAATGGCACACACTAATGAAGTGGGGCAAAGACCTATTGATGCAATGGGGTTTGGCATTATCCCAAAAATGTTAATGATTGACAAAGAAATTACATCAGAAGCAAAAGCAGTTTACGCTTATATTGCTTCATACGCAGGAGCAGGAGCTGTAGCTTTTCCTAGCGTAACACTTATTTGTGAACACCTTGGAATGTCTGAAGCTAGGTTTAGAAAACATAGAAAGTTGCTAGAAGATAAAGGTTATTTGAAAATTATTAGAGAACGTAATTCAAACAGAATGGGTAAAAACAAATATTATTTAACGCCTATTTGTAATTCAAAACAACAAAAACAAGAAAAGCCAGTAATAATCGAAAATTCTCTACCAGTAGATTTTGTAGGGATAGAAAATGTATCCGTAGAAAATGTATCCGTAGAAAATGTATCCGTAGAAAATGTATCCATAGAAAACCTACCCGTAGAAAATGTATCCGTAGAAAACGTTAGGCATAATAATAACAGTATTAAAAATAACAACTATAAAAATAACAACTATAAAAACAACAATGATTTTGGTGTTTCTTCTTCTCAACTTCAAAAGCAAAAAAACATAACCGCAGAAGATGATGATCCACTAAAACCTCTATCACCTTCTGTTGCTGAAACAATGAAAAAGTTTATTGAATACCGCAAGGCTATCAAAAAGCCTATGACACCGTATGCAGTAAAGCTGATGGTCAAAAAACTACTCGGGAATGAGTTTAAGAACGATTGTGAAAGAATAAAACAGCTTGAAACAAGCATTATCAACAACTGGCAAGATGTTTTTCCTGTTAATCGTCCGCAAGAGACCGAAACAAATAATAAGCAGGATAAAGCACAACCGAGTGAAAAAAACTGGGGCTGGATACCACAAAAATTTGTTTTAAGAGCAGAACAACTTGTTACATCTAGGAGATGGGTGGGGGCATTAGCTTATCTTGATGGCGTTATGCGTTCCACTCCGCCCGATGAACGAGAACAAGCCTTACGAAAGTGCGATATAGATTTCAGAAGCTACGAAGAAAGGGGAGCGTAAAAAAAATGGACTGCCTAAATCTCACTCAAGACTTAACATCAAGATTTGCACAGCAAAATTTTGAAAAGTTGAAAGTTATTGAGAGAAAAATAAACAAAGTGATTGGAAATGCACAAAAATTAAAAAAAAGCAGCAAGGAAGAAGAAAAATTACTGAAAAGTATGTTGAACGCATATCTTGCCTTTAAGCACTGTCTTTGAAGAAGATTAGACAATGGCAACACTAACAGAAAAAGAATGTAAAGCATTCAAATTCAATGTAAACGGTTCAAATCGTCATACAGATGCTTATGGATTATTTTTGCAAGTAAGACGTAATGGCACAAAGTATTGGGGATTAAGGATTAGCACAAAACAAATCCAAAAAACACAGAAATTAGGTGAATATCCCTATATGTCCTTAAAAGGTGCAAGAATTAAAGCTATAAACGCACGAAATGAAATACTTAATGGGAGTGCTAGAGTGCATAATTTTGGTCGGATTGCACGGGAATGGTTAGCTAGTCGCAGGGATAAAATAAACGAGAAAAGCTACAGAAACACGCTTTCTAGGCTACAAAATTATGTTTTCCCAACACTGTTATGAAGTGACTTTTGTCAAGAGTAAAATTCGTAGAAATTTACCAGTATTT
>CALELF010000068.1 GCA_937902895.1 uncultured Synergistaceae bacterium | reverse complement strand
TACAGTGTAGCATAACCTTAAAAAAGATCTAAACACTACCACATTATTATACGAGAACATAAAAAACATAAAGGTGAGAAGCTGTTGGCAAAGCCAACAACTTCTCGCTATTTTTTTGTCGGCAAAGCCGACCTACGTCCTCTACGTTCCTCTATAGCAAAAAAACAAGAAGATCATAGTATTATTATTTTCACTTCACTGGTGAAGTTATCTTCTTCGCTACACACAGTTAAGCAAAAGTTTGGAACATTATATTCCTTAAAATATAAATTACTATTTGTAGGTGCAGTAATGATAGAAATTTTGTTTTCACTAAGGTGTAAATCGATATGCTCCATTCCACCAGATAGCCCTTCGCCTGTGATTTTCAGCATACATTCTTTTGCAGTCCAAAGGCGGTAAAAGTCTCTCAAATTTTTTATTTGTTTTTGCTCGTTTTTGGTTGTAACGCGTTGTATTACACCATCTTCAATATGTTTTATTTCCTCTATGTCAACTCCTACATTATGTGAAGCTATAGAAGCAACCGCAAAGTGTCCACTATGGCTGAGACTAATATAAGCCAAATTGTTTTTCAAGAAGGGCTTTCCCTTTTCATTATATTGAATTTCTGCACCAACTCCCGATAATCCAAAATCAGCCACTGCCGCGGATAAAGCTACTCCAGCTCCGAGAGAAAGCCGTTTTGAAGCCACAGGAATGAGGCGGTTTATTTTTTTTTGTCTTTCTGGTGGCATCGTTTCAAAATAATGCTTGAAAAGTTTACTGTCTATAAAACAATCAGTATCAATTAAGAAAGTTTTTGTCATAATTCAAGTGCCTTTTTAAGAGCGTCTTGGATGTTATCAAAATGATTGGGATAATCTTTTAGCAAGTTACCAATGGCAAAAAATTCTCCCTTTCCGTATGAATCTAAACACTGCTTATCGCTTCCCGTATCACCAAAGAAAGCTAGATGTTTGCCCCCCAAACGATTTGCTAATATTTCTAGCCCCTTTGGGTTTGGTTTTGAGATTCCATCATCAACCGTTATCGCATGACTTCTAGGAAAATCCTCCCAACCCAAACATTCAAGTGCGTGTTCGTATTCAATCCCATATCTTCCTGTGTAAATTGCTACTGGTAGGGGGATTTCTTTCCAAGATATTTTAATTAGATTTTTTTCTGTTTTGTATGCACCGTTTTCCCTATTGCTATAAAGCTCGTCACATACCGTACGTAAGTTATCACGATTTATGATTGTGCCAAATTTATCGGCAATCCATTTTTCTGTTGGAAAATAATGATCTGCACTGGCTTCTTTTATTTCATCTAAAGTTGAATTGTAGAATTGACAGGTGGAGTTGGTCTGCTTTTTTTTAAGAGCCAAGTTAGCCAAGAATAATGCAATATCCCAATCATCATTAAAGCCACCATGCAATTTTAAAAATTTTTCTTCTTGCTCACCGTAGGGTAATTCAGAGCATGCAAGACAAAATTTATCTAATGTCTGTTTTATTGCCTTGTTTATCACGATTGGAAATGAGTGTGTTACATCAAGCAAAACCCCGTCAATATCAAACACCAACAAGTCAAATTTTGACAATTTTTGCATAAAGCCAACCTCAAATTTTATATAATATATGGATTATAACATAACATTTTTTTAGTAACAAGCAAACGTAAACACTAAAAGAGATAACAAATTTTAGATTTATATTTTTCGGGTATTTTTAAAAAATGTAATTGCATAATAAAAATTCTTATGGTAAAATACTTCGTCTTTGGAAACAAAGGCTGATGTAACTGTATAAAAATTTTAGGAGGCGTTTTTTATGATTACCCTTACATTACGGACTATGCTAATCATTATCGGGTTAGTTGGCGTTGTGGCACTTTTGTATGCAGCCTATGCAGCATACAGAATCAAGCAGGCTCCAGTGGAAAATGAGAGAGTTGCAGAACTTTCAAACATAATTCACGGTGGAGCAATGGCGTTTCTCAAACGAGAATATAAGGCAATTTTGCCATTTGCTGTTATTGTTGCTCTTCTTCTTTGGTGGCAGGTTTCTAAAGCTTCAGCACTTTGCTTTTTAGCTGGTGCTTTTTGTAGTGCAATAACAGGCTATATTGGTATGACAATAGCCACAAAAGCGAACGGGAAAACAAGCTGTGCTGCGCTCAAGGGTATGAATAAAGCCTTGAATGTCGCCTTTCTTGGTGGCAGTGTTATGGGGATGATAGTTGTTGGAGTTGGTTTGCTAGGTGTTGTGCTTGCTTTCAACTTCACATACAATACAGAAGTTATCACAGCTTTTGGTTTTGGTGCAAGTGCTGTAGCACTTTTTGCACGTGTTGGTGGTGGTATCTACACAAAGGCTGCTGATGTTGGCGCTGACCTTGTCGGTAAAGTTGAAGCTGGTATTCCAGAGGATGACCCAAGAAATCCTGCTGTTATCGCCGATAACGTTGGTGATAACGTTGGTGACGTTGCTGGTATGGGTGCTGACCTCTTTGAATCCTATGTTAATTCAATTATCGCCGCTATTGCAGTCGGGGGAACAATTGCTGCAAATCTTGCCAATCAGGGCATAAAAGATGGTATAGCAGTGTTTTATATTTACCCACTTGTTCTAGCTGCAGTTGGAGTTTTATCATCAATTTTAGGCACTTTTTTTGTTCGTGTTAGAGAAAATGGTAATGCGGCTAAGGCTTTAAGTACAGGTCTTGGCATGACTGGTGTATTTATGATTGCCGGTTCGTTTGTTGCAACAAAGTATTTGTTCCAAAGTCAGTATATTTTCTTCTGGGCTGTGCTTTCTGGTGTTATCGCTGGACTTCTCATAGGCGCAGTTACGGAATTCTATACTTCAGCAGATTACCCAAGTGTAAAAGAAATTGCAAGAGCTTCCACTTCAGGTACAGCAACGAACATTTTGGCTGGACTTGGCGTTGGAATGAAGTCTTGTGCAATCCCTGTTATTTTGGTTTGCACAGCAATCTTTGTTGGAATGAAATTTGGCGGTCTTTATGGAATTGCTTGTTCAGCTGTAGGTATGCTTTCCATTACAGGTATGGCACTTGCAGTAGATGCCTATGGTCCAATTGCGGATAACGCCGGTGGTATTGCAGAAATGGCTGACTTGCCAGATGAGGTTCGTAATATTACTGATCACCTTGATTCTGTTGGCAACACAACAGCAGCTGTCGGTAAGGGGCTCGCTATTGGTTCTGCAGCTCTTACAGCACTTTCACTTTTTTGCACCTATGCAAATGTGACAAGACTTTCCTTCATTGATATTAAAAATACGAATGTTATGATTGGTCTTTTCCTTGGCGGACTCCTTCCATTCCTCTTTACTGCATTGTCAATTCAGGCAGTTAGTCGTGCAGCAGACAAGATGATTGTTGAGGTTCGTCGCCAGTTTAGGGAAATCCCTGGTCTTATGGCAGGAACTGCAAAACCAGAGTATGCACGTTGTGTTGATATTTCTACAGCTGCAGCTCTTCGCGAAATGATTGTTCCAGGACTCATGGCAATTGTTGTCCCTCTTGTCGTTGGTTTCACGCTTGGTGCAGCTGCCCTTGGTGGACTCCTTGCTGGCTCAATTGTAACAGGCGTTATGTTGGCTATCTTTATGTCAAATTCAGGTGGTGCTTGGGACAATGCGAAAAAGTATGTTGAAGAGGGTAACTACGGTGGCAAGGGATCCCTTGCACATATTGCAGCTGTTGTCGGTGACACTGTTGGTGACCCATTCAAAGACACAGCGGGTCCATCTTTGAATATTTTAATCAAGCTTATGACGGTTGTTGCAACTGTCTGTGCACCTCTTATTATTGCACTATAATTATAATATTATTCAGTTTAGAAAGCTGTTTATCAGGGGAAGAAGGCTCGTCTCTCTCCCCCTGATTTTGTCGTTTGAATAACATGTATACAGTTAGTGAAATTACGTCTAGACTTGACCTTGTTACCTTTGTTGGTAGTTATGTCAAGTTAATAAAAAGAGGCAAAAATTATTTTTGTTGTTGTCCGTTTCATAATGAAAAGACACCTTCTCTTTGCGTATCCCCAGATAAACAAACATGGCATTGCTTTGGTTGTGGCAAGGGGGGCAACATCATCACCTTTTGTATGGAGATAGAACATCTCGATTTTAAGGAAGCATTGGAGAAACTTGCTGAACTGGCCGGTGTCACAATTGAGAGACGTCACAGAGGCTTTACTCCAAACAAGGATTTATTGCTTGAAGCAGAGAGTTTTTTCTCTAAACAAATTTCTCTTACTTCTGCCAAAGTAGCACAGGAATATTTAGCGAAAAGGTCTCTTTCTCTTGATGATGCACGACGCTTTAACATAGGTTATTCGCCTGCTTCTTGGGATGCACTTGTGCTTCATTTTAAAGAACAGGGAATTTCCCCAGAAGTTCTTGTGTCACATGGACTTGCAAACAAAAGCGATAAGGGAAGTTTTTACGATAGATTCAGAGGACGCCTGATGTTTTCCATACGAAATAACGTGGGGCGTATAGTCGGCTTTGGTGGCAGAATTCTTGATGGTGACGAAGCAAAATATGTCAATAGCCCCGAGAGTACACTGTATAACAAGCGTTACATCCTTTATATGCTTGACAAGGCTAAAACTTCAATAAGAGAACGTGATTATTGTATTTTAGTTGAGGGGTATATGGATGCAATACGGTGTCATATGGCCGGCTTTACCAATGCAGTTGCCAGTTGTGGCACAGCTCTTACTCATGAACAAGCTACTTTAATAAAACGTCTTACGAATCGCTGTGTGGTCTGTTACGACAGTGATAAAGCAGGACAAGAGGCAGCCCTACGGGCTATGTATCTTTTGCAGGAAGAAGGAATTACATCTAGACGCGTGATAATACAAGGTGCAAAAGATCCTGATGAACTTTTGTTAGAAGAAGGTGGAACAGAAAAATTTATGGAAGGGATAAAAAATTCCTTACCCTTGCCGATTTTTCACGCACGCCTTAGGGAAACTGATTTTTTAAATGAAGCAAAAAAAGACGAGGCGTTGGCTGACCTCATTATGGGGCTAGCAAAGCTCTCGCCATTTGACTTTAGGAGTTATAAAGACAACGTGGCAAAGATATTGGGACTTTATTCCCATGATCTGCAAAGCATGGTTGACCGTGCAAGAAATGGTGCAGAAAAAAGAAATGATCCAAGTGCCTTTGTAACACCGACAGGTCGTATAGATCCATTAAAAAAATTAGAAGCAATGCTACTTGCTATCATTTGGCAAGAGCCTACTCTTTTGAGTGGAATTAGCCCAGACGAAATATTGCTTTACGTAAAGGATCAGGATATCCAAAATATTCTCTTTGCTATGTCCGAGGGTGTTAGTAAGGAGAAACTTGAGGAAGAATGGCTCTTGAGAGGAGAAAGCCGTCCAAGCCAAATTATTTCTGCGGGAAATGGTTACCTTGCACTTGGCTTTGAAGGGATTCCACTAGAAAGAATTTTGCACGAAATAAAAGTGCAAAATGTCAAACTTCACTACGATATGCTTAACAAAAAGGCAAAGGACGGTTCTATTACAGATGACGAGTATAAAGACTTGTTAATGTATGGCGCTATCTTAAAGGGCAGACCCTTAAAAAAATAGGAAGTTTGATAGCTTTATACTAGGAGGTTTGGCTACATGAGTGATGAAAAATTGAAAAAAGAGCAAACGAAAACGAAAAAAACAAAGAACACAGAAAAAAAGAAAAAAGAAGAAAAAACAGAAATTAAACACAAGTCCACCAAGACCAGAAAAAAGAAAGTGGCAGAAGTTACCACAATTGAAGTTGTGGAAACAAAAGAAGAATTGAAAGAAATTGTACAGCTTGATTCAGAGGAACAGACTGACGAGCAGATAGAAAATTTAACAGAGACTGATGTGGATGAGGCTATAAATAATACTTCTATTGATGATATTGATCCCACACAAGAGGAACTTGCTGAAGTAGAATCTGAAGAGGTGGAAGAAGAAGCTTCCATTACAGAGGACGAACTTGTAGCAAAGGCTGACCTTAGCGACGATATGGAATCTGACAGTGACGCAGGTGCTCTTGATGATGAGGATGATGAAGCTGCTGATGATGAATACGAGGAAAGTGACAGAGCTGCTGCGCAAACTGCACAGGGAAGCCTTGATGATGAAGACTATGTAGCATACATAGGAATAATAAGAGAATTACTTCACAAGGGTAAAGAAAAAGGATATTTATCCTTTGATGATATAGAAAAAAAGATACCAAAGCAGATTATAAATACAGAGATTCTTGATAACATCTATTCAATGATAACAGAAATGGGAATAGATGTTGTAGAAGATCAGCAGGCAGCGAATGATGGCCCTGACGGACAGAAGGCTGACGATGATTCTGATATGGATGATATCTCTCTTTCTGATCCAGTGCGTATGTATTTACGTGAAATTGGGCGCATACCACTTCTTACAATGGAAGATGAGGCTCGCCTTGCCAAGGGTATAGCAAAATCAAAAAAAGCAGTAAAAGCACAATATGAAGCAGAAATGATAAGTTTCTTTACTGAGCAGAAAAGAGAAGATATATACGAAAGATTAAAAGCTGGTGAAAAGCGTCCTTTGACTGATGAAGTGCTTTTAGAAATTAACGACAAGGTTCAAGAAATTCTTAATGGTGAAGCTGCACAAAAAGAAATATCAAAGAATGTGCATAAGGCACTAGAATTCAAACGTGACAAAAGAGATGACCATAAACTGCTGGAGGCAAACCTGCGTCTTGTTGTTTCAATAGCTAAGAAATATATTGGAAGAGGGTTGAATTTCTTGGATCTCATTCAAGAAGGTAACCTTGGTTTAATAAAAGCGGTTGACAAATTTGATTACGAAAGAGGCTTTAAGTTTAGCACCTATGCCACATGGTGGATACGTCAAGCCATAACTCGTGCAATTGCAGATCAGGCACGCACAATTAGAATTCCTGTTCACATGGTGGAGACAATAAACAAACTTATTCGTGCATCACGTGCCCTTGTTCAAGAGCTTGGTCGTGAACCAACATCCAGTGAAATTGCAGAAAAGATGGGGCTTTCTCGAGAAAAAGTTGAGGAAATTCAAAAGATCGCTCAGGAGCCTGTTAGCCTTGAGAAGCCAATAGGTGAGGAAGAGGATAGTCAGCTTGGTGACTTCTTGGAAGATAAGGATTTGCCAAATCCAGAAGAGGCGACAGCAAGAACAATCTTGCGTGAGCAACTTGAGGAAATGTTAAACGGAATTTCAGAGCGTGAAAGAGATGTCCTTAGAAAACGTTATTGTCTTGAAAATGGTAAACAACAGACACTTGAAGAAGTTGGGCATCATTTTGGTGTTACAAGAGAGCGTATTCGCCAAATAGAAGGAAAAGCTCTTCGTAAACTTCGTCATCCAAGCAAGGCAAAACGCTTAAAAGATTTCTTACCATCATGATTAGGTTAGACAAATTTTTAAAGTTGAGCCGTCTTGTAAAGAGAAGAACTGTTGCACAAGAAATGCTTAATGTTGGTGCGGTAAAACTCAATGGTAAGGCTGTAAAGCCGTCAAAAGAAGTAAAGGAAAATGACCTGATTGAAGTAGGTTATGCAAGAAAAATTTTGACAGTCCGAGTGGTGACCGCAGATGAAACACTCTTGAAGCGAAAAGCAGAAGCTTATGAGGTTATAAGTGAAAGCCCTGTAGTGGAAGAGTAAGCAGGAAAACAAAAAGCACTTTCATTATCAGCTTTTTTATGTTAAAATATACGGCTGTGTAGTAAAAATTGATTGGAGGGGTTACCATGCAAAAACAGGCAGGTCAAGGTGGTATTATGGGCATGATGATGCCACTTGCGATATTTATCGTAATTTTTTATTTCTTAATTTTAAGACCGCAAAAAAAACGTCAGCAAGAGCATGACAAATTGGTGTCTAGCATCAAGGTTGGTGATACAGTTATTACTGCTGGTGGTTTTTATGGGAAGGTGCATGATGTGCTTGATGATAGTTACATCATTGAGCTTGATGAAAATGTTAAAGCACGTATCCTAAAGTCTTCTGTTTCAAGCAAAATCTTTTCTGAAAAGTCTGCTGAACACAGAAAAAAGAGAAAGAAAAGACGCCCAGCAATAGCCGAACAGGCAAACGAAGTTGTAACAGCAGATGCACAAAAAGCAGAACAAGTGTCTGTTGCTGACTCGGACGTTAAAGAAGAAAAATAATCACATTTGCACATTTTCTGTGTTATTTGTGTTGTTTTGAAAATTAAAAGGAATGGAGAAAAGAGACATGTTGAAGAAAGACAAAATTCGTCTTGGTGCAGTTTTGGCAATAATTGTCATAGCACTTTTGATAGTTTTCCCAATTGGTAACAGATTACATTTGGGGCTTGATTTGAAGGGTGGAGTCCACATTATTTTGCAGGCGAAAGGAACGCAAGATAATCCTGTAAATAATGAAAGCATTGAGAGACTTTTAGCAATCTTACGCAATAGAATTGACCAGTATGGTATTGCAGAGCCAGTTTTGCAGCGTGAGGGAGCTGACCGTGTTGCTGTTGATCTTCCTGGTATGGATGATCCGGAAGCAGCACTTGAATTGATCGGAAAAACAGCAGTTCTTGAATTCCGTGAGGTGCTTGGAGAAACACCAAAAATTCCAGATGCACCAAAGCGTGAAGAGTATAATGACGATGCACAGTATGCCGCAGCGATGAAGCGCTATGCAATTTTGAAATCTGATGTAGAAGCAGAGATTAAAAAAATGCAAGGTTCAGTTGCAAACAAGGAAAATCTTATTGTTGCAAAGAATGAAAGAGGCGGTGCAAATCTTTTAGGTCCTGTTCTTGTTTCTGGTGGAGATCTTACAGAGGCTGCAACCACCTATGACCAGTTTGGTAAGGCTGCTGTTTCTTTGAAGTTTAATTCACTTGGTGCAAGATTATTTGATGAAGCGACAGCAAAGAACATTGGTAAGCAAATCGCCATTGTCCTTGATGGCGTAGTTATTTCTGCTCCTGTTGTTCAACAGCGTATTTCTGGTGGTTCAGCGCAGATTACAGGAAACTTTACTACTCAGGAAGCTGGTCGCCTTGCCATTATGCTCAAGGCTGGTGCACTTCCTGTCAATGTTGAAGTCCTGGAAAACAGAGCTGTTGGTCCAACCTTGGGACAAGATTCTATTCAGTCTGGTATAACATCTGGTCTTTATGGTGCAGGGCTTGTATTCTTGTTTATGCTTGTTTTTTATGGTTTGCTTGGTATTGCAGCAGACATTGCACTTGCAGTTGCAATTTTACTTGTTCTTGCGGCAATTATAGTTTTAGGTTCAACTCTTACCTTGCCTGGAATAGGCGGTCTTGTTCTTACAATAGGTATGGCTGTTGATGGAAATATCTTGATTTACGAGAGAATAAAAGAAGAATTACGTGCAGGAATGACGAAATATTCAGCACTTGATGCTGGCTTCAAAAAGGCTCTTACTGTTATTTTGGACTCAAACATCACAACTCTTATTGCTGCTGCAATTCTTTTCTATTTTGGTAGTGGTCCTGTTCGTGGCTTTGCCGTTACGCTTAGCGTCGGTGTTATTGCATCTGTTTTCTGCAATATAGTTGTTACAAGGACTGTGTTAGGCTTGCTTATGGGCAAGAAGACTAACAAATATAGCAAATAGGAGGTTTTGTTATGTTGTTTAAGAACGTTCACAATGCAAACATTCAGTTTATAAAAAATAAAAATCTCATTATAGCTATTGCTTCAGCATTAGTTATTTGCTCACTTGCTTTGCTTTTCACAAAAGGATTAAATCTCGGTGTTGATTTCACTGGTGGTACAGTCTTGAAGGTAAAATTTGCAGAGAAGGTTGAGGTTGCCAGTATTCGTGAAGCACTTTCCACAATCGATCAAGGTGGCGCAACAATTCAGTCTTTTGAAGATGGTGACATCATGCTTCGTTTCCAAGGTGACACAGAGGCTCTTGTAACAGATGTTCGTCGCGTGTTGTCAGAACAGGTAGGCAAGTATGAAATTCGTAGCATTGACAAGATAGGCCCAGTTGTTGGTAAAGAGTTGAGAAATCAAGCTGCTATCGCATTGCTTCTTGCTCTTATTGGTATCTTGCTTTATATTGCAATTCGCTTCCAGTTCCGTTTTGGTGCAGCTGCAGTTATTGCTCTTGCACATGACGTTATTCTTATGCTTGGCGCCTACAGCCTTACTGGTAAAGAAATTTCTACAACATTTATTGCAGCTATCTTGACAATTGCCGGTTATTCTATAAATGACTCAATTGTTGTTTTGGATAGAGTTCGTGAAAATTGGGGGCAGCTTAGATCAAAGGGTGTTGCACTTGTTGTAAATGAGTCAATTAATCAGTCGTTATCTCGTACGGTCTATACTTCACTTACAACCCTATTCCCAGTGCTTACCATGTATCTCTTTGGTGGAGAAGTTATAGGCAACTTTGCTTTTGCATTCCTCATTGGTATATTTGCAGGAACATTTAGCTCCGTTTGCCTTGTTGGCTCTCTCCTTGTTCTTTCATACGAAAAGAAATTTGGCACGAAGAAATAGTTAAAATAAATAAAAATCCAACGTCTTTGGACGTTGGATTTTTTTGTTAATGAAATTTGTGATAAAAAAAGGTTCTTCACGTTTTTTTAGGGGATTGACATCTGTTACAAGGAAGAGAATTGTAT
>CALELF010000067.1 GCA_937902895.1 uncultured Synergistaceae bacterium | reverse complement strand
AGGAGCAATTCCCAAGACTTCTGTAAATTTGCTATTATTCAGTGACGACTAATTATTGTCTTTGAAAAGCTCTTGAAAAATCTCAGATAAAAACTCCTTTTTTTTCAAGCATAAAATTCATTGTATCCACACGCTTAATAATGCCTAAACTTAATTTGCAGAAGTATTGTCTTCATTCAAACGCTTTAATGCCTCTTTTACATCTTTATCGCCACTGTTTGCAGCTAATCTCATGACTAATCTCACAATTCATAGCTTTAACAATACTAGAATTCAATCTTTAGTAAATGACGGGAAGATTGAGTTATTATTTATATTTTGATTTTTTAGATTTTTTTTTACTTTGCTCTTGATTTTATCGTCCTCGCACGATAAAATAACCGTAAATTATCGTGTGTGGACGATAATTTTAACATCGGGAGGTCAGAGCAATGAATCATAGCGTATTAAAGCAAGTCATTTTTGATCAGCTAGAAGTTATCCAAAATGCAGAAATAATAGATAGAAATTACAGATTTGAAAAAAATGCAAATTACGTGTTAGTAGGACTTCGTAGAGCTGGCAAGTCGACACTGTTATACAAAATTGCAAAAGATTTAGTAAAAGGTGGCATTGACTGGTCACAGATTATCTATGTAAATTTTGAAGACGACAGGTTACTTGGATTCACTAAAGATGACTTTAATGACATAGTGGAAACTGCATATGAGCTTGCAGATACAAAAGAGGCATATTATTTCTTTGACGAGATACAAATTGTTAATGGCTGGGAACACTTTGCAAGGCGTTTAGCAGATCAAAAAAGGCACGTCAACATCACAGGAAGCAATGCAAAAATGCTTAGCACTGAAATGGCAAGTGTGCTAGGTGGTAGATATATTCCTAAAATGATAATGCCGTTTTCATTTACTGAATTTTTGGACTATAAACGTATATTCCACCATGAACGAGCTACCCTTACCACATCAAGTTTAGCAAAGATAAAAAGTGCATGTCAAACCTATCTTGCTAGCGGAGGTCTCCCGGAGTCAATAAGGCTCACCAACAAAAGAGAATACATAAAAAGCGTGTATGAAAAGGTTTTGCTTGGTGATATCGTTGAGCGGGAACACATAAAAAACAAAATGGCTCTACGGCTCATGATTAAGAAGATTGCAGAAACCCTCATGAACGAAATATCTTTCACAACCTTGACAGGCAATGTAAAGGCAACAGGTGTTAAAACTTCAACAGATTCAATGATAGAATTTGTCACCTACGCTAAACAGGCTTTTTTGTTATTTAGAACGCAAAATTTCGTTTCAAAGTTTGCAGAAAAAGAGGGGTATCCCAGATTTTATTTTTATGATAACGGTCTGTTGTCTTTGTTCCTCATTGATAAGCCATCCGCTCTCTTGGAAAATGCAGTTGCCATCCACTTAAAGCGAAGGTATGAAGATAACATTTATTACTACAAATCAAAGAAGACAGGCATTGATATTGATTTTTATCTGCCAGAGGAAAACTGTGCGATACAGGTTGCATTTTCATTAGAAAAAGACAATGCCGAGGAAAGAGAGGTCAAGAATTTACTTCACTTTGTCAAAAATACGCAAGGGGTTAAAAGGCTAATCATAATTACACATGAAGAAGAAAAAAATATTCAAAAAGATGGTTATACTATTGAAGTATATGCCTTGCATTCTTTTTTACTTGACAGACACATCGCAAAAACAAAAAACATCAAGTTAACGCATCACATATTGTAATTTTTGTAATTTATGATGCGTTAACTCACTGCGCTACACGCCACAGGCTATGCGTGATATGGATGCGATCAACAAAAAAACTATCCCCGATAGTAGTTGTTCAACAACTGCTATCGGGAATTTTTTGTTTAAGCTTAATTTGCAGAAGTATTGTCTTCATTCAAACGCTTTAATGCCTCTTTTGCATCTTTATCGCCACGGTCTGCCGCTAATTTATACTTTTTGATTGCCGTATCTAGATTTTTATTTACCACAACTCCATTTTCAAAAAATCTTCCCACACAGTAGATTGCGTGGGCATGACCTAGTTTATGAGCCTTAGAATACCAGACAAAAGCCTCTGTATAATCCTGCTCTAAACCATCACCGGATTCGTAACGTGTTGCTATATCATATATCACGTCTTTTGCATTTTTCTCCTCTTGTATATATTGTCTGTAAAAATGATTCAACCAACGGGCACACTCTTTATAGTCTTTTTTCACGTCTATTCCGTTGTAATAGCAATTAATCAATTTAATTCCAGAATAAACATTGCCTTTTTCGGCAGAAGATTTATAGAGCTTCACTGCCTTTTCATAGTCACGCTTTACGCCTTTCCCCTCATAATAGCAATTTGCTAAACGATATTCTGATGCAGGAGAACCTTGCGCAGCAGATTTTTTGTATAACTCAATCGCTTTTTGAATATCCTTTTCTACGCCTATACCAGACTCGTAACAATATCCAAGTTTGCTTTGCGCTCTGTAATATCCTTGGGCTGCTGATTTTTTATACAGCTCAATTGCACGTGCTACATCTTTTTTCATACCTATCCCCGTGTAATAAAAATCAGCAAATAAAAATTGTCCTATTGGGTCACCTTTTTGTGCAGTTTTTTTGCAAACTTCAACATCCTTCTGTGGCTCGTCTGTTTCGCCAAATCTTCTACTATGGTAAAGGAGCTCTAAATAGCGCTGTGCCTCAACACTCCCCTTTGACGCAGCTACCTCAAAATACTCCCGTGCTTTTTCATAATTACGTTCGGCACCGGTTCCCGTGTAATATTTGCACGCAAGCTCAAATTGAGCTTGCGCTTCACTGTCTTTTATCAGTTTGCCAAAATCTTGCTTGTTTGCATCCTTGCCGGTGATTGCAATAAAGTAAATGCAGGACAATGTGACTATAGTTGCTATCACGATAAGTAAGTATTTCAGTAACTTATTCTTTTTCATGACTAATCCTCACAATTCATAATTTTAACAATGTTAGAATTCAATCGTCGTTGAATGAAGGTTACACAATGTCATACTACAGACTTTATAAGTATGAACACTAACAGTGCGGCAAGAATAACTTTTATGCTATTTTGTGCAAACGTAGAAATACGACCAAGCAAAGAATTATACCTTTCATCGTAACATTTCTGGACAAAGAAATCCACTTGGGTTTCTTGATTATTCTCCCACGTGTTTTCATCATACTGATTATGTTGAGACAAAGAGGTAATCTCTTCTCCTTGAGCATCGTAATAAACCATGTCAATGGTTTGAACCTTTGAAGTATCCACTTCTTTATGGTCACCAACCTGTTTGAGCTTATAAGCAGCTGTGGCACAAATTTTGCTCACAACGGAAGAATCCTCGAATTCAGCTCTTTGTTTGACAATGCAGTAATTTTCACAATCTTTGATATTATCATCAATGTAATCTGTAACGTTATTTCCGTTTAGCTGCCTTGTTCCAACATTCTGCCACGCAGCAAAAGACATATTACTAACAAACAAAATGCAACAAAACACTAAGGATATAATTTTAGTAACTTTTTTCGTTTTTTTATACCTCCATAATAGATAGCTTTACTTAAATCAGGTTAATTTTCAAGGCTGTGCATTTTTAGGAAATTGGTTAGTGAAATATGCTGCACCGTGCTGGTTGAAAAATCAAAGTCATCATTTGTGATAATTATTTTTTTCTTGGATTGGTCAAGAACGTTGAACAGGGCAAATTCTCGTTGATACGTTTTATCTTCAACGATTGAGTAGGCAACCTGGATCAAGTATTCTTTTCCATCTTTGGAAGCCAAGAAGTCAATTTCCTGACCGTTCTGAGTGAAGACGGAAAGCTCATAACCCATGAAGAACAATTCGTTATAGACGATATTTTCAAGGTTGTGTGTCAAATCAAAACGTTTGTTACGCTGACGAATACTGTTAAAGGAAACATCTTCGTCATAGAGCTTGGCATAGAAAGTGAGTTCACGCTTTGCCCTTGTAGAGTATTGGGGTAGGCGACGAATAATGTATGCTTCCTCTAAGTAGTCAAGATACTTCAAGATTGTATTCACAGAACAGTCAAGTTTTTCTGAAGAAAGGTAGTGTTGCACTGAATTAGCACTAAAGATTCTGGCGTTAGAAATCAAAATGTAATTCACTAGGCGCTTGAAAAGTTCGGTTTTTCGAATATGGTAACGGTTCATGATGTCATTGATAATTATCGTCTGATTCAGATCATTTAGATAATCAGTTATAGCTTCTTTATCAGAAAACTCAACGATTTTTGGGAAACCGCCATACACAAGGTAATCACCTATTGAATAGGTTTTGCCAAGTTGCTCGGCATATTCAGCAATTTCTTTGTAAACAAATGGTCGAATGCAGAATGAAACATAACGACCGCTGAGTTCTTTGGTAAATTCTTTTGATAATAGTTTGGAATTACTACCTGTAATGAACAGAGATAGGTTTTCCAAACGTAGTGATCGGCATGCTATGTTCCAATCTTTTACTAGCTGAATTTCGTCGAGGAAAACATACAGCTTCTGATTTTTAGGCATCCTCTGGTGGATATAATTTACTAATGCCTGTGCATCAGGTGATGTAGTACAATTTTTGTTGACAAGTTTTCCTCGAACGATTAAAAATATTTT
>CALELF010000066.1 GCA_937902895.1 uncultured Synergistaceae bacterium | reverse complement strand
AAAATGTAGGGGGGTATCAAGCAGGGCAAGTGGATGCATATGCGTTGCTTGATAACTATACAGAGAGTGAAGACCTTAAAACTCTTACTAGAACAGAATCAACTACACCACGTATACTAACAATATATGGTAATGTTCATAAATTCGTTGGTACTGCTGCCACAGAAGGCATAACAGTTGCAAATGCTGGTGATACACTTAATATAGATAACGTTTTAGAAATTTCCGGCTGGAAAGACAACACGGCATTTACTGTTACGGCAGGAAGCCTCAATTTTACAGGCGACACTACACTTACACTGGCTAGCGGAATAGCAACAAACACGGATGGAACTGTAACCTTTAACCAAAATGTTACCTTGACAGGTATTCTTTCAGGAGCTGGTAGCTACACGAACAATGCAAAAATGACGGTGGCAGATGCTTCAAACCTTGCCATGACAAATGGATTTGCTAACAAAGGAACGTTAAACATTGGCACAGGTTCAACAGTTGCCAAAATTTTAAGTGCTACAATTACAGATAACACAGGAACACTTAACCTTGAGGGGACAGGTAAAATCACGGCAACAGGAGCAATTACCCAAAATGTGGTAAATATAAAAACAAACCTAGACATGCAAAATGCACTTACTGCAACGACAGTCAATGTCAATGCAGATTTAGATATGAGCAAAGATGCATCAATTCTAAAAGCTACCATGACAAATTTGGCTACGGCTAACACTATAACGGTAGATGCAGATAATCTTAAGAGCGATATAACCGTGTCAAACACTGATGGCACAGTGCAACTCAAAGAAGGAACACTGGAAACAGGCTACACAATATCTGGCGGAGCAATCGTAACATTAGGAGATATTATCGCAAATGCAGACGACCTTGCATCAACAAAGGGAATAACAAACGCCAATAATCTTACACTTACAGGTGGGAAGCTTGGCGATAATGTGCTTGATACAAATGGAACTTTAACGATAGGTGGAACAGTAGAAATTGCATCAGACAAGAGTGTTGCGAACAAAGTTGTAATAAATGGAGCTAATACGCTAACGGCAAATGCAGATAGTCTCACGAGCACAACAGCGATATCCAACGAAGGTGGCACATTTAATGTAACAGGTGGCACAATCATAGCAGGTATAACAGGAGCAAATGGGACGTTGAATGTAACAGATACCACAAAAGTTGCTGAAAATATGACTGTTGCAAACAAAGTTACTGTTGCTAGTGGCAAGAGCTTTACAATAGACGCAGCAGGACTACTTAACAAGGTAACAGATAATAATGGAACGGTAGAGCTTAGGGCAGGAACACTTGCTCAAACAATAACAGGTGGAGCAATAAAGACTCTTGGAGACGTGATAGCAAATGCTGCTAACCTGGCTTCAACTGCTGGTATAACAAATGATAATACCTTAACCTTGAGTGGTGGAATAATTCAAGATAACATAATTAATGGAGCAAATAATACTGGTAATCTGACAATAAGCGGAGATGTTACAAATACCAACGGCAAGACTATTACACAGAAGGTACTTGCAATAGAAGCTTCTACTGGAAGCTTGACGACAGAAGTGGATAAGCTTGTAATAAATGATAATGCAGGATCAATTATCAATAATGGCACACTTGTCCTTACGGCTGATGTGGATACCCCTAACACACTTCAGGAAGCAGTAACAGGAGACAGTGGGACGCTTGAGTTTAGTGGAGATAACAAGATTACAGCAACAGGAGCAATTACCCAAAATGTGGTAAATATAAAAACAAACCTAGACATGCAAAATGCACTTACTGCAACGACAGTCAATGTCAATGCAGATTTAGATATGAGCAAAGATGCATCAATTCTAAAAGCTACCATGACAAATTTGGCTACGGCTAACACTATAACGGTAGATGCAGATAATCTTAAGAGCGATATAACCGTGTCAAACACTGATGGCACAGTGCAACTCAAAGAAGGAACACTGGAAACAGGCTACACAATATCTGGCGGAGCAATCGTAACATTAGGAGATATTATCGCAAATGCAGACGACCTTGCATCAACAAAGGGAATAACAAACGCCAATAATCTTACACTTACAGGTGGGAAGCTTGGCGATAATGTGCTTGATACAAATGGAACTTTAACGATAGGTGGAACAGTAGAAATTGCATCAGACAAGAGTGTTGCGAACAAAGTTGTAATAAATGGAGCTAATACGCTAACGGCAAATGCAGATAGTCTCACGAGCACAACAGCGATATCCAACGAAGGTGGCACATTTAATGTAACAGGTGGCACACTAAGCAAGGATATAACCAACGATGGTACAGTAACAGCTAAAAGCGGAGTAATATTTGATATAAACAGCAAAGTCATGGGCGGAAAGGTTGTGCTTGAAAATGGAGTTGCATTTACAGCAGGGAATTTAGATGCCTCTGGCAACGGGATAGCAAACCTTAATTCAGAAAGTGCAATATACAATTTTAGTGCAACGATAAATGGTGGAAGCACCCCAACGGTGGATCAAATAAAGCTCTCTGCCGGTGGTAAGGCGACTGGAACACTGAAACTTGGAAGTGTAAATATAACTGGTTCAAGCACATATGACCAGTGGAAATTAGGTGACTACAAACAAGCAACATATATCAGCGGTGGAGCAGACAATGATATAAAGATAAGTTCTGATGGGGCAACAACTGCCACTACAGATGGGTTTATGTATGAGTTTTCACAGGGGCACACAATAGCTGGTGACTTGTCAACGGAAGCAGTGAGTGGCACAATGGATGTGCGCAAGCTCAATGGTTATGATTTAGCGGATATAGTTCAAAGCAATATAATCGGTACGTATAACGCAGGAAAGGTTGATGCATATGCGTTGCTTAAAAACTACACAGAGACGAAAACCCTCGGAGAACTAACAAGACCAGGCTCAGATGCACGAACTCTTACGATATACGGTAATGGTTACGAGTTTGTTGGAGGAGGACAAATAGGAATAACAGTAAATGATGGTGACACGCTCAATATACTTGACATGGCTGGAATATCGGGTTGGGCAAATGATACAGCATTCACAGCTACTAACGGTGGAACAATTAACTTTAGTGGAACAAATAAACTGGGAGCTGGTGGCAAATTTGTAGGAGTAGGAAATTATACCAATAGTGGTATATTAACGGTGGAAGATGCAACTAACCTTGCTATGACGAATGGACTTGCAAACACTGGAACACTTAACCTTGGTGGAACAACAGCATCAACGCTTGGTGTAAAGATAAGTGGCGGGACAATAAATATAAATGGCAAGGTGACAGCAAAGGCAGACTATATAGCCGGCACTACAAACAACGTTACAGCAACAACTGGAGAGCTTACTGTAATCAGTGGCACACTTGGTAGTGCAGTAGATAACAGCGGAAGCGTTATCTTCGCAACAGATGAAACAGTGACAATATCTGCCAACCTATCAGGGGCAGGAAGTTATACCAACAGTGGCACACTGAATGTTGCAGATGCTTCAAACCTTGCCATGACAGGAACAAACGGACTTGCAAATACAGGAACGGGAACACTTAACCTTGGTGGAACAACACTGGCAACTCTTAAGATAACAGGAGATGGAACGCTTAATTTTGATGGTGCTACGGTTACAAGTGGTGCAGAAATAACGCAAGGAACGATAAACAACGATACAGGCAAAACTCTTGCAAATGCAGGCACAATAACCGCAACGACAGAATTTATAAATACTGGAACTGTTACAAACACAGGAAGTATAATCGGTGTCATAACCAACAGTGGAGAATTTAACAATAATAGTGACGGTAATGTAGATGGTAGCATAGATAATAATACAGGAACCTTCACAGCAAACACCGGAAGCACATTGAGCGCAACAACTACAATAAAGAATACGAATGTGTTTAACAGCTACATAAGCCTTGGTGCTGGTAATACCGTAACAGATAATGCAGAAGCGACTGGTACGTTTAACTTTAAGGGACAGGGAGTTAACCTTACAAATGCTGCGACTATAACACAAAAGACTGTGACTAACGAAGCAAACCTCACAAACAGTGCGACAATAACGGCAACAGATTTAACCAACAGTGGAACCTTGACCAACACTGGAAGCATTGCAGCAGCGGTA
>CALELF010000065.1 GCA_937902895.1 uncultured Synergistaceae bacterium | reverse complement strand
AAAGTGAAAGCTATATTTAAGCACAAAAAGTTAAAATACATTCTTGAATATGACTGTTAAAAATTTCAACTTTTAATAGCCGAAGTAATACCATAAAAAAAAGGCACATAACGTGCCTTTTGAAAAAATCACAGTAATAACTATTCAGCTTCAGTTGCCTTGCCTTTTGAAACTACCTCTACCTCTGCTGCTTCACCTTCTTCAGCTGCTTCTTCAAATACCTTTGGAAGAGCCACTAATAAAACAAGTGCATCTTCAGTTGCAACAGCAGAGACACCTTCTGGCAAATTCAAATCTTTGACAAAAACTTCTTTGCCAACCTCAAATTCAGCAGCATCAATAATTATCTCATCAGGTATATTTGATGGCTCAACTTCTACCATAATTGTATGCATTAAGGTCGTTAAGACTGCACCTTCTTTTACACCAGGAGCCTTATCAGCATTCAGCACCAAGACTGGAACTTCAACTCTTATTTTATGTCCCTTAACAACCTGATAGAAATCAACATGACGAATTTCACGTGAAATTGGATGTCTCTGCACTTCACGGATCAAAGCGTTAGCCTTTTTGTTGCCATCAATTGACAATTCAATGAGAGTCGTTTCACTATGTGAACCATTTGCAACAGAATAAATTGGTTTTGCCACTACGCTACCGGCTAACCCTTCTTTAAAATCTGGACCATAAAGGATACATGGAATAAGTTTCTCATTCCTAATTTTTCTGCATATTCCAGTTCCAGTTGTCTCTTTTTCCGTAAACTTAACTTCTACTACCTTTCCTGTAGCCATAAATGTTTCCTCCTTAAAATAATTTTCAGTTAATTTTTATCTAAACAGCTCACTTACAGATGAGTCTGTATGTATCCTGTGTATTACCTTTGCGAGTAAAGGTGCAATTGAAAGATTATTCTCAACAGATGGCATTACCAAATTTGGCAATCCTTTATGTTCATCTAAAGGAACAGTATCTGTTAATATTAACTCTTTGATAACTAGTTCATCTCCGTCAGAAAGCTCACTACCCTCTAACATTGTATCCTCTGGAACAATTTCTCCAGATTTCTTATATAACATGGAAAGATTTTGTGAAGCCTTCCCCGACAAAACTCCATGTGTGGCACATGCATATACCTCTGTAGCGCCATGTTCACGAAGAAGTCTAGCCGCATGGACAAGCGTCCCACCAGAATCTACCATATCATCAACTAAAATACAAATTTTATCTTGAACGTTGTTTTCGCCTATTATTGACATCGCTTTCGACTTGTTTTCCGTGGTATAGTCACGGGACTTGTCAACTATAGAAAGTGGAACAAAAAAGTTTTCACCATCAATAGCAGAAAGCTTCGCCGAAAATTTCCTTGCACGCACAACTCCACCATGGTCAGGTGAAACAACTGTAACTTTCTTATCTTTAATTTCTTGGGCAAACTTTTTTCTAAAATAATCTGCTAAGGTATTTATTGCAGAAAGGTTATCCACAGGAATGTTAAAAAAACCTTGTAACTGACCTGTATGTAAGTCAACAGAGACAACTCTATCAGCACCAGATGCTTCAAGTAAATTCGCCACGAGTCTTGCTGTTATTGGTTCTCTGCCTGCTGTTTTTCTGTCTTGTCTAGCATACCCAAAGTAAGGAATCACTAAATTTACTCTGTAAGCAGATGCTCTTCTCAAAGCATCCACTATGATAAAAAGCTCCATCAAGTGTTTGTAACCGGGTTTTGAAGTAGACTGAATGACATAAACATCATTACCACGAACAGGCTCTTCAATTAACACGCTCAACTCAGAATCCGCAAATTCGCGAATTTTCATCTTGGACAACTCCACATCCAAAGCTTCACAAACGGACTGTGCCAATTTTGGTGTAGAGCTACCAGTAAAAATCATCATTTTTGACTGTCCAGTTAGAGACATTTGATGGCCCACCTTTTTATAATATTTTTGTATTACTTTTTTATATCTTTGCGGTGTAGTTGCGCCCAATTTTCAATATTTTCCTGCTTGGCGCGAGCTATGCCAAGTGCATTACTAGGGACATCATGTGTAATTACACTACCTGCACCAGTTGATACCCAATCACCAACATTCACAGGGGCAACAAACATCGTAGAACTTCCGACAAGGCAGTGATCACCTATGGTTGTCTTATTCTTTTTCACACCATCATAATTGCACGTAATCGTTCCAGCACCAAGGTTAGTATGACTACCAATGGTCGTATCACCAACGTAGGATAAATGAGGAACCATTGAACTCTCCCCTACCACACTCTTTTTGATTTCTACAAATCTACCTATATGAGCATTCTCCAACAAAACAGCACCTTCACGCATAAATGCAAAAGGACCGGCGGAAGCACGAGACCCAACTGTACCATTATTCATACGAACGGAACCTTTTAGATTGGCATTTTTCTGTATATAACAAGAACGCAGGACGGAGAAACTTCCTATAAAAGCGTCATCCTCTACTACTGTATCTCCCCAAAGTTGCACGGAAGGGTGGATAGTCACGTTGTTACCTACTTTCACCTTTGGTCCAATCCAAACCGATTTTGGATCCATACAGCGAAGTCCATTTTCCAACATTAACTTCTCTACTATTTTTTTTCTTGCAATTTCTGTAACATTTGCTAGTTGTAGTTGGTTATTAACTCCGTTAAATTCATCGGAAGTGCCAACCTTAAGTGCAGAAACTTTCATACCTTTATTCTGCAAAATTGCAAGAACATCTGTTAAATAATATTCACCGGCAGCATTGTCATTAGTGAGATTAGTAATAACATCTACAAGTTTTTCAGTATTGAACAGATAAATTCCTGAGTTGACCTCAGTAATCTTTTTTATATCTTGAGATGCATCTTTTTCTTCCACAATAGCAAGTTTATTTTCACTTCTAACAATACGACCATAGCCAGTTGGATCATCTACGTCAAAGGTTAAAACAGAACAAACAGAATCAGATGTATCATATAGCTGTTTAAATTCTTTAAGAGTTTTGGAAGAAATCAAGGGGACATCTCCGGGCATAACAAGCAAGTCAGTAAAATCTTTCCAAAAATCCATAGCACACAAAACGGCGTGCCCAGTTCCTTTTTGCTCGGTCTGCCACGCCACTGCTACACTTTCATTTTCTTTTAGATAAGACTCAACTGCCTCACCTTCGCTTCCAACTAAAACACAAATGTCTTTTAAATCAGCGCATTGTAAAGCATGTATTGGATATGATATTAGAGGCTCTTCTAGCATAAGATGCAAAACTTTCGGCAAGTTGCTTTTCATCCTAGTTCCCTTACCTGCTGCCAATATTAATGTTCCACATCCCTTATTCATCAGAAACACCTCGTAAATAAAAAATGGCAGGGGTGGATGGACTCGAACCATCGATGCCGGAGTCAAAGTCCGGTGCCTTAGACCGCTTGGCTACACCCCTATCAAATACGGCGGTATTATACCAAAATATTAAAATTGTGCAAGTGTAAAATTGTTTTTTTTAACTTTTTTTTAAGGTTAATTTATTGCGTGATGATAAATTTGATAGAATTTTCAAGATAAATTTCATACATATTACGCTAAAAAAATATATAGTATATTAAGCTTTAAAACAACAAGAAAAAGAAAAGCTATTTACTAAAACTCATTTATGTGTTAACATCACCACAACTTTATAACTACGTGAGGAGTTAATTGTGAAAAATATAATTATTCACGCGCATTTTTACCAACCTCCGAGAGCTGATGCTTTAACAGGCATTGTCCCAGTTGACCCTACAGCTTTTCCCTCTCATGATTGGGATGCACGAATTACAGCTGAGTGCTATAAACCAAATGCGTATGCAAGGCTAATTGATTCTCGCTGGGGAACCAAACGCACCGTAAATAACTACAACTTCATAAGTTTTAATATGGGAGCCACTTTACACCACTTTCTTGAACAAGAAGAACCTGAATTAGAGGCAAAAATCAATAGTGCAAGAGGAGCATTAGCGCAAGCTTATAACCATATCATTATGCCACTCGCTTCTGAGCGAGATAAGCGCTTCCAAGTTTATTGGGGATGTCGTGATTTTACACATCGCACGGGAAGACGTGCTAAGGGAATGTGGTTACCTGAAACTGCTGTAGATACAGCTACGCTTGAAGTATTATGTGACTACGGTATAGAATACACAATTCTTTCTGACACACAATGTCAAAGTGTCACTAAGAATGGAACCGTCCATGATGCTTCTGACGGAAATTTTGACACAACGATTCCTTATCTCTGCACATTACCTTCCGGGCGACAAATAACGATACTATTCTATAACGGAGCCATTTCTCGTGGTATTGCATTTGAAGGTATTCTAAATAGTGGAGATAAATTTTATGAACGGCTTGTAAACGCTGCACCAGATGAAGATGGACATTTCCTATTAGTAGCTACTGATGGTGAAAGCTATGGACATCATCATAAATCTGGTGAGATGGCGTTAGCAAGAGTTATCGAACTAGTCGAAAAAAATCCAGATGCAAAGCTCACAAATATCAATGATTTTCTTAGTATGTATCCGGCAAAAGAACACTGCGTGATCAAGGAAAACTCCTCTTGGTCTTGCTGCCATGGTATTGAGAGATGGCGTAGCGATTGTGGTTGTCACACGGGTGGTGAACCATGGTGGAACCAAAAATGGCGAAAACCACTACGCGAGGCGATGAACAATCTTGCTCTCAAGCTTGATAAACTTTATGATGATTTGGTTGTTGACGTGCCTGACAGTAAGGAACTTTTGCTTCATGCTGCAAGTATTCAGCTAGAGGAACGTTCGATCAGTGATTTTATAAAAATTTATATGCCTAGATTAGAACAATTGCAGTGTGATAAGATCCTACTTGCGCTTTGGATGCAGATACTTAAGAATTTTTCGTTTGTTTCTTGTGCATGGTTCTTCAATGATATCAGTGGCATTGAAACAAAACAGGCTATCTATTACGCTTGCTTTGCAGCGAGAATTGCACGAGAAATTTCTGGCATTGATTATTTACATGGACTAATAGATGATCTTGCAAAAGTAACTGGAAACACAAAAGAATATCCAACTGCAGATATTATTGCGTTACGTTGGGCTATACCAAAAATTGATTTAGAGTTATCTAATTTTTTTGCATCCCAAAATAAAGGGGACACTCTATCAGGAAATAACATTTTTAACTACTTATCTAGTATTGGAGGATTATCAATGAATTACGAGCACAAATTAGCAAATTCTTTCTTAGACACACTTGAGAAAGACCCCGCATTCAGAAATGTGGCTTACTTCTCAATGGAAATTGGACTTTCTGCAGAAATTCCTACTTATTCCGGTGGTCTTGGAATTTTAGCAGGAGATATCTTAAAGAGTGCTGCTGACCTCGGTGTTCCAGCAGTAGCTGTTACTTTATTATATAAAAAAGGCTATTTTACACAGAAGATAGGCAAGAACGGAAAACAAACAGAAGCAGATACAACTTGGCAGCCTAATAATTACTTAAAATTACTACCACATAGAGTTGCACTTCGCCTTGAGGGACGTGTAATTGAAATTGCAGCTTGGTGCTATACCTTAACAGGAGAAGATGGTCATACACTTCCAATCTATTTCCTTGATACTGACCTACCGAGCAATTCACCAGAGGATAGGGAATTAACGGCTAAGCTTTACGGTGGTGATAATAGATACCGTATACTGCAAGAGCTAATTCTTGGAATGGGTGGTTTACGCTTCCTTCGTGATGCTGGATACAGTAATATAGAAACATTCCACTTGAATGAAGGTCATGCCGGCTTTATTACACTTGAATTGATGAGAGAACGTGGCTATAACGAAGTTGAAGACAAGGTAAAGGAAAAAGTCGTTTTCACCACACATACACCAGTCCCAGCTGGTCACGATTACTTCTCTTATGAGCTTGTTGAAAACGTCCTAGGACATGCAAGAGCTGATGCAATGCGTAAGGTAATGCCTGGTGAAGGCATTTCTATGACTGATCTTGCTATGAAGTTCAGTCGTTATATAAACGGTGTTTCAAAAAAGCACGCCTTTGTTAGCCGTGATATGTTCCATAATGATGCAATTGACTGGATAACAAATGGAGTTCACTCAACAACATGGACAAGCCCAGCTTTTGCTAGACTATATGACAATTACATTCCAGGTTGGAGAAATGATCCTTCACGTCTTATGCAAGCTCTAATGATTCCAAAGAATGAGATTTGGAAAGCCCACCAGGCACAGAAGATGAAGTTGTTAGCTTACATTCTGGAGGAGACGGGCAGGGAACTTTCTCCAGAAATTCTAACAATTGGATTTGCTAGACGTGCTGCAACCTATAAACGTGCAACGCTTATATTCTCCGATATCAAGAGATTATTAAAAATAACGAATGGTGCTGTGCAGTTTGTATTTGCCGGTAAGGCACACCCGAAAGATGAACCTGGAAAAGCTTTAATTGCAGAAATTTATAAATTAGCAAAGGAATCCGGCAAAGAATTACCAATAGTATTCCTTGAAAACTACAACATGAACCTAGGCAAATTGTTAACATCTGGTGTTGATGTATGGTTGAACACACCTATGAGACCACATGAGGCTTCTGGAACAAGTGGTATGAAAGCAGTTCATAATGGTGTTATTAATTTCTCAATTCTTGACGGTTGGTGGATTGAAGGCTGCATTGAAAATGTAACAGGTTGGGCAATTGGACCAGACGACAACACCGTAAGCACGGAACAATATGACAGTAATCTTGACGCAGAAGATCTTTATAACAAATTAGAGAATGTTTTAATTCCTACTTATTACAACAATAAAGACAAGTGGATAGAAATTGCTAGAAACACAATCGCTATCAACGCAAGTTACTTCAATACTCACAGGGTAGTTAAAGAATATTGTGAGAAAGCTTACCACACAAAGTTTAGAGGACACTAAATTTTAGATTTGTAATTTTATATAATAAAGGAGTATAAATTATGGTTACGACAAAAACTAAAGCTACAACAAGTGTTACAAAGAAAAACACGTCAAAAACTACTACAGCTAAAGAAACAGTTGTAAAAAAGCAATGTGATTTATCAGTATTACATGTTTCACCTGAATTCTCACCTCTAGCAAAAATAGGTGGACTTGCTGATGTAGCGGGAACGCTCCCACTAGCAGAGCTTGCCTTGGGGGTGGATGCTCGTGCCATGCTTCCAGCTTGGTCAGGTGTAAAAGAAAAGGTAGAAAAATTAGGCAAATTGGATAAAAAACCACTTGGAACTCTTTACATTGCCTTAAATGCACGCGTATGCGAAATAACAGTTTTGAAGGCAACACTCAAGGGACTAACAATTTATTTGCTCGACAATGAAGAATTCTTTGGTAATAAGGCAGTTTATCCAACAGAGAACAATGCTAGAACTGTCGAGCCATTTGTGCTTATGTCTTACGCTGCATTTGAGCTACCAAAGGTAACAGGGTTTGAGCCTCAGATTTTACATGTCCATGATTGGCCATCAGCATTTATTCCATGTGCATTACAGTATCACAAGCATTACTGGAAATTACGCGATAAATACAAGGTAGTATTTACCATTCACAACATGGCACATCAAGGATTATTTGATCCAAATTGCTTACCAGAATGGGGCTTTGATTGGTCTTCATTTGCATGGGGTAAGGATGAAACTTTAGAATACTGGGGACTCGTCAATCTCATGAAGGGTGCTTTGAATTATAGTGATGCAATTACAACTGTCAGCCCCTCTTACAGACAGGAAATTGCCACAAGTCAATATGGCTATGGTCTTGAAGGTGTTATTAACAAAAATGCACACAAGGTCTTTGGTATCCTGAATGGAATTGATTATTCAGTATGGGGATCTTCAACAGACAAAACTATACCTGCGAGCTTTAACACAAGAAGCTTCAAAGGAAAAGAGAAATGCAAACAAGCAATTTGTGAACAGTTTGGCTTTGCTGATCCAACTCTTCCCCTTGCTGTATACATTGGAAGATTAGTAGATCAAAAGGGCGTTGGACTTTTGGCTGAGGCATTAAAACAGACGAATGGAGTTATGAATACACTCATCATTGGTTCTGGCAATGATTACTATCAGGGTCTTATTTCCGACTACGTTGACAACACACCTTACGCACAAAAATTCTTTGGTTTTAACGAAGAGTTAGCCCATGTTGCTTATGCAGGTGCAGATATGCTACTCATGCCATCCTTGTTCGAGCCTTGTGGTCTTTCCCAAATTATTGCATGCTCCTATGCAACACTCCCGCTTGTTCGTGCAACAGGTGGTTTAAGAGACACTGTCATCGACGCTAGAGAAAAAAATGGAAATGGCTTTGTGTTCTACAATGTATGTGCTAACGAATTGGCAGACACAATCAGACGTGCTGCAGAAACCTATAAGGATAAAGCAACATGGAAGAAATTAATGTTAAATGCCAAAAATGCAGACTTTTCTTGGAAAGTTTCTGCTACACAATACACTGATCTATATAAGAATTTGTTAAAATAATAGTTTTTTTATAAAGTGCGACATGAATTTTTGTCGCACTTTTTTATTTTACATAGCAAAAATTTCTGGTTGCTTTTAAGGTAAAAAAAATATATAATGTCAACTGAAAATAGAAACTGGTGTTTCTAAAAAATTACAGGAGGATATGTCAATGTTAAACGAGAAATACGGTCGTGTGCTTGGCATGGTTTTGGCAGGTGGTAAGGGCGAACGCCTTATGCCAATGACGAAATACAGAGCAAAGCCAGCCGTTCCTTTCGGTGGAAAATACCGCATAATAGACTTTGCATTGTCTAATATGGTAAATTCCGGAATCTACTCAATTTACTGTCTCATTCAGTTCAAAAGTCAGTCACTTCATGAGCACATTGCACGTGCATGGAATTTTGGAACTGCACTCAGAGGTCGCGATTACTTTGTAGACATTGCACCAGCTCAGATGGCTGATGGTGAGCGTTGGTATGAGGGAACTGCAGACGCAATTTATCAGAATATGCATCTTATAACTTTGTTTGATGCTGATCGCATTTTGATTTTTGCAGCAGACCACATTTACAAAATGGATGTTGAACAAATGCTTGCTTTCCACGTTAACAATAAGGCAGACATAACAATTGCTGCTTTTGTTGTCCCATCAAAGGAAGCAAGCGCTTTCGGGTGCATCAAGGTAGATGAATCTGGTCAGATTATTGACTTTGTTGAAAAACCAGCCAATCCACCGGAAATTCCAGGCAGACCTGGTTTTACCTATGTTTCTATGGGTAATTATATTTTTGAACGTGAAATGCTTGAGCAGTGCATAGAAGAAGACCACTATGCAGAAAAAACAAGCCATGACTTCGGAAAGGATATTCTACCAAAACTTTTCGGCACAAAGAAATTGATGGCGTATGACTTCTCAACAAACGTTTTACCATGTGGTGACAAACCATACTGGAAAGACGTTGGCAGCATAAAAGCATTCTGGGAGGCTCATATGGATCTCTTGAAGCCATATTCACCAATCAACGTATACAATACACAGTGGCCAATCCGCACAGTTTCTTTCTCAGATCCTCCAGCACTTGATCACGAGAGTTGCATAGAGTCATGCTTGAGAGCAGAAGGAAGCCGTGTGTTTGGTGCAAAAGTCACACGTAGCGTTCTTTCTCGCAACTGTGAAATTTTGGAAGGTTCCGAAGTTGAGGAATCCATCATTGGCACTAATGTCAAGATAGGAAAGAATTGTAAATTACGTCGCGTAATTGTTGATTCATACAATACAATTCCAGATGGAACTGTCATTGGATATGATCTTGACGAGGACGCAAAGAAGTATATGGTAAAGGACGGAATTGTTATCATTTCCATGCCTGGTATTAAGCTTCGTATTAACAAAGATAAATAATAATTTTTCAAAAAAGTGCTTTCTCTTACAGAGAAAGCACTTTTTTTATGCAATTATTCTTAAAGCACTTGCTTAATATCTAGGGGTAAGCTATAATTCACACTTGGTAGTTTACGTAAATCGGAGGACACAACATGTTAGACTCAAAAGAACTAGAACAAATAAGGGAACAAAGTCAACACTACGACGAACAAGTTGAGAAATCAATTTCAAAATTCCCTGAAAGAAGTGAAAATTTTACAACAAGTGGTGGAATACCATTAAAAAGAATTTACACCCCAGAGGATATCCAGAATGAAAATTACGCAGATTCATTAGCTTTTCCTGGCAATTATCCTTACACAAGAGGTGTTCAACCGACAATGTATCGTGGCCGCTTCTGGACGATGCGGCAATATGCCGGTTTTGCGACTGCAGAAGATTCAAACAAACGTTATCGCTATTTATTAAGTCAGGGAACCACTGGGCTTTCAGTTGCCTTTGACCTTCCAACTCAAATTGGCTACGACTCTGATGACCCTATGGCTATCGGTGAATGTGGCAAGGTTGGAGTTGCAATAGATTCATTGGCTGATGCAGAAATTTTGTTCAACGAAATTCCACTTGATAAAGTTTCAACTTCTATGACAATAAATGCGCCAGCGTCAATTCTTTTATCAATGTATATTGCTGTTGCAGAAAAAAATGGAATTTCTATGGATAAGCTCTCGGGCACAATTCAAAATGATATCTTGAAAGAATATATAGCAAGAGGCACATATATTTTTCCACCAAAACCGTCTATGAGACTAATCACAGATATTTTTGATTTCTGCAGCAGAAACATTCCAAAGTGGAATACAATTTCTATTTCAGGGTACCACATTCGTGAGGCAGGTTCAACTGCTATACAAGAAGTCGCCTTTACCCTCGCTGACGGTATAGCTTACATTGAAGCAGCAATCAAAACTGGACAAGATCCAAATGTCTTTGGAAAACGCTTATCTTTCTTCTTCAATTCTCATAATGATTTCCTTGAAGAGATTGCAAAATTCCGTGCAGCGAGACGTCTTTGGGCAAAAATTATGAAAGAAAGATTTGGCGTAACTGATCCAAAAGCTCAAATGCTTCGCTTCCACACTCAAACAGCTGGATGCACCTTAACTGCTCAGCAGGCAGAAAACAACATTGTTCGCGTTGCAATGCAAACAATGGCAGCAGTTTGTGGCGGCACACAGTCTTTGCACACTAACAGCCTTGACGAAGCGCTAGCACTACCAACAGATAAGAGCGTTCGTATCGCATTAAGGACACAGCAAATTGTTGCCTATGAATCAGGAATAACAAATGTTGTTGACCCATTTGCGGGTAGTTACGTTATTGAAAAATTAACCAACGAAATTGAAGAAGCTGCTGTTAAATACATCAATAAAATTGATGAGCTTGGCGGTATGATTTCGGCTATTGAGCAGGGATATCCACAGAAACAAATTCAAGATTCTGCATATGATTATCAAAAATCAATTGAAAGTGGAGATCGCATAATCGTTGGTGTAAATAAATTCCAAATAGACGAAGACCTTAGAGAAAGAAAATTATTAAAGGTTGATGCGTCTGTTGGTCAAAACCAGATAAAGAAACTCCATGCCATGAAAGAGGCAAGAGATAACGTAGCTGTGAAAGAAAGACTATTGAAAGTCAAGGAAGCAGCACAGGGAACTGAAAACCTTATGCCTGCAATATTAGATGCTGTTCGTGTATATGCGACAGAGGGAGAAATTTGCAATGTGCTCCGCAGCGTCTTTGGTGAATACAAAGAAAATGTAGTGCTATAACGGAGGAAAGAAAATGGATAGAAAAATCAGAGTTGTTGTAGCAAAGCCAGGACTTGATGGTCATGACAGAGGTGCTAAAGTAGTTGCCCGTGCATTACGTGATGCAGGCATGGAAGTTATTTATACTGGACTTAGACAGTCACCAGAGCAAATTGTGAAAACTGCATTGCAGGAAGATGCAGACGCAATTGGTCTTAGCATTCTTTCCGGTGCTCACGAATATTATTTCAAAACCGTTATTGACATTTTGAAGCAGAATAATGCAGACGATATTATTGTTTTTGGTGGCGGTGTTATCCCAGAAGATGACATTCCAACATTAAAATCCTTAGGTGCTGGAGCTATCTTCTGTCCAGGCACAAACACCCAGGAGACAATCTCTTGGCTAAAGGAAGCTGTTGCCCAAAAGAGAAGTATGGAATAAGTGAGGATAGCATAATGACACTAAAAAACATTGACCATATTGGTATTGCTGTAAAAAGCATAGATGAAGCTCTAAAATTTTGGGAAGCCACACTCGGTATCAAATGCCACGGGACAGAAGAAGTAGCTGAGCAAAAGGTCAAAACTGCATTCCTCCCCGTTGATGACACGGAATTTGAGCTTTTAGAGGGGACGTCCGAAGATAGCCCAATTACCAAATTTATAGAGAAAAAAGGCGAGGGGCTACAGCATATAGCAATTAGAGTTGACAACATAGAAGAAGCATTAAAAGAACTAAAAGAAAAAGGCGTTCGCCTAATAGATGAAACACCAAGGTATGGAGCTGGCGGAGCAAAAATTGCATTTATACATCCAAAGGCTTCTGGTGGAGTTTTATTAGAGCTTTGCCAACGCGATTAAAATATTTTACGGAGAGGTAGTGACATACTAATGGCAGAAAAAACTATTGACGAGCTTTGCAATGAACTTCTTGCAAAAAGAGAAAAAGCTCACCAAGGTGGCGGTGAAAAGAATATTGAAAAGCAACATTCCAAAGGCAAATTGACCGCCAGAGAACGCATAAATATGCTTCTCGATGAGGGAAGTTTTATTGAGCTTGATGAATTTGTCGAGCACCGTTGCACAAATTTTGGAATGGATAAAACTTCCTTCCTTGGAGATGGAGTTGTAACGGGATATGGAACTATTGACGGCAGAGTTGTGTATGTGTATAGTCAGGACTTTACTGTAACTGGTGGTTCTCTTGGCGAAATGCACGCTGCAAAAATCTGCAAGGTTCAAGATTTAGCCTTGGCAAACGGCTGCCCTTGCATTGGCATCAATGATTCCGGCGGTGCGAGAATTCAAGAAGCAGTAGATGCTTTATCCGGATATGGAAACATATTCTTCCGTAATGTGAAAGCTTCAGGGATTGTTCCTCAGCTTTCCATTATTGCCGGCCCTTGTGCTGGCGGTGCCGTGTATAGCCCTGCACTAACAGATTTTATTTTTATGGTTGATAAGATTGGCATAATGCACATCACAGGACCTCAAGTAATAAAATCTGTCACCGGTGAGGAAGTAACCTCAGAGCAAATAGGAGGTGCTAGAGCCCATAACACAACAAGCGGTTGTGCACACTTCTTTTCAAAAACAGAACAAGAATGTTATGACAAAGTGAGAGAGGTTCTGTCCTACTTACCTTCAAACAACATGGAAGAAACACCATTTATAAACACCGAAGATGATCCACTTCGTCAAGACGAATCATTAAGACAAATTGTTCCTACCCACAGCAATCAATCTTACGATGTGCGTGATGTGATTCGTCGCGTGGTTGATAACGGAGATTTCTGTGAAGTGCAGGAACTTTATGCAAGAAATATTGTAACAGGATTTGCCAGAGTCGGTGGCAGAACAATTGGTATTATTGCCAACCAGGCAAATTATATGGCTGGCTGCCTCGACATTGATGCTTCAGATAAGGCTTCTCGCCACATTCGCATTTGTGATGCCTTCAATATTCCTATCGTAACCTTTGAGGACGTTCCAGGGTATTTACCTGGACTAAAGCAAGAAATGGGCGGAATTATTCGTCACGGTGCAAAACTCTTATACGCTTATAGTGAAGCAACAGTTCCCAAAATTACAATCGTGTTACGCAAGGCATACGGAGGCTCATATCTCGGTATGTGTTCAAAAGACCTAGGCGCTGATGTTGTAATTGCCTGGCCACAGGCGCAGATTGCTGTAATGGGAGCAGAGGGTGCAGCAAACATCATATTCCGCAAGGAAATTGAAGCTGCAGAAAACCCGACATTAAAAAGAGAAGAAAAGATTGAAGAATACCGCAACAACTTTGCCAATCCATATAAAGCGGCACAAAGAGGCTATGTTGACTATGTTATCTTACCAGAGGAAACACGCCCAGTGCTTTACAAGGCTTTAATCATGGCAGAGACGAAATCAGAACTTCGCCCAAAGCGTAAGCACGGCATCATGCCTAACTAATCTAGTGAGGAAACACAGATGGAATTTATAGGCTTAAAGGGCGGACTAATTATGTCTGGCATCGCTTTTTCAATTGTGTTTATAGTTATAATTGCCCTCATGTTTATTATGATGGCATCAAGCACAATTGCAAAATCGTTTGCCAAGAAGAAAAAGCCCCAATTACAAAAAGAAACTACCACAGCCGCTAAACCTACAACTATTACGGCAAATAATGCGGATTCTGACGCAGCTAATGATGACATTATTGCTGCTATTGTTGGAGCAGTTATGGCTTCTGCTGGAACAAATATGCGTATATGTTCCATAAAAGAGGCAAAGCAAGGACTCACTCGTCTTCCCTCTGCTTCTGTATGGAAGATAGCAGCTCGCACAATGAATCACGAAAATTGTTTCTAATTTCAATTAAGGAGAGAATAAAATGTTAAAAAATTACAAAGTAACAGTTAACGGAAAAACATATGATGTTCAAGTAGAAGAATTAAATGCACAAAACAGTGCTCCACAGGCAGCACAGCCAACAGTGGCACCAGCTCAGCCTACAGTTGCAACCCCTGCCCCACAACCACAAAAGACAGAAACACCTGTAGCCCCAGTTGCTTCTCCAGCAAATGGCGTAAATGTTGAAGCTCCAATGCCAGGAAAGATACTAAAAATAAAAGTGGAAAAAGGCGATACTGTCACAGAAGGACAGCAAGTTATGGTGCTTGAAGCCATGAAAATGGAAAACGAAATATTTACAACTACGTCTGGTAAGGTTGCAAAAATCTGTGTTAAAGAGGGAGACAACGTTGCAACCGGTGACGTGTTAATGGTCATTGCGTAATGATTGGTGAAATGAATCTAGCTACTCTATTAGCTAAATACCTATTAGCATTACAGGGTGTGCTTGAACAATCAGGATTTTTTGCTTTAACCTATGGCAACATCATAATGCTTCTTGTTGCTCTCATCCTTCTTTATCTCGCTATTGCTAAAGATTTTGAGCCGTTACTGCTCATGCCAATTGCTTTTGGTTGTGTTCTTGTTAATCTTCCACTTTCTGGGATTGTAGACCCAGGTGGCTTCCTATATTTTGTCAAATTTGGGATTGACCATGAGCTATACCCCGTAATAATTTTTATGGGGATAGGTGCAATGACAGACTTTGGTCCGCTTCTTGCTAATCCAATAACTTTCCTTTTGGGTGCTGCTGCACAGCTGGGCGTTTTTGTAGCCGTAATTGGTGCAATGGCTATGGGCTTTACCATACAAGAGGCTGCGGGAATTGGAATCATTGGTGGTGCTGATGGTCCAACGGCAATTTACCTCTGCGCAAAATTGGCTAAACATATTTTGCCAGCGGTTGCTGTTGCAGCATACAGCTATATGTCACTGGTTCCACTCATTCAGCCACCAGTGATAAGGCTTTTCACTTCAAAAAAAGACAGAGGAATAAAAATGGAACAACTTCGAGCTGTTTCACGAGCAGAGAAAATTTTATTCCCCATTATCTGCACGATTGCATGTGGGCTCATACTCCCAGCGTCTGTTCCTCTAATAGGAATGTTGATGTTTGGTAATTTATTGCGTGAAAGTGGAGTAACCAACCGTCTTAGCAGCGCTGCACAAAATGAAATTATGAACGCAACGACTATATTCCTTTCAATCTCTGTTGGTGCCACGATGAAAGCTGATACATTCTTGACAATAGCAACAATAAAAATTATATGCCTTGGTTTGGTGGCGTTTGCTGCTTCAACAGTTGGTGGATGTTTGCTTGGTCAAGTGCTAAAAATTTGCAGTGGCGGAAAGATAAACCCAGTCATTGGTGCAGCTGGTGTCTCCGCCGTTCCTATGGCAGCAAGAGTCTGCCAAAAGGTAGTTTCAAAAGAATATCCAGGAAGTTTTGTCCTTATGCACGCAATGGGACCAAATGTTTCTGGAGTTATCGGCACAGCAGTTGCCGCTGGAGCAATGCTTACGTTGCTTACAAAATAGAAAATTTTAAAAAGCCTACATCTGAGGGTTAATCCCTTGATGTAGGCTTTTTCTTTATTTTAGTTTCGTATTTACGCTACACTACTGTATCTTGTGTAAACATATTCGTAGATTATATCTCGATACCTATCCACTGTTTCAATGTTATTTGCATAGCTCTCTGGAAGATCCATATATAGTATTTCTCGTATCGTCTTTTGCACATCTGCACAGCCTTGCGTTTTGTCAAAACAGTTGTTGTATTCAGCGATTTTTTCTTTTATCTTTTGAAGTAGCGTTATCGCTACTTCTTTTATTTTTTTGATGTCGTTTTTTGATAAATCATCACGGAAAAGCAAATCGTAAATAGAGAGTTCCTCGTCACTGTTGAACCCCTCGCGGATGTAGCGTTTTTCTTCTTCATCCATTTCGTTTGCTAACTTCATCAAATCCGCAAATGTTTTTTCAATAGTTGCTCTGTCCTGTTCTTTGTTGTAATTCTCGATGATTTCTTGGTAGCGTTCATAATAGTCAATTCGCTTTGGATTATCACGCAACATTCTATCAAGTTGTTGTTGCATAACGGTTGTCAAGTCTCGCAATATTAGGCTTTTATTTTTTGCTCTTGTAAATTCCTTGCCAAGCATATCAAAATCAATAGCACTAATGTCAAATTTGCGTGAGTCGTCAGATGATGTAGTGTGTTCCTCTATCTGCACATACTCGCTGATTATATCGTGAATTTCTTTCATCAAGCTTGACGTGTCTGCGTGTCTTCTCTTCTTTTGTGTG
This sequence comes from uncultured Synergistaceae bacterium, assembly GCA_937902895.1. Taxonomy (GTDB): domain Bacteria; phylum Synergistota; class Synergistia; order Synergistales; family Synergistaceae; genus CALELF01. The sequence continues at coordinate 6,995 of CALELF010000065.1, read as the reverse complement.
TTATTGTAAATTTCTGCTATGGCATAATACTCTCTGCGTTGTTCATCCGTTATATCGTCTCTGTTCGTGTATTTCATCAATCTGTTTAATTCAGAGGCGTATGTTGAATATGTCTTTTTAATTTGCAGTGTTTTACAGACAGCGTTTGCCGCATTCTGCAAAAATTCAATTTTCCTAAAACCTTGTGCATCAATAAGGTCTTGCAACACAAAATCTTGCTCACTTAAAAATGCTTTTATTGTTTCTATGAGTTCTTTTATCTCAACAATTAACTCTTCCTTATCAATGGTCGGGTCACTCCCTTTGATACTTTCAACATTCACTGTGTAATTTGCCAAAGCTTTGCGAAGAGCTTTAACAATTCCAATGTAGTCAATTATTAGCCCGTTGCTCTTGCCTTCATTGACTCGGTTTGCACGTGCAATAGCCTGCATAAGGGTGTGGTCTTTTAGTGGTTTATCAAGATAAAGACAAGAAAGACACTTTACATCAAAGCCAGTAAGCCACATTGCACAAACGAACGCAATTCGAAAAGGATTTTCAGCGTCCTTAAATTCCTTATCCAGCTTGCGTGCTTCCATCTTTTTGCGATGAGGTATGATGTCAAGTCCCCAATCTTCAAATGTCTTGAGCTCATTCTGCTCTTGGCTTATTACGACTGCCATTTCTGTTTCTTGCATCCAGTGTAATTTTTTTTCAAGCTCTTTTGCTTCATCCTGTGGAGCATTTTTTATTGCGTCTTTTAGTGCTTCAATTTCTTTCTGCCAATACTCCTTCACAAAGTTATACATGCGAACACAAGTAACCTTATTCAAGCAAACAAACATAGCCTTTCCACTCGTCCACAAGTCGCTGTAATGAGTGACAAAATCCTGTGCAATGGCACGCAGTCTTGGCTCTGCTGTCATCAAATGTATTTCTTTTGCAAATTCTTTTTCCAGTTTGTCCTGCTGATTTACGTCAAGCTCTGCATTTTCTATTGCATCCAAAATTTTGTTTGTAATTTCTGGATTGTCTATATGAATTTTTTCGCCGCGGTTTTCATAGAAAAGCGGAACTGTTGCCCCGTCTTCTACAGCTCTTTTGAAGTCATATATGGAAATATAATCACCGAATGTGCGTTTTGTTATGTCGCCACTCAAAAATAGTGGTGTGCCGGTAAACCCTATGCGTAATGCTTTTGGTAACAACCTCATCATATTGTCCGCATAGAGCCCATATTGGCTACGGTGGGCTTCGTCAGAAATTACAATTATGTCGTGGTCAGGGATAATGGGTGCTACATCTTCTTTGTTAAATTTCTGAATCAAGGTAAAAATGAAACTTGGGTTTGCCTGTAATTTTTTAATCAAATCACTTCCGCTAGAAGCGATGTATTGAGAAGCCTTTGTCGTTCCAAGCAGTCCACAATTTTCAAATGTATCGCTAATCTGTGAATTTAGGTCATCTCTGTCTGTTAATACTACAAAAGTTGGCGAACCTTCAAACTTTCTTCTGATTTTTTGCGTAAGAAAAAGCATTGAGTAACTTTTTCCGGAGCCTTGAGTGTGCCAAAATACCCCGAGCTTTCCGTCTCTGTTTGCCCTATCTGCGTAAGCTGTTATAGCTCTATTCACACCAAGATATTGGTGGTTACGAGCTAGGATTTTTGCTGTGCGTCCCTCTGAGTGGTCATAGAGAATAAAGTTATCAAATAAATCAAGTAGATTTTCTTTCTTGCATATTCCACGGAGCATTGTTTCCAACTCCACATTGCCTTGCTCTTCCTCGGAGAGGCGTTTCCATTCATGGAAAAATTCAAATTTGCTTCCTAGTGTCCCCACCTTTGCTTCCACTCCATTGGACAGCATAACAAATGCGTTGTAATAAAACAGCTGTGGAATAGAGCTTTGATAGTCCGTGTAGTTATCAACATAGGCATTCTGCACATCAACAGTAGTCTTTTTCAGTTCAACAAAAAGCAACGGGATACCGTTTACAAAACCGACAATATCAGTCCTGCGACGATAAGTATCTCCATGGATTTTTAATTCCTTGATGGCTAAAAAGTAATTGTTCTCTACATTTTGAAAATCTATAACCAATACTTTTTTTGTATCAGTTGTGCCATCAGGCTTTTTAATTGTAATAGGGATTCCGTCACGGATTAAAAAATATTTTTCCTCGTTTATCTGCAAGGGTGAAGCTGTGGAGAGTCTGGCTTCCAGTATCCTTTGTGTCTCTGATACCTGCTCATCCTTTATCCACGGATTCAGCCTCTTCAAAGCCTCTTGAAAGTAACGGATCAAGAGAATTTCCTTGTAGCTTTTTCTGCCAAATGTCCCGTCCTTTCCGTCCTTTTCAAGCACTTCCGTATTGAAAGCAAATTTAACATCCCATCCAAGTTCATCTGCAAGGAGTTTTCCTGCACTCTCCTGAACAAGGATATTTTCAGAATATTCATAACTCATTGATTATCACCTTTTTGGTTTGAATTATCCCTCAACTCTTCTAAAAGTTCCTTAAACTTTTTCTTACGCTCTACATTATCCAACTCTAGCTTTGCGAGTAACCAAAGCTGATAAATGTCATCATAGTATTCTTCCAACTTATCATCAGGCATATTTTTTATAACATCGTTATCCTCATGAGAGTGTCTTACAAATTTGTTTAATAGCTCAAACACTAAATTGCTTAATTTGCTATTTATACCGTCAAGTTGCTTTCTTTGAGGCTCAATATCATCTGCCATAAGCTTTAATATTACTAATTTTGTATCCAAATCACCACGTAGTTGATGATGATTATACTCTAACACCTTGTATGCAAGCTTAGGAGAAACAATCTCAGATACTGCAATTGCCGCGGGAGATTTTTGTACAAATATAGTAATATTTCCATCTTTTATCACAGGCATATATGAGATAAGATCTATTACCTTTTCTACCTGATTCAAATAACGTTGCATCCAGTCATGATATATTCTGTCTGATTCAATAAAATTATCTACATACCATACCAAGTTATAGGAATATTCACAAAAAGACAGTAAATAATCTAATCCAAAATTTGGCGGTTCTTCACTAATAGTTATATCAAGTTTAGTATCCTCAAAATCATATAATGAAATGCAAGTACCTTTGAATGGTAAATTATCAAAATATGTAGAACAATAACTATGTAAGCAGGTCAATGTTGGAGCAAAATTTGTATAATCAAATAGTGTGTATAGACGACTATACTCTCGCTGCAGGTTTACCTCATTTGTTGTAACAATTTCCCAAAAATTTCTTCTCGCCATCTTAGACCTCCAATTCTCCACTCATTAACTTGGGTAATAAGCGATTGCGTGCTTGTTGAGCATTGATTATTATAGTTCTACAATTTTGTTGTTTAGCGAACAATACCGAAGCAAAATCTGAAAACATTTTTGCTACCTTTCGGCTAGGTAGTAGTATTTCTTCCGCTTTTAGGTACTTGAAATGTCGTGCATAATGATAATCTGACAAATCTATATTAACGAGGCTACAGTATAATAGTGGTTGTGGCATATTCTCATTATTTGACACGATGAGCTGTGTACCATCAGCACCTTTTGCAAAAGGAAACTGAATATATTTTAAAATTCTAGTATGATCACCAAAAACAATAACTGGCACTCCTATATCTACCAAAGATTCGTTATCGTTAGTATAGCCTGCAATAAAATCACGACTTTGGTCTATAATAGGTATTACTCCTCTCATTAGGTAATCGGAAGTTTTTATTTGTTTGGTACGAGGAACTTTCTTTATAACTGTTTCTATGAGCTTCCTTTCCCAGCCTTCAGGTATGCCGTCTATAATTTTTGTGTTTTCATAGCCAGGGAAATGCAAATCCACAAACCATTCTTTATACAGCCTTTGTGCAGCTTCTTCCAACAATTTGATTTGCTTCTGATTGTTTTCTATGAGATTATCGTATGCAGAGAGTATACCAACTATTTTTTTCTGCACCGTCAAATCTGGACATGGAATATCGAAATTGGCAATCATAGACTTGGTCATAGCATTCCGCGATGCTCCCTTACCAACCGCTAATCCTAGCATATAAGATTGCATATACGGACTTGCAAGATAATAGTTCAAAAAATAGGGGTTTAATATACATGCATCTGGACGTATTATACAAACGTGTTGATTAACTCTTGCAGGAATAATCCTATCAGGAACCATGCATGTTCTTGCTACTGAATCACCTGTGATATTTAACAGAACATCATTTTTGTAGATTGTGGCACTATTAAGCTTTTTTGCTGCTTCTTCACTTATCCATACAAGCCCAGCATAATCAAATTGTAGATTATATACATTTTGGCTCCTAACGAGTGTTGTCCCCTTGTCTAGGTAAACGGTCGCACCACCCTTAGGAGTAGCTCCACTACCAATTTTCAAGCAGACATCACCAAGCTTTACTTTTTTGTCTGTCATATCTTGAAACCCTCCACATTCACTACTTCCCAATGTCCGTCCATATCTGCCATATCATATAAAATATTCTACACAGATTTAACATAGTTTGGTCAAGTCCAATCATAATCCTAACATTTTCATATTCTGCGAGATAGTCTCCATCAATTCATTGGATTCTGCCTGCAAAGATAGTAATTCTCTGTGAATTTCCGTCATGCGTTCTTCAAAATTTACGCCGTCATCTTCAACAGGTGCCACGCCAACATAAGCACCAGGAGTGAGGGAATATCCTTTTTCTGCTATTTCTTCTAGCGTTGCAATTTTGCATAGCCCAAGAATGTCTGCATAAACTCCATCACCAAATTTTTCATAAAGCCAGTTTGCCTCTTTAGCAAGAGTCAAGGTGTCTATCACCTTGGCTATTTTTTCGTCATATTCTTGCTGTGTCTTCTTTCTTTCCCGTGTCTCTGCTGCTTCAACTGCATTTTTTGCTTCTGCACGGAGAGCCTTTACCTGTTCTGATAACTCCTGCACCTGCTCTGCAAATGGTTGGTCAGAGCCGAGCATCATTCTATACCAATCAAGCAAAGCTCTGTATCTTTCAATGTCTCCACGATATAGCCACACAATGGCATTCAGATTTTCCAACTGGGCTTCAGACCACTCATTAAGGGTGCGGTCAACAACGGTGTAATAATTCCTTGCGTCTATGAAGAGAACCTTGTCACAGATATTTTCCGCTTTGCCCTTATCAAAGAACCACAGGGAGCATGGCAACGATTTTGTGTAGAAAAAGTTATTTGCAACACTAATCATAACGTCAACATGTCCTGTCTCTATCAATTTTTGACGGATTATTCTATCTTTGCCTGAGCTATCCGTAGCAGAAGACGCCATGACAAAACCAGCACGACCAGTTTCATTCAGATAACTATAAAAATACGAAATCCAAAGATAATTTGCGTTGCCAACTTCTTTTTTATCGTTTACGCTTGGCATACCGAATGGCAATCTGCCGGCACTTTCTGTTGCTTCTGCCTTCACCTTATCAACGTTAAACGGTGGATTTGCCATTACATAATCACACTTGCCAACAAGGTTGAATGTGTCGTTGTAGAATGTGTTTGCTACGTCACCTGAAGCAATCTGCCCCGTTAAGCCGTGGACTGCCATATTCATAAGACACAACTGTGCGTTATATTCAACCTTTTCTTGACCATAAAAGGTCATAGCAGAATTTGCGTCTGCACCATATTGATTAACAAAGTCGCCACTTTGGATAAACATACCGCCAGAACCACAAGCAGGGTCAAGTAACGTGCCTCTCGTTGGTGCAAGAATATTTACAATCATTTTTACAAGAGACTTTGGGGTGAAAAAAACACCATCGTCAGAGGCTATATTTTTTGCAAATTTATTGAGGAAATACTCGTAAATTCTGCCGATGACATCTCCACCAATTTCATCAAGTGCATTATTATTGAAAATGCGGAGCAGTTCAGAAAGAATTTCATCAGAAAAATCTGTGTAGCTTTTTGGCAAAACTCCGCTTAGCTGTTTGCTTTCTTTTTCTATCAACAACATCGCATTATTCACAACTTCGCCAAGGCTCGTCATGATGTGACCATCTGCATTTTGTAAATTTGCTTCTGTTATATTGTTTGGCAAATTTAGCAAATAGTCATATTGTGCCTCTTTCGGAAGATAGATAGCGCTTTTTGCCATAAAATCATTGGCTTCTATCGGCATTACCACGCCACCACGGCTAGGACGAGTCTTCAAAATTTCTGCTTCCACCATCTTGAAACGACTATAAGCATAGCGAAGAAAAATAAGACCTAGCACCGGCATGCAATATTGGTTTGATGTAAGTTTTGACCCGGAACGAAGAAGGTCGGCAGACTCCCACAGCTCTGATTCTAATTTTCTAATGTTTATCATACGTTCTTCATCTCCACACTAAAATTTAACCAAGCATCTTCAAGGGGAGTATATTCCATATTATGCACTTCGCAAAAATTTTTGATTTCTTTCATTGCAGAAAGGTTTGGACGACTCTTTCCACCTTCCCAACGATTCACTGTTGAAAAAGAAACTTTTAATTCCTTTGCAAAAGCCTCTTGCGTCAAAAAACATTTTTGACGAATTTTTTTTATTTCTTCTGGACACGTCATCTGTGTATCTCCTTGTTTATTTTATGTCAAAATCATTGCACAATTGTAGCATTTTATTTTAATTTTCGCCACACTATTCAAAACAATTTCTGATAAATTTTCACGTTTATTGAATACAAACAAAAAATAAAACGGTAGTCATTTATTCCTGAGCTACCGTTTTATTTTTGTTTTATTTTTTTAACTTATTGCTTTTGTTAAGTTTTTTTTACATAAGCAAAACGCAGAATGTAGTAATACCATAACAAAAACACGCAAAATTCGCTAAAAATTTTGAGAATATATGACCACAAGGTCTGCAATATTTTAATTCAAAAAACGACCATATAAGAGAAATGATATGCTCCCCTCATGAGAGACAGTGAAATAAAAAAACAGTCTATCATGAAGG
>CALELF010000064.1 GCA_937902895.1 uncultured Synergistaceae bacterium | reverse complement strand
AAAAATATTTTTAATCGTTCGAGGAAAACTTGTCAACAAAAATTGTACTACATCAAAGGTTTACTAAAGATTGGAGAGGCTACGTTAAAAACTGATCTAATACCAGATAGACTTGTGCCAAATTGCCAAGAGTTAAATAAGGCTGCAAAATCTCGAATTAAAGATTACACAAGTACAGCAAGTGTAAATTATAACCTTGTTTACACGGAGCTTGCTCTGAAAATTGATTGTGGCAATAGAGTCCCATTTAGCGATAAAGATGTTCATAGTGTCCTTTTACATTCAGGTATCAAAAAGGTCAAGCCAAATAAACAAACTGGTAATGAATGGTTTGAAACGGATATAAACATAGTTAAATCTGCCATAAAATGTGTAAAGGAAGGCCGATATACTCTTTCATCGTGTGAAATGACCCAAAATACAGCTCCTGCGCCTATTGATTTTAGAGAAGAACAAATAGATGCTGTAGAAAAAACTTTAAAGGTGTTTCAAAAAAGTAATGAAATGCTTTGGTATGCAAAAATGCGTTTTGGCAAAACCTTGACGGCTTTGGAGGTTATTCGTAGAGGTCAGTATCGTAGAGTCATTATTGTCACACATAGACCTGTTGTTGATGATGGTTGGGGCGATGATTTTAAAAAGATTTTCTTTAAGGGTAACTCGAAAAATGACTATTGTTATGTGCACAAAACAAAAGATTTATCATATTCCTATGAGGAAAAAACTGATCTTGAAAATGACGGGAGAATTCAGAATCTCGACAAAACTAATGCGTATTTTATTTACTTTGCCTCTATGCAGGACTTAAGGGGGTCTAAAATTGTTGGTGGCAACTTCAATAAAAACCATGTAGTATTTTCTCTTGATTGGGATTTAATAATAATAGACGAAGCTCATGAGGGAACGCAGACGGAGCTAGGTGACAATGTAATTACAAAACTGAGAAAAAAACACACAAAAGTTCTTGCCCTTTCTGGTACGCCATTTAATTTACTTAGTAAGTACGAGGAAAATAATGTCTATACATGGGACTATGTTATGGAACAAAAGAAAAAGGCTGATTGGGATGTCTATTACTGTGGTGATCACAATCCATATGCAGACCTTCCTAAAATGCATATTTACACTTATGACTTGGGTGAAAAATTGCAAGAATTTGTTTCAGATGAATTTGGCAGTAAGGCATTTAATTTTAAAGAATTTTTCAGAGTGTATGCAAATGGCGGTATCAGATCAGAGCTTCACCCAAATGCCGTTGAAGGGCGTTTCGTGCATGAAAATGATGTTGCCAATTTTCTCAACATGTTAGTCAGTGAAGAAAACGAAAGTGGTTATCCTTATTCTACTGAAGAATATCGAAAAATGTTTCGTCACACTCTCTGGATGGTCCCTGGTGTAAAGGAAGCAAAAGCACTTAGCGAGCTTCTTCGATCTCACCCTGTGTTCAAACATTTTGGCATAGCTAATGTTGCGGGTGAAGGAGATAAATATGAAGAAGAACACACAAAGGATGCCCTAGAGCTTGTTCGTAATACTATAAGACAAAATGAATATTCCATAACATTATCTTGTGGCAAGCTTACTACTGGTGTTACAGTAAAAGAATGGACTGCTATTTTAATGTTGTCTGGTACGTACTCTACAGCTGCCTCGCAATATATGCAAACGATATTTCGAGTGCAATCTGCCGGTGTGATTGATGGGAAGCAAAAAACAGATTGTTTTGTTTTTGATTTTGCTCCGGATAGAACATTAAAGGTGTTAACAGAAACAGTTCATCTCTCTCGTAAGCCTGGGAAGAGCCAACTGAAACAAAGAGAGGTAATGAAAGAATTTTTGAATTACTGTCCTGTTATTGCTATTTCAGGTTCACGAACTAGGGAATATAATGTTAATTCTATGATGGAGCAAATAAAGCAAATACATGCTGAGCGTGCTGTAAATAGTGGATTTGAAGACGAATCTATTTACAATGATGAACTTTTAAAACTTGATGCAATTGATGCACAAAAATTTAATGAATTAAAAGGTATCATTGGTGCGTCGCAAGCATCGCGACAAAACAGTGAAGTGGTGGTTAACGATCAGGGATTAACAGATGAGGAGGTTGAACACATAAATGATCCTGAGCCTAACAAATCACCTTCCTCTCTAACGCAAGAAGAAATAGAACTGCTTAAGAAAAAGAAACAAGCAAGAGAAGCACGCAAAAGAGCAATAGATATTCTTCGTGGTATATCCATAAGGATGCCACTCATGATTTATGGAGCAGATGTTCCCCTTGATGATGACATTGATATTGACGATTTTATAAAAATAGTCGATGAGCAATCTTGGCAAGAGTTTATGCCTACAGGTGTAACAAAAAAGTTGTTTAAGGATTTTACAAAATATTACGATAGAGATGTGTTTATTGCAGCAGGAAAGCGAATAAGACAACTTGCTGCATCAGCTGATAAGTCAACCCCTACTGAGCGTGTTATCAAAATTGCAGAAATTTTTCGCCATTTTAAAAACCCAGACAAGGAGACTGTGCTTACCCTTTGGAGAGTAGTCAATATGCATATGTCTGATACGATTGGTGGTTGGTGTTTCTTTAATGAAAAGTTTGAAGACGACACAGAGCAAGAAAAACACAGGCTAGAAGAACCTCGTTTTGTTGATAGAGGAAATATAACTAAAGAAGTATTTGCCTCCACATCACATATTTTGGAAATCAATTCTAAAACTGGCTTATATCCTTTGTATGTTGCATATAGTTTTTACAGACAAAAACTGAATGGTGCAAGTGAGAATGATCTGGCTCCTGAAAAATGTAAGACTGTGTGGAATGACGCTGTTAGAGATAATGTTTATGTGATTTGCAAAACGCCTATGGCAAAATCAATCACAATAAGAACCCTTTGTGGGTACAGTGACTCTGCATATAATGCTCATTATTTTGAAGATCTTGTAAACATGTTGAAAAATAAACCAAATAAATTCAAAGAACGTGTTTTGCGTTGCTCTAATTGGAAAAAGGGGGGAGGAGAAATGAAATTTGATGCCGTAGTTGGAAATCCACCGTATCAGGAAGAATCTAGCGGAGACACTAATGCAAAAAAATCTATATACCATTATTTTGTTGATATGAGCGAGAAGCTATCTCAACTTGTGACACTTATTCACCCCGCGAGGTTTTTGTTTGATGCTGGTGATACTCCAAAAGAATGGAATAGTAAAAAGTTAAGGGATCCTCACTACAAGGTAATAAAATATTGGTCTGATAGTTCCAAAGTTTTCCCAACAGTTGATATAAAGGGCGGTGTTGCAATTACATACTGGAATCAAAAAGAATTCTATGAACCGATAAATTTATTTATTCCGTTTAATGAGTTACATTCAATTTTGAAAAAGTATTGCAAGTAAATGAAAAAAGCTTATCAACAGTCATTACGAACCGTGGTACCTACAAATATTCTAATGTAGCATATTTAGAGAAACCTGAGGAAATGAAGAAAACTGCTGATCGACGAATTGCTCCAAGTGCATTTGAAAGAATGCCCTCCTTGTTTACAGAAGATAAACCAAACGATGGCTACAAATACGTCCAATTACTAGGAAATATAAAAAACAAACGTTGCTATCGTTGGTTTAGAAAAGACTTTATTGCTGAAGTAGATAATTTATACAAATATAAGGTTATTGTGCCCAAAGCAAATGGATCAGGTGCAATAGGAGAAGTATTAAGCACACCGTTAATCGGCACACCGTTAATCGGCTATACTGAAACATATATCTCTATCGGAGAAACTGATAGTTTATATGAGGCTGAATCAACATTGCAATATGTAAAAACTAAATTTGCTAGGACGATGCTAGGTATATTAAAAGTTACACAAAACAATCCTCGGGAAACTTGGCAGTATGTTCCATTACAAGATTTTACAGAAGATTCCGATATCGATTGGTCAAAATCAGTACATGAGATTGATCTACAGTTATATAAAAAATACGGTTTATCAGGAGAAGAAATAGCTTTTATAGAAAAAAATGTGAAGCCCATGGAGTAGGATAGCGTTTTTTCCCATACAGTGATAAAATAAAAACAGTAGATCATTAGGTAATAAAATTGTTCGTCAAATTGAGGTGGTAAGATGAGACCTAGGAAAAATCGTGTAATGCTCGTTGGGACAACAACCAGTGGAAAAACTACACTGTGCCAGCGCATTGCAAAAGACGATATGTCATACAGAAAAACACAGACCGTTAATGTTGTTGGTGGATTTTTGCTTGACACACCTGGTGAATTTTTGGAGAAGGTGCATCGTCATTCGTATCTTTTAGTTTGCAGTTACGAGGTTGATGTTGTCGTCTTTGTGCAGGATCCAACAAAGCCATCCTCACTTTTCCCGCCAAACTTTCACACGCTTTTTCAGCCCAAACCTTGCTATGGTATCATTACAAAAATTGACATAGCGACAAAGGAACAAATTGAAACTGCGCGAAAGTATCTTCTCCTTGCTGGTTGCAAGGAAATTTTTCTCCTTAGTGCTGTTACAAATGAAGGAGTGCAGGAATTTTTAACTGCTATGGGACATGGTGACGATGAATAATTCTTCAAAGAAAAAAGAAAATAAAATAACTGTGGCAATCGTTGACGATGAGCCAATAACCAGAATGGACCTCCGTGAAATTTTGCAGGATGCCGGATATCTTGTGGTGGCAGAAGCTGCTGACGGATTTGATGCAATAGAAATTTGCAGAAAACACCGTCCAGATGTTGTCATGCTTGACATAAAATTACCACACCTAGACGGGCTCACTGCCGCAAAGGCAATTATAAAGGATAGTTTAGCTGACACGGTAATTATGCTCACAGCATACAGCGACAAAAATTTTATAGATGAAGCAAAAGACACAGGGGTAGCTGGATATCTTGTAAAACCATTTGATGAGAGGTCTCTTATCCCTTCCATAGAAGTTTTGGTAGAGAGGTCTCGCGAATTTCAAAGAATGAGACGTGATGCAGAAAAAGCAGAACAGAAACTTCAGGAACGCACCATTGTTGAAAGAGCAAAGGGAGTTATTATGAAGGCTCGCGGAATTTCTGAAGATCAAGCCTATGTATATATCAGGACATTAAGTCAAAATAAATCGCTTCCAATGAAAGAAATTGCAGAATTGATATTATCAAGGAGTAATACTGTTCAATGGCAGGAGTAGAAAATATCTCAATTCGTCGTCTGTGTATGGAAAATACAGATTTATCTGACACAGATATCAAATTTATTGGGTCAATGGCTACTGGTTTAAAGACCTTTGCAAACCTTGCAGACGCCGACATCTTTATAGACTGTCCAACAAAAGATGGTGACACAATAGTTGTTGCAGAGGCAAATCCGGATTATGTTGAGTCGTCATACAAAAACACGGTCGTTGGACTTTTGGCAAAAAGTAAAGACGAGCCTGCTGTTGCACGGACTTTAAGGCTTGGCGTTGCCACAAAACAAATGAAGGCACGCACCCAAGAAAATACGCACGTTATCCAAACAGTTGAACCAATTAAAAATAATAACGGGCGTGTTATAGCTGTCCTTGTGCAAGAAAAAATGGCAGATGAATTACAAGTGTCCCGTGAACATATACATCTTTCGCAGGACAGCTCCCGCCTTGTTGCAGATGCCATAACCCACATGGCACAAAAGGAAGAAAATTGGCTAACAGATGTAATTGACGAAGCGCTTGTTATAATAGGAAAAGATGGACGCGTTAGCGCCTGTAATTCCCTTGCTGTTGCACTTTACAAAAAACTGGGATATGAAAAAGATTTGCTTGGTCAACCATATTCCAATGTTACGCAAATTTATCCCGAAATGTCCAACGTGAAAGAAGAAAAAGGCTTTGTGGAATTTGAGGTTGATTTTGCCGGAGTTAATCTTGTAATTCGCAGAATTGACATAAATACAGATGACACAGATTTTGCCCTCATCATAAAGGACGTAACAGAAATAAAAGCGAGAGAAAAAGAACTTGTCTTGAAAGCTGTTGCTGTGGAAGAAATGCACCACAGAGTGAAAAATAACTTGAACACTATTGCAAGCCTTTTGCGGTTGCAAAGCCGTAGAACCCGCGACCATGAAGCACAGAAAATTTTGCATGAAACTATGAATAGGATTTTGTCCATTGCAATTACGCATGAGCTTTTGAGTCGTGTGGGTGTTGATAATGTTTCTATACAAGAAGTTGTGGAACAAATTAGAAACAATGCTCTTCGCTACAGCTCAGAAGATTTATCAGACATGCCGATAGATGTCACTGTCAGGGGCGATAATTTCCTCGTTAGCTCAATGGTAGCCACTCATGTTGCAATGGTAGTGAATGAATTATTACAAAATTCACTTAATCATGCATTTTCTCCAAAAGAAATTTTTAAAAATGCTAGACAAAAAGCTTTTGTTGATGTTATAATTCGGCGTGGTAATTTATATTCATCAATTGAAGTTTGTGATAACGGCGTTGGCTTTGATGTGACAAAGACTAACAGCAATGACACGCTTGGGCTTGGCATAGTTCAAACTCTTGTTAAAGAGCGTTTAGAAGGCAAGCTGAATATAACTTCCAGCAAAGACGGAACGGCAGTTATTTTTGATTTCAAAAACATCTAGCCATTCTTATAAATAATTTCATCCGATGGCGGATAACATATAGCAAAACGACGAAGTTTTGTTATGGTGTTTTGTGCACCTTAACAAAACTTCGTCGTTTTTTAGTTTTTTAATATGAAGAAAGGGAAAAAACATGTGCGTAAAATCTGGGACAAGACAAGAAACCATGACAAGTGTCGGTATAGATCTTGGCACTTCCACAACGCAGTTGATTTTTAGCGAGATTGTTGTTGCAAACAAAGCTGGAAGTTACATGGTGCCACGTGTTGATATCATAGATAAAAAAGTTATTTACAGAAGCCCAATCTATTTTACACCTCTGCTTTCCCCAACAGAAATTGACACAGAAGCGGTAAAGCGAATTGTCACTAATGAATATAAGGCAGCGGGAATTACACCAGATATGGTGGATAGCGGTGCAGTTATTATTACAGGAGAAACAGCGAGAAAACAAAATGCAAATCTTGTTTTGAAAGCACTCTCAGAATCCGCAGGTGAATTTGTTGTGGCAACGGCTGGACCTGACCTAGAGTCTGTGTTGTCTGCTAAGGGAGCAGGGACAGACACGTTCTCTGAGGAACGTCGCTGTGTTATGGCAAATTTGGATATCGGTGGTGGCACTACAAACATTGCAGTTTTCCAAAAAGGAACAATACTTGGGGTTACTTGCCTTGACATTGGTGGTCGCCTCATAAAAATAGATGAAAATAAAAAGATTACATATATATATAGTAAGACACAAGCACTTGCTGAACGCCACGGTATTTCAATAAAGGTTGGCGACATTGCAGGCATTGATAAAATTTCTCGCCTTTGTGAAATAATGGTAGAAATTTGTGCTGAGAGTATCGGCCTTGCTAGTGCAACTGGTGAATTAAACGGTTTTTACACAAACGACGGCAAGGGACTTCCACAAATTCCACCAATAAACGCTATTACACTTTCTGGTGGGGTGGCCTCTGTTTTCTACGACGAAGAGAATTTATATTCAAACGACGTATTCAAATATGGAGACATCGGTGTTTTGCTTGCCCGCGCATTTAAGAATAGCAAATCATTCCGTCAGATAGAAATTGTTCGTCCCACAGAAACAATAGGAGCAACAGTTGTCGGAGCAGGAATTCACACCACAGAAATTTCTGGTAGCACAATTTCATATGCCGATGGGGTATTGCCAATAAAGAATTTGCCGATTTTGAATGTTGGAGATGAAAACGAATCAGACACTTCAAAGATTGCTGCTTCAATAAAAAATCAGCTTTCTTTATATAAAGCAGATGGGAAACTTGACCAGCTTGCGATTTCTTTCAAAGGTTATGGATACACAACTTTTAATGAATTGCAGGCTTTGGCAGATGCAATAATAGATGGTGCAAAAGAAATTATAGAAAGCAGCCGTCCACTTATCATCGTAGTGGAAGCGGACATTGCAAAGGCTCTTGGCCATTGCATAAATTTCAAATTGACAAACAAAAAATCTGTTATTTGCATAGATGGCATAAGAACTTTGACGGGGGATTATATAGATATTGGCGAGCCGGTTTGTGGTGGACATGTCTTGCCAGTGGTAATAAAAACCCTGATATTTAATTCGTAGATTGTAAAAATTGACCATAAGCGCCACTAACGTGGCTAACATAAAGTATAGCTCTCCACGCTTAACATAAGGGCTAAAGAGAACAATATTTGGAAAGGAGACTGGAACGATGTCAATGAATGAGATTGATGATTTGAAAAATTGCTTTATTGAGAATTTGGCACCAGTTCGTATTTATTTGTTTGGCTCCTTTGCCGAGGGTAGACAGACGGAAGACAGTGATTTTGATTTTTACATAGTAGTTGACGATTATGCAAAGAATATAATTGCAGAGACACAAAAGGCTTATAAATCGATAAGAGACATAAAAAAAAGACCAGTTGATATCGTGGTAGGAAGTAACAAGAGATTTGAGGAGCGGAAAAATATTCCTTCGTTGGAGTTTGAGGTGGATAAGAAAGGAGTCTTACTTTATGCAAGGTAAAGAAGCTCGCCACTGGATGTCAATTGCAAAAGCTGATTTAGCTGTCGCAAAACACTTGGACAATACGTTCTATCCGAAGCCATTAGAGATAATATGCTATCATTGTCAACAGGCTGCTGAAAAAGCGGTAAAGGCAATTATTGTTTTGTATGATGCTCCTGGTGGTGTGCCAAGGAAACATGATATCTCGTTTTTGTTGAATCAAATAAAAGATAAAATAACTGTTGAAGAAAATTTATGTGATTATGCTGATGCACTGACGCCTTATGGTGTGGAGATTCGATATCCAAGTGAATTGTTTATTGAAGAGAGGGACGAGAAAGAAGCAATACAATTTGCAGAAGAAATTGTTTCTTGGGTAGAGAAGATAGTTTTGAATAATCTTGAAGGCTAGATTTAATGTCTATCAAGTAGAAAAACTATAACTACCATAGCGGTATAGTTTTATATTAAAAATGATGTTTAAATTAATCAAGGCAATATTTTGACTCCTGTGACAGAAAACAAAAAAAATTTTAATCAGGGATTGTCCGTTAGAACATTGTTCTCTCGGTTATCTAAATAGACTACAAAAATCCAAAGAAAGGTGGAAGCCCTAATGAAACTCAAGACAAAGCTTTTTGGTCATAACTACGAATTTAAATCTATTCGCGAAGTTATGGCAAAAGCAAATGAGGAGAAATCCGGTGACAGACTTGCTGGTATCATAGCAGAGTCAGCGGAAGAGAGGGTAGCAGCGAAGGTTGTTTTGTCCAACCTTACACTTCACGACATTCGTGAGTGCCCAGCTGTTCCCTACGAAGAGGACGAAGTCACTCGTATCATTCAAGACGCTGTGAATGAAACGATTTACAACGACTTCAAGGATATGACGGTTGCAGAGTTCCGTGAGTGGCTACTTGCTGACACGACAACAACAGAAATGATTCGTCGTGCAAGCCGTGGCCTTACATCAGAAATTGTTGCAGCTGTCTGTAAGTTGATGAGCAACCTAGACCTCATCTATGGTGCAAAGAAGATGAGAGTGTCTGCACACTGCAACACAACAATAGGTTTGCCAGGCACATTCTCAAGCCGTCTGCAACCAAACCACACAACAGACGATCCAAAGGGAATTATTGCTTCCGTTATGGAAGGTCTTTCTCTCGGTTGTGGCGACGCAGTTATTGGCTTGAACCCAGTTGATGATTCAGTTGAGAGCGTGGCTCGCATCTTGAAAATGTTTGACGAGTTCAAGAGAAAGTGGGAAATCCCAACACAAATTTGTGTTTTGGCACACGTCACAACACAAACTGAAGCAGCGGACAAGTTCAATGCACCAATTGACCTTATGTTCCAGTCCATAGCTGGTTCTCAGAAAGGCAACGAAGCCTTTGGCCTTACGGCGAAGATGCTGGATGAAGGCCGCGAGATGATGCTCAAAAAGGGTACATCCACAGGACCAAACGTTATGTATTTTGAAACGGGTCAGGGTTCTGAACTTTCAAGCGATGCACACAATGGTTGGGATCAGGTTACAATGGAAGCACGTTGCTATGGCTTTGCAAAACGCTATCAGCCATTCCTTGTCAATACGGTTGTCGGTTTCATCGGTCCAGAATATCTCTATGACTCAAAGCAGGTTACGAGAGCTGGCCTTGAAGACCACTTCATGGGCAAGTTGACAGGCGTCTCAATGGGTTGCGATGCTTGCTACACCAACCACATGAAAGCAGACCAGAACGACATTGAAAACCTTGCGACACTCCTCGTTGCAGCTGGATGCAACTACATCATGGGTGTTCCAGAAGGTGACGACTGCATGCTCATGTATCAGTGCACTGGTTACAATGAAGCAGCTTCACTTCGTGAAGTATTTGGACTCCGCCCAATCAAGGAATTTGATGAATGGCTTGAAAAGATGGGCATTTCAGAAAATGGACATCTCACCGGTAAAGCCGGCGATGCCTCCATCTTTCTTAGCAAGTAATGAGAGGAGGAGCCAATATGATTTCCGAAAATGAACTCAAAACAATAATCGAACAGGTATTTCACGAAATGAACATTGCTCCACAAGAGGAAGCGGTGTCCGCAGTGAAAAAAGCTTGCGGTTGCGATTGTGCTCAAAAAGTAGAAGAAGGCTATTTGCCAGACATTACACAAATTGACATTAGAACCCAATATCTGGTAAAAAATCCAGAGCACAGGGACGAATATTTCGAGTTAAAACAGCTCGCTCCTTGCCGCCTCGGTATTGGCAGAGCAGGGGCTAGATATAACACCCTGCCACAGCTTGAATTCCGTGCAGCACACTCCGCAGCACAGGACGCAGTTTTCTCACCAGTTGACGAAGCACTCATCGAAAAGCTTGGTCTTTTTACAGTTGTTACACAATGCGACAGTAAAGATACATATTTAACCCGTCCGGATCTTGGAAGAAAACTTTCCGAAGAGGGTGTAAAGACAATCAAAGAAAAATGTGCAAAGAACCCAACAGTTCAGATTTATGTTTCTGATGGACTTTCTTCCGCAGCAGTTGCGGCAAATACAGCAGATGTTTTGCCAGCAATTATTCAGGGACTAAAGGCACAGAATATAAATGTTGGAACACCATTCTTTGTCCAGTATGGTAGAGTTGGCGTAATGGATCAGATTACAGAGCTTACAGGCGCAACAGTTACCTGTGTTCTAATTGGTGAAAGACCTGGTCTTATCACAGCTGAATCCATGTCAGCCTACATTACATACAAAGGAACAGTTGGTATGCCAGAAGCACGCCGCACAGTTTTCTCAAACATTCACAAAAACGGCACAAGCCCAGTTGAAGCTGGTGCACACATTGCCGATATCATAAAAATTATGCTGGAAAAGAAAGCCAGCGGAACAGATTTAAAACTGTAATAAAATTTTAAGGAGGATTTTATTATGAAAAGAGATCCAATCCCAGCAAAAGTATTAGCCACGAAAATCATTCCAAACGTTAATCCAGATCTTGCAAAAGAACTCGGTTTAACAAAAGACCAAAGGTCTCTCGCACTCATTACAGCTGACTGCGATGATGTTACCTACACAGCACTTGACGAAGCAACAAAAGCTGCAGATGTCAAGGTTGTTTATGCAAAGAGTTTTTACGGTGGTGCTTCCTGCGCCAATACAAAGCTCGCTGGTGAAATTATCGGTATTCTTGCCGGTCCAAACCCAGCAGAAGTTAAGAGCGGTCTTGCTGCTTGCGTAGATATGATTGAGAATGTCTGCCACTTTGTTTCTGCAAACGAAGATGACACAATCGTTTACTATGCACACTGCATTTCACGCACTGGTAGCTACCTTTCTGCAGGCGCCGGTATTGCAGAGGGTGAAGCCCTTGCATACCTCATTGCACCACCACTAGAAGCAATGTATGCAGTTGATGCGGCTTTAAAAGCAGCTGATGTTTCCTGCTGTGTTTTATATCAGCCACCGAGTGAAACCAACTTTGCAGGTGCACTCCTTACAGGAACACAGTCAGCCTGCAAATCTGCTTGCGAAGCATTTGCCGCAGCAGTTGAGTATGTTGCAGACAATCCAAGAGTGCAATAAGAAGGTAGAAGAAGATGCAGGCCCTAGGGCTTATTGAGCTTTATGGAATGGTGACAGCCATTGAAGCCCTCGACTCCTCCTTGAAAGCAGCTAATGTTAGACTGCAAGATATGACAATTGTCAAGGGTGGACTCGTTACTGTTACGGTGCTTGGTGATGTTGGTGCTGTTAAGGCAGCAATGGATGCAAGCGCAGCAGCAGCAGAGAGGGTTGGTCGCGTCATTTCTGTTCATGTTATTCCACGCCCGCATGAATCAATTGATTCACTTCTTGCTTCAAAAGAACAACAGTCAAACTCAGTAAAAACTGTTTTGGGGCAGGATAAACCAAAAGAGGCAAAGGTGGAAAAGGTGGCAAAAGTGACAAAAACCACAAAAACTGCCACAACTAACAAGCCAAAAGCAACAAAGAAAAAGTAATTTAGGAGGCAACAAAGATGCAATTATACGATAAAGATTTGTTGTCCATGCAGGAAGTCCGAGAGTTAGTTGGTGCTGCAAAAGCCGCACAGATGGAACTTGCCACAAAGGATCAAGCCTATGTGGACAGAATTGTAAAATCAATAGCAGACGCAGGTGTCAGAAACGCTGAGCGCCTTGGTAAAATGGCTTGGGAAGACACAGGATTTGGCAAGCCAGAAGACAAACTTATAAAAAATATTTTTGCCTCAAAATATGTGTATGAATACATCAAGGATATGAAGACAATTGGTGAAATCGAGCACGATGAAAAGCGTGGTCTTACAGTCCTTGCTGTTCCAATGGGTGTTATTGCAGGTATTGTTCCTTCAACAAACCCAACATCAACTGTTTTTTATAAAGCAGAAATTTCTATAAAGGCAGGAAATGCAATTGTTTTCTCACCACACCCAGCGGCAAAACGTTGTATTGGCGAAGCTGTCAAGGTCGTTCGTCAAGCAATAGCTGAGGCAGGTGGCAATCCTGATTTGGTTTCTGTTGTTTCCATTCCAACAATGCAGGCAACAGATGCTCTTATGAAGCACCCAGACACAGCACTCATTTTGGCAACAGGTGGTTCTGCAATGGTTCGCTCCGCTTATTCCTCTGGAACACCAGCACTTGGTGTTGGTCCAGGAAATGGCCCAGCCTACATTGAAAAGACAGCAAACGTTGCTGAGGCGGTTAGAAAAATTTTGCAGTCAAAGACATTTGACAATGGAACAATCTGTGCTTCTGAGCAGTCAGTCATCTGTGATGATGATATGGCAGCAACAGTTCAGGCAGAGATGGAGCGTCAGGGAGCATATTTCTTAAGTGACGCAGAACGTGATCAACTTGGCAAATTCATTCTCCGTGGTAACGGCACAATGAACCCAGAAATTGTTGGAAGAAGCGTAAAAACAATTGCAAATCTCGCCAAGCTTACGAATGTTCCGGAAAATGCAAAAGTCCTTGTTGCTCGTGAAGATGGTGTCGGTAGAGGTCACCCATATTCAAACGAAAAACTTGGACCAATCCTTGCTTTCTACACAGGGGTTGATTACAAAGATGTTTGTAAGAAGTGCATAGAAATCCTTCGTTATGAAGGAAGTGGACATACCTTCTCAATGCACTCTCAGAATGATGAGCTAATTAGATATTTTGCAGAGAGAGTTCCTGCATCACGTATCATTATAAATAGCCCATCAGCACTTGGTGGAATTGGTGCAACAACAGGTCTTATGCCTGCCCTTACACTTGGTTGCGGTGCATCCGGTGGAAGTGCAACATCAGACAACGTTGGCCCAATGAACCTTATCAACAAACGTTACATTGCAAAGGGTATCAAAACAATGGAAGAAATCAAGGCAGAAGCACCAACCTGCGTTGATGGAATTTGTGGTTATCCAGCACAAACAAGTGTATCAAATCAGAATGTAGATATAGACTCTATCGTGAAGATGATAGTAGAAAAATTAAATGCCTAATAGGCAAAACAAAATAGGAGGAAATAATTATGGCAAACGTTAATATCGCTCTTGGTATGATTGAAACAAAGGGACTTGTTGCATCAATCGAAGCATCTGATGCTATGGTTAAGGCAGCAAACGTTACACTCATTGGTAAGGTTCACGTTGGTGGTGGACTTGTTACAACAATGGTAAGAGGTGACGTTGGTGCAGTTAAGGCAGCAACAGACGCAGGAGCAGCTGCTGCAGAAAGAGTTGGAGAGCTAATCTCTGTCCACGTCATTCCACGTCCACACGAAGAAGTAGAATTCATCCTTCCAAAACTTGAGAAGTAATCATTAACGATTACTTTTGGTTAGGAGGTGAATGCTTTGAAGGTTATTACAGAGGCTTTTTTGCGTGATGAGCTCAGAATGGAGACGCCGGAAGTTTATATCGTGCCAGATGGCAAGATATTATCTCCAGCTGCTCGTGAATATCTGATGCAGCGCAAAATAAAAATAAAGCTTCCAAAACAATTAAGATTTAATCCAGAACCGTCAAAGCCAGAGCCAAATGAAGTGCAGATACCTAAACCTCTTGAAGAGGAAGTAAAGAGCGTTGATGCATCACATAGATATGTAGACAACGAAACAAATGCTTTCTACGATGAAAAGCCGGAGGATATGACTGCACTTTATGGCAACTCACTCGTATTTAAAGACAACCCACGCATTGAATTTCGTGGCAGGTTGGACAGTTTGCAGTCCTTGGTAGTCCTTTACCAGTCTTTTATTGCGGAAGAAGTGGCACATGAAAAATTGCTTGAGCATCTTAGCACAATTGCACATGCATTGGGCGAAATGATGAGGTGTGATGTTCTTAATGAACCATACAATATGCCTGATGTGCTTGGTTTAACGCAAGCGGAATTGCATGACAGAAGTCATAATCCAATGAAGTATTTTAAGGTGAAACAGATGGTTTTGCCGCATTACAGATATGGAAAAGCTTATGCTATGCTAAATCGTTTGAGAACTGAGACAAGGGAAGCAGAAGTAATTGCCACAAGGGCTTTTCGTGTAAAGAATATATCTGGTAGAACGGATATAATACGAGGCTTAAACAGACTGTCTAGCGCGTTTCATGTTATGATGTGTATGTTTTTGGCTGGAGAATACGATAAAAAATAAGGCTAATTTAAAGAAAGTTGGATAAAGAAAATGGCTGATTGTATTGTAAAAAAAGTTATTGAATCCTTGGAGGGAAGTGGCTTTGTGCAGGTGGAAGTTTCTGCTCGTCATGTTCACCTTTCACAAGGAGATTTAGAAATTCTCTTTGGTAAGGGGGCAACACTAACTCCAAAGAGGCCACTTTCACAGCCTGGTCAGTATCTTTCAGAAGAACGTGTCGTCATTCGTGGAACAAAAACCTCAATGAAAAACATAGCAATTTTAGGACCAGTTCGTCCCAATACTCAGGTAGAGCTCTCAAAAAGTGATGCAATGACACTAGGTGTCAAAGCCCCTGTGAGAGAATCTGGAGATACAAAGGGTAGTGGTGCTATAACAATAGAAGGTCCATGCGGAACGTTGGAACTGACAGAAGGTGCAATTGTGGCAAAACGGCACGTCCATATAACACCTGAAGTTGCAGCGAAAAACGGTTACACAAACGGACAGATTGCACGTGTTCAGGTCTATACAGATAGACCTTTGATATTTGATGATGTTGTTTTGCGTGTCTCCACAAAATTCCGCTATAAGATGCATGTTGATTTTGACGAAGCAAATGCTGCGGGAGTGAGTGGCTTTACACTCGGAAGAATTATTACAAAATAGGTTTTCCCATGTTAGATTTAAAACGTATAGATGCATATATGAAGCGTGTGACAGACTCAGAAACAAAAACTTTTGTTCCTGAGTCACGCACGCTAAAATGTGGGCTTGACCTTGGAACTGCTTATATTGTCATTGTAGTGTTAGACGAGCAAAATAATCCTGTTGCCTGTGAAAAACAAGCAGCAGAAGTCTTACGCGATGGCGTTGTTGTAGATTATGCTGGTGCATCTAGAATAGTTCGTGAACTGAAAAAGAAACTGGAAGATAGGCTTGGCTGCGAGTTGCAAAATTGTGCAATTGCAATGCCAGCTGGAACAGAATCAAGTGTCCGCACACACAGATATGTTGCTGAGGGTGCAGGTTTTGAGGTTACGGGCATATTAGATGAACCAAGTGCAGCAAATGCAGTTTATCAGATAGAAAATGGAGTCATTGTTGATATTGGTGGTGGTACAACTGGTCTTGCGATTTTGAAAAAAGGCAAGGTTACTGATATATACGACGAGCCAACCGGTGGCACACATTTATCACTAGTTTTAGCTGGTAATTATCACATTCCTTTTGCTGAAGCAGAAAAAATCAAGCAAGATTATTCTCGTCACAAAGAAATTCTTCCTGTTGTCAGGGCAGTAATTGAGAAAATGGCAACAATAGTTTCTCGTAACATTAAGAAGAAAGAAACAGAAGAAATTTATCTTTGTGGCGGTACCTGCTGTTTGACAGGTATTGAAAAGATTTTTGAAAAGGTAACAGGTATAAAAACTGTAAAGCCTAAAAATCCTTTCCTTGTTACCCCAGCAGGAATTGCAGCTAGCTGTGAACCATTCAAAATGGAAACAAGAGACTATTAAATAAAAATTGCACAAATTGGAGGCGAAAGTTTTGAATTACGAAGCATTATTGCAGGAAGTTGTTCGCCGTGTTATGCAAAAATTGATGGAACTTGAGACAGCAAAAAATTGTACATCTCAAGGAACATGCTCTTGCAAAAGTGAATTAACTTTTGAAGAACCGTGTTGTCAAACAAAAGAAATAACAATCACAAAAAGGGTTGTTACAGAGAAAGACCTTATCGCCGCAAGAGGTGATGGCGTTACTTGCATCTGCCTTGGCGAAAGAACAATAGTAACTGATGTAGCGAAAGATTATGCTACAAAGTTTTCAATTGTTCTAAAAAGGCATTCGTAGGTTGAAGTTATCATGAGAATTGGTAAAGTGATAGGCAATATTTGGGCGACCAGAAAGGAAGCCCGTCTGGGTGGTTTTAAGTTAATGCTTGTTCAAACAATAAACATCCATGACGGAAGCCTTGTTGGGGAACCCATTGTTGCCACAGACCTAATAGATGCTGGAGTTGGTGAAACTGTTATCTATGTTGCAGGAAGCTCTGCTAGAACAGCAAGTGGAAATTCTAGCTTGCCTGTTGATGCGACGATAATTGCAATCGTAGATAATTTTGATGCCGACTTTGGTCTCCTAAAATAAAGGGGATGAATGTAGTGAATATTTTAGAAGCGATTACTGCTGCTGGAGTTGTCGGGGCTGGTGGCGCCGGATTTCCAACGCAGGGCAAAATGGGCTCAAAGGCTGAATTTTTTATTGTTAATGCTGCGGAGTGTGAGCCAGTTATAGAAACTGACAAGTTTCTCTGTAGAACATTTGCAAAAGAAATTGTTTCAACTGTTGATGCTATAGCAAATTTCCTTGAAGCAAAACGTGCTGTAATAGCATTAAAGGGAAAATATAAGACAGAAATTGAAGCCTTGAATAAGGCTATCAAAGAACTGAAGTCCTCTGTCGAAATTTGTCAAATGCCAACCTTTTACCCAGCAGGTGACGAGCAGACGATGGTTCAATTTGTTACTGGCAAAACTGCACCAGAGCGTGGTATTCCACTTGCAGTAGGAGCCGTTGTTGACAATGTTGGAACAGTTTTTAACATTTATGAAGCCTTGAAGGGTTTTCCTGTTTGCAAAAAATATCTTTCTGTTGCTTGTGATGGTCGTGATCCGGTTATGCTCTATGTGCCAATTGGAACAAGTTTCCGTGACTGCATAGAACAGGCAGGTATAAAAAAGACAAACTATGCTGTTATCAACGGCGGTCCAATGATGGGACGTGTTCTAGCTGATGAAGCAGCGATAGATTCTGCAGTTGTTACAAAAACCACTGGCAGTATTATTGTTTTACCAAAGGATCACTATCTCGTTAAGCGTTCACAGCTAACAATGCAGAAGATAAAACATCAAGCCCATAGTGCTTGTATTCAATGTCGTTTTTGCACTGATCTTTGTCCACGTTATCAAATTGGGCATATGATACGTCCTCATCTCATTATGAGAAATCTTTGGAGAGAGGATAAAGTTAAGGACGACGAAGAGTTACTTGCCTTGTTTGGTGAAGCAATGAATTGTTGTGAATGTGGTGTATGCGAACTTTATGCATGTCCAATGGGGCTTTCACCAAGAAAGGTTAACGCATACTTCAGACAAAAATTCCGTGAAAAGAAGCTAAATTATGAGCGTTACATGACGCCACAGGCAAGACCAACGATAGACCAAAGACGTATTCCAACAGAGCGTCTTTGTGCTAGACTTGGAATTGCAGATTTGGCAAAAAGGCATGTGCATGGCGAAGTTATAGAATATACTCCAAAGGAAGTGTTTATTCCAACAAGTCAGCATATTGGCAGGCCCGCAGAACCGATTGTCAAGGTTGGTGATGTTGTCAAGGTCGGTGACCTTATTGCAAAGGCAGCGGAAGGGCTTTCAGCTAATATTTCCACTGGTTTTGCAGGACATGTCACGGAAGTTTCAGCAAAGGGCGTGCGTATAACAGCAGGAGGTAAAGCCTAATGAATAATGCAATAGGAATGTTAGAATTTAATAGTATTGCTGCAGGTATAGAGACCTGTGATGCAATGGTGAAGGCTGCACAGGTTGATCTCCTTCGTGCTTGCACAATATGCCCCGGAAAATATATGGTAATAGTAGGTGGCGAGGTTGGACCTGTTCAGGCTTCTGTCCGTCAGGGAAAAGTTGTTGGTGGTGAATTTATAGTTGATGAACTCATAATTCCAAATCTTCACAAACAGGTTATACCTGCTGTTGCCTTGACAAATCAGATTACAGAGTTTGGTGCTGTCGGTGTGCTTGAATTTTATTCTGTTGCTAGTGCAATTGTTGCAGCAGATATGGCAGCCAAAGCAGCTCAGATTACCTTAATAGAAGTTAGAACTGGCTTTGCAATTGGTGGCAAGGGATTTGTTACATTAACAGGTGATGTTGGAGCAGTGAGAGCGGCAGTTGCTGCTGCTGAAAAGGCTTCTGATTTACTTGTTAAGTCAATAGTGATACCACGCCCAGCAAAGCAGTTATTGGAAACGTTACTCTAAAAAATCAAAAATGGAGGATAGACTATGTTTAATGAAATTATAGCAGCTTGGAACCCAGAGATTTTTACAACCACTCTTTCAGAGTGGGTAAATGGAATTTCTGTAAACAGCGTTATTATGATGATTATGATGATCTTCATGCTAGTTGGTGCTCTTGATAAAATTCGTGGCAACAAGCTTGGTTATGGTGAGGAATTTGATAACGGATTTAATGCAATGGGACCACTTGCGGCGGCTATGGCTGGAGTTGTGGCAGCAGCTCCAGTTTTAGCACTTCTTTTAAAGCCTTTTATCGTTCCTATATACAAACTTGTCGGAGCAGATCCATCAATGTTTGCTACGACGCTTCTTGCTTGTGATATGGGGGGCTATCCTCTTGCAATGCAGCTTGCAGAAAATCCTGCAATTGGTAACTTCTCTGGTCTTATTCTCGGTACTATGATGGGGCCAACCATTGTTTTTACAATTCCAGTTGCTTTGTCAATCATTAAAGCAGAAGATAGACCTTACCTTGGCGCTGGTGTCTTGGCAGGACTCATTACTGTTCCACTAGGTTGTATCGCAGGTGGTTTAGCAATGAACATGACACAATATGCACTTCCATTGAAGGTTATTCTTGTAAATCTTATTCCTGTTATCGTGATTGCTGGTGTAATATGTGCTGGTCTTTGGATAATTCCAGACAAAATGATTGCTGGTTTTAACAAGTTTGGTAATTTTGTCACAGCGTTGATTACTGCACTTACAGCAATTGCGGTTTTTGAATACATTACAGGCATTAAGCTTCCAATTTTTAACATAATGGTTGAAGCTGATGCAGATGGTGTTGTCCCACTTGAGAGTGGACTTCTTGTCTGCGGGCAGATAGCAATAGTCCTTATCGGTGCTTTCCCAATGGTTAAGTGGATTACAAAGACATTTGGTGGAGTGTTACAGAAAATTGGTAATGCGCTTGGTATGAATGCAGATGCATCTGCAGGTATGGTTGCAAACCTTGCAAACAATATAGCAATGTTTAACATCATGGGAGATATGGATCCAAAGGGCAAGCTCCTCAATGTTGCCTTTGCAGTTAGCGCCGCATTTGTCTTTGGTGACCACCTCGGTTTTGCTGCTGGTGCAAATTCTGAAATGATTTTCCCAGTTATCGTTGGTAAGCTTTTTGCTGGTATTACCGCGCTTATAGTGGCAAATATATTAGCTCCAGCACTTCTTTCAAAAATAAAAGGTGCTAGCAAAGACTAGGAGTTTTAAGTTATGAATGTTAGTGAAGAGCTAATCAAAAAAATTGTTACACAGGTTTTAGCTGAACAAGGGCAGTGCCAATGCCAGTGTGGAAAAGAGGATTTTGTAAAACATAAAGACAAGAGTGGCATTATCCATGTAAAGACAGATACCGTAAAGTGTGAGCGTTTTGAGCAAGATGGTGTTGCATTAAAGGACATCTTAACGCTTGAAGAAGCTCCACGCATGGGAGCTGGTATAATGGAACTTGACCACACGAGTTTTGAATGGACATTGGTATATGATGAATATGACCTGGTGCTTGATGGTGTATTAGAAATTGAAATAGATGGCCGAGTGGTAACAGGTCATCCAGGGGATATTATTTATATTCCTAAAAACAGCCACATTCATTTCCAGACCCCATCAAAAACGCGCTATGCCTATTTTGTCTACCCAGCAAACTGGAGCGAATTGGTTTAGTTATAGAAATATTTTTTTAGGATAGTTGATTTTTTACAAAAAAAAATGATAAACTATTTCTAGTGACTTGACATTTATTTTTTAATAGTTATAATTCTAAACAGTTAATCAATTTAATTTCCTAAGGAGGAGTTATTCAATGAAGAAGTTTTCAAAGGTTTTGTTGCTTGTATTAGCAACATTGGTAGCATTTGCAAGCATTGCTTGTGCGACGTCATGTGGCCCAGAGCCATACACAAAGCAGCCAACGCAGTATTTGCAGTGTAAGGGTTGGGAAGCCAACACAAAGAAGGTTATCAACCAGATGTTCGATGCTTATGGTAGAAACAGCAAGAACTACAACCCAGAGTGCAGACCATATGCAGTTTTTGACTGCGATAACACGATTTCTCTCACAGACGTTCAAGAGCAGCTTTTCATCTATCAGATCGAGTGGCTTCGTTTTGCTTTAAAGCCAAACGAGATCTATGCTGCAATTACAGCAGATGTTCCTGATCTTGACAAAGTTTGGGATTACGAAGGTGTAAAAGGTTCAGTTGCAGATTTCGCAAAAGATGTTGCAGCAGCATACGAAAAGCTCTACAAGAAGGGCTATGTTGCAGCAGATGCAAGCAAAGCAAAACTTCATGATAAGTGGATGAAGGATCCAGACTGGGCAGAATTTGCAACAAAGCTTCGTTTTATGTATGACCTCATTGGTGATAACTATAGCGTTAGCGTTTCCTATCCATGGGCAGGTTATTGGTTTGCAGGTATGACTCCAGCACAGGCTGAGCAGGTTGCTTATGAGTCACATGTGTTCTATACAAACCTCGGCAAAAAGAATCCAAAGAACTGGACAAAGGCAAAATGGCAGTCACCAGCAAACTACAAGAGCCGCGTCGGTCAAGTTTCTGTTGGCTTCCGTGTCAGCACAGGCGTTTCTGATGAAATGAGAGAGCTTATCAAGAAGCTTGATGCAAACGGAATTGACGTTTGGATTAACTCTGCTTCCCCAGTTTCAACAATTCGTGGTCTTTTAAGAGCATGGAAGCTTGAAGGTGTCAAGGATATTGTTGCAATGACATACAAGATGAAAGATGGTAAGTATCTTGCATCTTATGACTATGATCTCCATGCCCAGACACAGGGTGTTGGTAAGGCTGAGACAATTGTTAAGTGCATAGCTCCTCTTTATAACAACCATGGTCCAATCTTCGGTGCGGGCGACTCACAGGGTGACTTCAACTTTATGTCAGAATTCAAGGATACAGTTTGCGGTATTATGATTAACCGTCAGCGTAAGGATGACGCTGGTCTCTGTGCAGCAATTGCAGTGTATCAGAATGAGAAGGGTATAGACCTTTACAAAGCAATGAAGGCTGGCGAAATTCGTTTCGTCCTTCAGGGACGTCAGGAGAACGGCGGTTTCTTCTGGCCACAGACAGGCACACAGCTTGTTGGTAAAGATAAGGTCGGTACACTTGCTGAGAAGGCAGAGAAGTGGCTTGCTTCCCTCAAGAGCGGTGAGAAGACACCAAACGCACTCTTGAATGATTGCACAAAGCTTACAGGTAAACTCAAAGAGTATATCGGTACAAAGACAAGATAATTATTTAGCAATATAATAAAAAGGACGGTGAATTTTTCGCCGTCCTTTTTTATTATTCATAATTGACATCGCATTTATTGGGTGCTAAAATCACAATATAATTTCACTTATATTGTGCGAAGGAGATACACAATGAAAAAAAATATCATGTTAGCTTTAATCGTCGGATTGATCTTTGTAGTAGCTACCCCTTGCTTTGCTAGTAGCACTGCAGAAGAGATAGGCAAAGAAGTACTAAAACAGCAGATTAAAAAACAAGTTTCAAGTGTGTTAAACAATGCTACAACTGGCAAAAATAGCAACTCTAAGGACAGGAATGCTAAAAATGGATATTCTGCTAACCAAAAGGATTCTTTTCATAAGAGAATGCTTGGTGATACTACAAGACGGAAAGAAAATCAGAAAAATGCTTTGATAGTCGGTTTTGAAGCGGAATTTGCACCTTATACCTTTGTGGCTAGTGACGGATCTTATGATGGTTTTGACCTTGCTTGTGCTAAGGAATTATGTCGCAGGCTAGGTTGGAAATTTGAGGCCATGCCGATTGACTGGAATGCAAAAGATAGTGAGTTAAAAGCTGGCACTGTCAACTGTATTTGGAGTGGCTTTAGCATAAATGGCAGAGAGAACGATTACGAATGGTCTGTGCCATATATTGAAAACAAAATGGTGATGGTGGTGAAGTCACATTCTCCTTATAGAAGATTAGCTGATTTAAAAGGTAAGAAAGTGGCAGTGCTTGATGGCTCTAGTGCGTTGAATGCAATAAATGATAAGCAAGCTTTCAAAAAATCCTTGAAGAAACTTATAGTAGTTGTAAATTATGAAAACGCCTTTGATTATCTCACTAAAGGTTCTGTAGATGCAGTTGCTGTTGATTTGGCACATGCAAATAATTTTGTGACAAAGAGTAAGGGAAAATTTGCTATTATGCCAGAGGTTCTTGCAAAGGAGCAATACGCAGTAGCTTTCTTAAAAGGTGATGTTACCTTGAAAAATGCAGTAAATAAAGAGTTGCAAAAAATGGCTTATGATGGAACAATAAAAAAGATTGCTGCAAATTATGTCAAGCAGGGACTTATTCTTGACAGCATTTGTATCGGCAGAAGCAGTAGAAGAAGATAATAGCTGATATTAAATAGCAAAAGTGCCAACCGTTAAGGTTGGCACTTTTTTATGGTTCTTCACGTTTTTTTAGGGGATTGACATCTGTTACAAGGAAGAGAATTGTAT
>CALELF010000063.1 GCA_937902895.1 uncultured Synergistaceae bacterium | reverse complement strand
CCTTCATGATAGACTGTTTTTTTATTTCACTGTCTCTCATGAGGGGAGCATATCACACGGCGCTTAGGGCTAAATTCTTGAAAATTGATTTCCGTGAATTTAACCTTAAAAACGTTTAACAACAATACAAAAGTTAAAACTTTATACTGGGGGCTTTACAATGAAAAAGTTTTTGTTAGCATTCTCTTTATTGATGATGTTAGTGTTATGCCAAAGTGTCGCATTAGCAAACAATGCGAAAATTATAGACAGAGTCAACAACCCTGCAGATGTTAAAAAATTATCTATTGAACAATTAGACCTCTTGGCAAAAGATGTTCGTGAAGGGATTCTAAACCGTGCAAATCTCACCGGAGGACCTTTATCTGCAGAGCTAGGAATGGTGGAAGCTACCATTGCCTTGCATTATGTGTTTGACTCCCCTATTGATAAATTTGTTTTTGACACTTCTCACCAAATTTACACACATAAAATGCTTACCGGCAGAAAAAAAGGCTTTTCCGACCCATTGCATAGTAACATCGGCATAACTTCAAACCAATATGAAAGTAAGCACGACTTTTTCATCTTGGGACACACCTCAACTTCCCTCAGCCTTGCTGGTGGTATGGCTAAAGCAAGAGATTTGAAGGGCGAAAAATATAACATCGTCGCAATTATCGGTGACGGCTCTTTGTCCGGAGGAGAAGCACTCGAGGGATTAAGCACCGGTGCAACCTTGAACAGTAATTTCATCATCGTTGTAAATGACAATGACATAGCCATTGCGCCAGTCAACGGTGGACTTTATGCAGGGCTTACCGATTTAAGACTTACTAACGGCAAATCCGACAAAAATATATTCAAGATAATGGGTTATGACTATTATTACTTGGACAACGGTAACAACATTGCAGATTTAATTAAAATTTTCAAGCAAGTAAAAGACACACCCAAACCCACGGTAGTTCACATACACACCATTAAGGGCAAAGGCTATGAACCGGCAGAAAAAGATCCGGAAAAATATCATGTAATTGCTCCACATACACTTGACAACAATGGAGCTAGCAGTAAGCCTAAACCAGAAACATATATGTCTGTAACTGCTGATTATTTACTGGCAAAAAAGAAGAAAGATAACAGAGTAATCGCCATAACTCCTGCGACACCAGATGTTTTTGCTTTCACACCGGAGCTAAGAAAACAAATGGGAAAAAATTATATGGATGTTGACATCGCAGAGCAAAATGCCTTGGGCTATATTGCAGGACTGGCAACAAACGGAGCTAAACCTATTTTGGGAGTAAAGGGATCATATATCCAAAGAGGCTATGACCAAATTGCAGAAGATATCGCAATTAACAATGCACCAGCTACAATTTTAGTCTTTGTAGAAGGAATTTCAAACTGGGATGCAGCTCATTGCGGAACCTTTGATATCCCATTGATATCCAACATTCCAAATATTGTTTATCTTGCCCCAACTTCAAAAGAAGAATATCTTGCTATGCTCGATTGGTCAGTTGAACAAAATAAATATCCAGTAGCAATTAGAGTTCCTTATAGACCGACTGTTTCAACTGGCAAAAAGGACACAACAGACTATTCAAAGCTAAACAAATATAAGCTAACACACAAGGGCGAAAAAATTGCAATAATCGGCGCAGGAAGCTTTTATCGCCTTGCACTTGAAACGAAAGAAGAAATAAAAAAGCAACTGGGGTTTGATGCAACCGTGATTAACCCTGTTTATTTAACGGGCATTGATGAAGATTTGCTAAACAAATTAAAAGCAAATCACAATGTTGTAATAACCTTGGAAGACGGCTGTCTTGACGGCGGTTTTGGTGAAAAAATTGCAAGGTTTTACGGCAATTCTGATATGAAGGTATTAAATTATGGGGCAAAGAAAGAATTTACGCACTATGTCCCAGTGCAGGAATCATTGCAAAAATACCATTTAACAAAGGAACAAATTACAGAGGACGTCAAGCAACTGATAAAATAAAATTAAGCATTGATAAAAATAAGCGACTAATTTGGAATTGAATGTAAAAATGCAAAATTCCAGATTAGCCGCTTTTTCATTGTAAATTAAAAATTTATGCTAAAATACATAGTAAGTTATGGATAAAAGATATTAGAATTACACGGAGTTAGAGTAATGAAAACATTTGACATAGATCTTTTTAACGAAATCGCATCAGATGCAGAAGGTTTGTTAGCCGAAATTGAAGCAATGTCTCATACTCCAGCAGAAATCAGTGAAAGACATCTGTTGAAAATCATTCGTGATAATGAAACAACGGAGTATGGCATAAAACACCATTTCTCCTCTATTCACTCTTACGATGATTTCAAGAGATTAGTCCCAATTTCTGAATATGGCAATTACAATTCCTACATACAAAAGATGTTTAATAATGACACAGCTGGATTATTGTCAAATTATAAAACAGCCTTTTATGCAGCAAGTTCTGGAAGTGTGGGGGTTCCTAAATGTATTCCAGTTTCGACCTATGGTATGGAGGATCTCTGCAACTATATATGTAAACTAAAATTTGCCTTTATCAAAAGAGTTCTTGACACTAATGGTTGCAGACCATCTTGGATTGTGTGTTTGGCAGATTTCTATAATGATAAAATAAAACGAGGTAATAGCCCTAGCTCTGCTTCCTCACATAGCGATGATTACATTTCAGATAAAATAGAAAATCTCTATACTTCACCGCGAGAATTGCAGGCTCCGTCAAAACCTATTGAAAATTGCATATATTTGAAAGCCTTATTTGCCTTGTGTCACAGAGATGTTTCGTGCATCAGTGCAATTTTTAGTTCCGCTATAAATGAATTCTTTAGCGTTATTCAAAATAACTGGAAGAGTCTAGTCAATGATATACGGACAGGGCATATTTCATCGTTGGAAGATTCAACAGACGAAAGGGACAAGGCATTATGCAATGCCCTTACGGCAGACCCAAAAAGAGCAGATGAACTTGAAGAAGAATTTGCAAGGGGCTTTGATACTCCAATTCTGCCACGAATATGGCCTAATTGCAGCCTTATTGTTGCAATTGGTGGTAGCTTCTTTGCTGAATATACAGAGAGCTCAAGAAAATATATTGGGGATATTCCGTATTATCATAATTTTTATGGTGCTTCTGAAGCTATTTTAGGAGCTTGTGTTGGGCTTGAAGATACAAGCTATGTTTTGCTTGCTCAACGAAATTTCCTTGAATTTTTGCCAATAGGTGAAAGCGATTTTTCAAAAACCTTAACAATTGATCAATTAGAAATTGGCAAAAGGTATGAGATAATCTTGACCAATCAATCTGGATTTTATAGATATAGGTTGATGGATGTTATTGAAATTACAGATTTCTACAACAGGCTTCCAAAGGGCTGTATTTCTTATCGTTATAACCAAGTAGTTGATATGTTTGGGGAAAAGACAAATAATGAGCATGTGCAGTATGTTGTTCACCAGCTGTCTAAAAAACTTGATAATCAGATACTGGACTTTAGCATATATCCTGATTACTCTGCATCTCAGGGCAATTATGTTTTCTTTATTGAACCACAAAAAGATATAGGCAAGGGATTTCACGAAGAACTTCGTGAAACTGTGGATAAATTACTCATGGAATGTAATACCTCATATGCAAGTTACAGACAAAATGGCATGATGGGTATGCCACAAGTTATTGCTCTTGAGTCTCAATCGTATCAGCTCTTTAAGGAGCTTCAGATTATGTTGGGCACATCTCGTAATCAAGCAAAACCTGTAAGGATTATCGACAACCCAAAAAAAATCAACTTCTTTTTTGGATTGGCAACAGGGAAAAAAACGGCAGATGCAATGGTAGCAGATTATAAAAAACACCACTTACAAAGTGGTAAATATTAGTTTTTGAGGTGAAGTAATATGGAGAAAAAGAGACTTGCATTTTTAGATTATGCTAAGGCATTAGCAATAATTTTTGTGTTAATGGATCACCTGTGGGTAGAGTGTTTCATAGAATACGAATCATTTTTATTGCCTGTATTTTTTATTTCATTCGGATACACAGCGAACCTTGAGAAGGAAACTTTTGGTAAATTTACAAAGGTTCGTTTCAAAAGACTCATTTTGCCATTTTGGGGATTGATGTTGCTTGACATACCGCTTGAAATTGTTAAAGCGTATTATTATGGATATAACACGTGCAAAATAGCCATACCTGCATTATTAGGCACAGTGTATGGCTCTGCTGGCAAGCTCCCAGATGTGTTTGGCTTAAAAAACATAATTAACGCTTGCCTACCATATCTTAGACCACAAGACCTGTTATCACTCGATACTATTTTGCCTAGCAACTGTCATTTGTGGTTTTTGCCAGCAATGTTTACTGCAAGTATATTGTTTTATGTTATATTAAAACGCTTCCGTGACAAAAACATTACGTTAATAATTCTTTCTGTTCTGCTTCTTTTTGTGACTGCCCTTGAGTCTATGACAGCGATGCCTCAATTACCTTATGGTATTGGAAGGGGTTGTATGGGTGCTGTCTATATGTTTTTTGGCTATAAATTAAAAGAGAGCTCCTTCTTTGAAAAAGGTAGCGTGCTAATTAAAACAATTGTGTTTATTCTTAGCTTTGTCATCGCACTTATATTTATTAAAATTTGGGACATTCAAGGTGGTGCATATGTAAGGAGCTATTATGGCCCTTATGGATTATGGAGCACATATTTAACCTTTATAGGTGGAGCATTCGCAGCTATGGCAGTGTTGACTTTTTTCCGCTTATTAGAACAGTTTGGAATCGGCAAAGTTGGGCTTCTTCTTTCAACTATCGGTCAAAGCACGATGGCCTTATATCTATGGCAATTTTTTGTATTTTTCCCATTAGATGTGTTGTATCTGAAATTATCTGGTGCAACTGCAACCCCTGGCAAATTTTATTGGATGGCTGTATTGCCAGAATCTGCAATGTGGTATAGATTCATTGAGGCATCGACATATATATGCCTCATATTGCTAATAATTAAGTTTTATAAGCAAAAAAGTAAATCTATAACTGTAAAATAATATAAACATTATCTTGTCAAGTTTTAGTAAAGGACTGGAAGAAAAATTATGATGATAGAACAATGCAACACAGGAAGGCAACTTAACGTAGATGTAGCTAAATGTTACGAAATTGTTGCTATGATACTAGTTCACTCGTTGGTGTTTTTGGGAGTAGATGTTGAAACAGGCTTTGGCTATGTTGCGGACTTGTGGATAGGGGGCTTTATGGGAGCTCCTGTCTTTGTTGTTTGCATGGGGGTGGGCTTAGCCTATTCCAGAAATAACAGTCCAAAAACGATTATCTCACGTGGCGCATTTCTTCTACTTGCCGGATATATCTTGAATTTTCTTAGGACGACACCGTTAGCTCTTTCGTTTTTCTTAAGGGGTTTATTCCTGGAACGTCTGAAGATGATTACAAACCTTTTGTTAGCGGGAGATATTTTTCAATTTGCAGGTCTTGCTTTAATTCTCTTTGGCATACTTCGACATATCAAGTTGCGGGATATTTCGATTCTCATTTTGAGCATTATATTCTCCCTCTGTGCAACGATGATTCCAACATTAAGAGCGCAAGGACTCATGGTTAGTGAAGCTGCCGGTTTGGTTATACTGTTTGCTGTCGGTAAGTTTCCTGCTGGGTCTTTCCCGTTAGCGACTTGGTTTATCTTTGTGGCTTTTGGCTATTGGTTTGGTAATAAGTTGAGAAACATAAAAAATCTAGATCGTTTTTATTCAACTATTGCCCTTCCCTGCCTTCTTATTTGCATCATCGGGGTATTGTTTGAATGCCATTATGGTATAGACATGATGAAAGATGAGCTAGGTTACCATCACATGATACTGACAGATGCAGTCCTTTGTCTGTGTTATTGCATGTTTAGCTTTTCTTTTCTCCACTTTGTATCAAAGCTTTTTCCGCTAAAGCTAAAGACCTTATGCATGACCATGAGCAATGCGCTAAACATCATATACCTAATACATTGGGTGCTCGTTGCGTGCATAATGGCTGTTGTCGCAGAACGCCACATTCCCCTTGTAGCCATAATCGGGATTGCATTGCTTGTTTTGATTATTTCAACTTGGCTTGGCATTAGGGTTAAGAAAGCAATTCATGACCATCCAGAGAAATTTCAACGGTCAATTCTGCGATATCTCTAAAAGCCAAATGGCATAAAATAATTTTATGTGTTGACACATAAAAGGAAGGAGATGGTGTCATATGCTTTTTGCACTAACTGCCGCAATAATCGCATTTATTGCCTATATTTTTACTACTATCTTGGGTATGGCCTTGATGCCCTCTGCTGTGTTAGATGACAATTTAGGCGAGGAAAATAAAGAATTTGTAGCACTCATATCACCAATTTTGGGGGCTGCAATTTGGATTCCATGCATAGTTTCGCTCGGTCTTATTATAGGTTTTACGCGCCCCTTGATATACACGCTTTTTGCAATAGCCTTTGTTTTTATCTATCTAAAAAGGGACAAGATTTTTATTCCAAGCTCAAAGATATATTGGATTTTTTTGTCAATTATACTGGTTGCCGCTTTTGCTGGTTGTTGCTCTATTGCCCCACTTGAATTTGACGGAAAAATTTACTTTGGCACATCTATGTATGATCATGTTAAAGCTGCCTTAATTGATTCTATCGCAAAATATGGATTACCACCCAAAAACCCATGGATTGCAGATAATGGTGTTCCTGTTAATGTAATTTATTATTATGGCTTGCATGCATTTGCAGCACAGCTTACGCTTTTAACTGGTATTTCTGGATATATGGCAGATACTGCTCTTACTATCGGATTTTGTGTCCTCATCAGCACATCAACGGTAATGGCTTTTACTCTCAAGTTGGCACAGAAAACTAATTCCTACAAAACATGCCACAAAAAAATTCTGCTTGTTTCATTTTGTCTTATGTTTTTTGCTTGGAGACTTTCTGCATATTTTGAGCTCTTGCCACAAGGCATAAAATCTGCACTTTCACCAAATTTAACGATGCTTGGCTTTTGGCCTACTGAAACTGGCTGCATATGGTCTTCGCAACATTGCGTAGCCGCAGTCTTTGTTATGCTTATAATTTATTTATACTACCTGCTTTTATCTTGCCGTGATAAAAAAAATACGATGATTCTTACGGTATTTATAGGTGTCATTGCATCTGCATCAGTTATTACATCTCTCTATGCAGGAGTTTTTCCTTTTGGATTTTTGCTTGTTGCATTAGCATTTGTCTATGTCAAAGACGACGTATTTAGAAAAGACTTTAATTCAAAGCTTATTTGTAAATTATGTGCTTTTGCAATAGCTTTCATAATAGCTTTTCCTTATTTGACACAATTTTTTACGCAGCTAGGAAGCCTTCCTGTTGAATTTGGAGTGCAACCTGCTTATGGTGATTCATTCAGAGGCGGACTATCCCACATCCTTAAATATTTGTTTAGCTTTTATTTTATTATTCTACCAAAGCAACTTGGACTTTTTTACGTGCTTGGTGTTAGCTTTATATTAGTTCATATTTTTAACCCAAAAGTGATAAAAAAACAGGACAGGTTCATACTTTTTGGAAAGCTTTTAACCTTTTCCACCTTGATTTTCATAACATTTATCCATTCCACTGTTTATTCAAACGATTTTGGTTGGAGAACATTAGAACCTACCTTACTGTTTCTCTATGCCTTTGCTTCTTTGTGTTTTGTCAAGATTTATAATTTCCTGTATGAAAACAAAAAGAAATTAGCATATGCGTTTGTCGTTATTGTCGCGATAATTCAGGCGGTGGCATTATTATATCCTCAGGATAGTGAGCCAATAGAAATCCGCACAGACTACCCAGAATTACGTTTGGTTTTTACCAAAGCTATAAGGGGTTGGGAAAAGGTGAGAGAAGTTACAGATGAAAAAGATTTGGTGTTATCCAATCCTGTAACCTTTAAGAATTTGTGTTATGTTGGTGATATTGAGGATAATTATTGGGTAGATACTTTCTTTTCATGCTACGCTAGACGCTCTGCTCCTGTATCTGATCCACTTTTTTCATGGTGCTATTCCATAAATTATGACATGAATAAGTTAAAAGCCCGTTTTAATCGTGTTGTTAAATTCTTTGAGGGTAACCCAGCTCAAGCTGAAGTGGATTATATAATTGATGATTTAAAGGTGAAGGCAATACTCATTACGCCACTTGACGGGCTATGGAAAAATGAAGGAAAATTACTAACGCGCTATAAAAAAGTTTTTTCAACTGATGACTATAAGGTTTTTGTGCAAAATTAAATCGTAAAGTAAGCTAGGAGAGATAACCATGAGACTTAAAAAAACACTTAAAACTACACTACTCGTTGGACTGTTTATTGTTATTACAGCCTGTGTCGCTTGTACTCAAAAAGCAATCACCACAGGCGAACTAAACATACGTGAGGGGCAATTTGGTGGGGTTATTCTGGAAATAACGAGAAATTCTTTTGAAAAGCTAGGCTTTGCTACTGGAGATAGTGTAGATGTAAGGTTTAGCAATGGACACGAAATAAAAGATATTCCTTATCACACGGGGTATTATGTAAGATTTAATAAGCCAATACTTGTTGCATACAACGGCGAGGCAATCATCGCTTTTGCTTTTAAATCTGGGGAAAAAGCCTGGGAAGCATTTGGAATGTCAGAAAAAGACACAGGGCGCGTTACCTTAAATGAAACAGGCAAATATAAAGCTAGGGAACTACTCCTTCATCAGAGATACATTAACAACCGCTCCGACTTTGCAAGCGATGAAATATTTGCAAATTACAGGGTTATGAGTGGTGGCAAGCTGAAAAAAGACAAGTTTTATAGATCCTGTTCCCCCTGTGATAATAAATATAATAGAGCAAAATATGCTGATGAACTAATGAAAAGGGATAACATAAATTTTGTTTTTAATCTAGCAGACAATGCGGAACAATACAATAAACACATTACAAAAAGTGATTTCAAATCAGACTATTACAAATCGCTACATGACAAGGGACAAGTTATATTGACAGGACTTGGACCAAATTTCAATTCAAATGAATCAAAAAAAATCATAGCAGGCGCATTAAAAAATATTCCAAGCATAAACGGAAAACTCCTTTTTCATTGCGCAGAGGGAAAGGACAGAACAGGATTTGTCTGTGCTTTGGTAGAAGCACTTGCCGGTGCAAACTATGACGAAATAGAAGCTGATTACATGAAAACCTATGACAACTATTACCATATCAATAAAAAGGATACACCAGATAAATACAATGCGGTAATTGAAGCTTATTTTCTGGACATTATGGAGACCATTTCAGGTGAAAAAGACGAGGGGAAAATGAAAAAAGCAAACTTGAAATCAGGCGCTATAAATTATCTAAAAAGTTGCGGGCTGACAGATAGCACAATTGAAAAAATTATTTTGTCTTGCACAGAATAAAAGCAATAAAAGAGCATTAGCCATAAGAATTTTTTAGCCATAAAGGACATAAAGAGCATAAAGGCGAGAAGCTGTTGGTATAACCAACAACTTCTCGTTATTTTTTTGTCGGCAAAGCCGACAGCTCTAGTTTGCCCAGAATGGTTAGTAACTTGGTGGTGCAAGTCCACTACAGGCTT